>NZ_CP053444.1 GCF_000769405.2 Rhizobium brockwellii
ATGCCAAAAATCGCTGCAAAATTACCGCCAAAAGATGAAGACTTGATGGGGTTGATTGAGCGCCATTCTCGTTCCTTGTCGGCGCAACTGCAAGAGCATCAGCTCGCGACTTTTCCCCCTACGGCGGAAAAGGGCATCCGCACGTTTCAGCCAGCCGAGGCGGCCAAACTGGTCGGCGTGAAAGAGGTATATCTTCGTCAACTCGCAAACGAGCTGGAAGGTCTCCAGGTCAGCACCAGTCCGACCGGCCGCCGGTCATATTCTGTCGAGGACATGCACAAGATACGCAAGCATCTCGATCAGGTGGGCCGTGGCAATCGCCGCTATCTTCCACACCGCCGCGACGATGAAGCGTTGCAGGTTATCTCGGTCATGAATTTCAAGGGCGGGTCCGGCAAAACCACGACCGCTGCTCATCTGGCCCAATATCTCGCGCTTCGCGGCTACCGGGTGCTTGCCATCGATCTTGACCCGCAGGCGAGCCTGTCCACACTCTTTGGCAACCAGCCAGAAACCGACGTCGGCGCAAACGAGACGCTTTATGGTGCCATTCGATACGACGACGCCCGCCCAATGGCCGAAATTGTTCGGGCGACCTACATTCCCGATCTTCATCTGATCCCAGGCAATCTCGAACTTATGGAGTTCGAACATGATACGCCCCGGGCGCTGATGAAGCGGAAGATCGGCGATACCATGTTCTTCCACCGGATCAGCGAAGTGCTTGACCAGGTGGCCCCCAATTACGACGTTGTGGTAATCGACTGCCCGCCACAGCTCGGCTACCTGACCCTATCTGCGCTGACCGCAGCAACGTCTGTTTTGATCACCGTGCATCCGCAGATGCTCGACGTCATGTCGATGAACCAGTTTTTGTCGATGACATCGGACCTGCTTCGGGAGATCTCCTCCCACGGCGCGCGCTTCGACTATAACTGGATGCGCTATCTCGTCACTCGTTTCGAGCCGAGTGACGGGCCACAGAACCAGATGGTCGGATATCTCAGGGCGATTTTCGGAGAAAATGTTCTGAACTTCCCAATGCTGAAGACAACGGCCGTTTCCGATGCCGGTCTCACGAACCAGACCCTTTTCGAGGTGGAGAGAGGCCAATTCACGCGGGCCACCTACGATCGCGCGTTGGAGGCGATGAACAACGTCAACAATGAGATCGAGTCACTGATCAAGAAAGCATGGGGAAGAAAATCATGAGCAGAAAGGACATCCTCCGCACCCCCCAGCCGACTGGTGCCGTCGCGGTGGCGGCTGATAGACCGGTCAAGAGCCGAAGTATCCTTCCGCTCCTGGGCTCCCCGCCAGCGGAAGGGGCGACAGCGGCATCTTCGCGTCTCACCAGCCAGGTTGGCGGCGCTTTTGCAGAGGGCAAGGCTAGGTTCGAGCGCGCCGAAGAGATCGAAAAGCGCCTGGCAGAAGGCCAGACCATCATTGAGCTCGATTCGGGTACGATCGATCCATCTTTCGTTCAGGACCGCATGCCCGGTGAAATTGACGGTCTTGTCGAAGCGATCCGCGAACAAGGCCAGCAGATCCCTATTCTGGTGCGCCCTCACCCCGAGGCACCGGGGCGCTATCAAGTCGCATTTGGGCACCGTCGTTTGCGCGCAGTCGCGAAACTTAACCGGCCCGTCAAGGCGGTTGTCAGGGAACTGACCGACGAGCAGCTGGTAATTGCGCAAGGTCAGGAGAACAATGAAAGAAAGGACCTGACATTCATCGAAAAGGCGCGATTTGCCTCCCGGCTGACCGAACAGTTTTCACGAGATGTGGTGATGGCAGCGTTGTCAGTCTACAAAAGCGATCTCTCGAACATGCTGTCGGTGGTGACGCGCATCCCGACCGAAATTGTCGACGCAATCGGCTCGGCGCCCGGAATTGGCTTGAAAAGTTGGGTGGCTCTTGCCGAGCTTCTCACGCGCGACAGCGACCTTGAGCAGGCTTCAACTTTCCTGCGATCGCCCGAGGCGAAAGCCCTGCCCTCGCCCGACCGGTTCAAATCGCTCGTCGCCAGCCTCAAACCTGCACCCACCAAGCGCGGACTACCGGATCTCCTGACAACGGCAACGGGGCTCCGTCTGGCCCAGGTGACCAAAAGCAAAACCAAGTTGGACCTGTCAATCGATCGGCGCGAGATGCCAGAATTCGCAGCCTTCGTCTTGGAGCGCTTGCCAGCGCTCTTCGAGGAGCATCGCTCCAGAAACAGCGCTCAAGACCATTTGAACAACGGAGATTAGCGGAAAAAGAAAAAGGCCCCCAAAACGTCGCCGTCGTGGAAACCTCTTTCAGATCTAAGCAACCTGAGAATCGCACTTCCACGGATATTCGTCAAGAGTCTTTGGCACCGACTTGGTGAGCCGATTTCTTTTGCCTTTTGAAAGGTGAAAGACGATGCAAACAGGAAGTGTGACGACGCCCTTCGGGCGGCGATCGATGACGCTTGCCCTCGTGAAGCGCCAAGTCGCTACAAGAGAGATCAAGGCGGGAAAATCTGTCGAAAAATGGAAGGTCTTTCGGGACGCTTCTGAGGCCAGGGAAGCGCTCGGCCTGCAGTCGAGCAGCCTTGCTGTGCTCGACGCGCTGCTGAGTTTCTACCCGGAGAACGAATTGCGCCAGGAAGCACAGTTGGTGGTGTTTCCGTCGAACGCACAATTGATCCTGCGTGCCCATGGCATGGCTGGAGCAACACTTCGCCGTCACATTGCATTGCTGGTGGAATCCGGGTTGATCGTTCGGAAGGACAGCGCGAACGGCAAACGCTTCGCGCGTAAGAATAATGCTGGAGAAATCGAGAATGCCTTCGGTTTTGATCTCTCGCCAATGCTCGCCCGATCCGAAGAACTGGCTCTCATCGCTCAGAATGTCGTTGCCGCGCGGTCCGCTTTCAGGAAAGCCAAGGAGAACCTGACGATCTGCCGCCGTGACGTTCGCAAGCTAATTTTGGCAGCAATGGAGGAGGGAGCCGAAGGCGATTGGGCAGCCATTGAAGCAATATATGTCGAACTCGTTGCCCGCATCCCCCGTTCCCCGGCCATGATCGACGTAGCGGGGATTCTGGATGAAATGGAGCTTCTTCGCGACGAGATCATCAATCAGTTGGACAACCAGCAGAATTCACAATTTAATAGCACCAATGACGCTCAATTTGAGCAGCACATACAGAATTCAAATCCCGAATCTACCTATGAACTTGAACCAAGCTCTGAAAAAGAGCAGGGCGCAAAGCCGCGCAAACCCGACAAGCGAATGGTCGAGCCGCTGAAGGCTTTCCCTCTTGGTGTGGTGCTGAAGGCCTGCCGGCAGATTGCTGACTATGGGCCGGGCGGGGCGGTTGGAAGCTGGCGCGACCTCATGTCGGCCGCAGTGGTGGTGAGATCGATGCTGGGGATCAGTCCGTCTGCTTTCCAAGATGCGTGCGAGACTATGGGGCCGGAAAATGCCGCAGTGGCGGTCGGTTGCATCCTTGAGCGCGCAAATCTGATCAATTCGCCAGGCGGATATCTGCGGGATCTGACGCGGCGCGCCGAGCGGGGTGAGTTTTCTCTCGGTCCGGTAATCATGGCTCTGCTCCGCAACAGTGTTGGCAGGCTGCCTCAAGCAGTGTAGATCGCGGTTAGTTGCGACTAACCGCGCTAAAGGACTGAAATAGCAGGTATTTCTGGATTGCGTTTCCCTCGGTAGAACGAACTTTGCTGCCCGACCGCGAAATTCGCAGGGTTAGACGCGCAATACACGCATCGCGATATTGGATGCCCGGACGGGGGAAGTTTAGTGCTGGCTGTAGAGTTGCTGGTGTGAATCTTTGGTAATTTCTTTACCTACCATGGTCTGAAACACTCGAACGGGTCTGGCTTTCAGTTCTCAGACAATCGGGTGGAAGAGAGGCGCCTGCGTTCGCTGGAATAGTTCAACAGGCGTTGCTGACGGGAGCGCATTGGCCGGTTAGTCGTGACTAACCGCCTCAAGCGACTGAAATCACATCGGATTCACAGATGTTGACCAACGGTCTTCGTCGCCGCCAGGTTCTTCGAGTTGAGCGGCGCGCCGGCAATGAGCGCGCGGGCTTTTGAAAAGTCGACCCCGCGGTGCTTAAGCGTCCATCGTCGATAACTCGTGCATGAATACCCGCCTGTTCAATCGCGCCGAGCGTCTCTCTCAGGCGAGACACGGGGTTTCGAGCCTCGACAGTCGTGGCAAGCGCGAACCGCAATGCTCGGAACCCAAGGATTTCCGGATGGAAATTATTGGCGGAACCATGATGTGGCAACGTCATGACCGCAATTCGGTCATCAAAGCCTTCGAAAAACGTCCGCCATTGGCTGGCGCCATTTATCATGCCGAAGCGCGGCGTCGCCCGTGCCCAGCCAGCCGATGCCATCATGTGACCAGAAGAAGCGACCGTAGGGCGGTCCTTCGAGCGAGGAGCGCCATTGCCGGGATGGCTCGGTGTGGCTTGAGCTTGCGACGGCGCGTTGAGATAACGGCCCAGAGTAAAGTGACATCGAAATCGCATTGTGTCCTCCGGCAAAATGCCGGGTGTAGATTTCGACCAGCCGCTTGGCACTTTCCATAGAGCGTATGTGCTTAAGCAGCGATTTGGCGAGCTTTGCCTCGTCATTTCCCCGGAAATCAAGCACCTTTTTAATGTCCCTTAGAAACCGCCTTCGGGCGGGATCATTGACCGGATGGACATAGGGCAGGAGAACCCAATCGCCCCTGCGCCACGCGTCACCTGTAAAGGATTGCCACTCAAGCTGGAGATACGAGCCGGATGCAGCCACATAGGCGCCGTTTTGCGTCTCTCGCGCTGTCGGATCCGCAGGAGTGAGCTTTTCAGCGATCGGCCGGTGTGGGGCACGCAAGTAAGACGCCAGTCTGTTTGCCGACGAGCCTTTGGACGGAGCGTCATCAAATTGTATCCGGCGTCCAGCGGACGGGCCGTCGATCGGACCGTCCGGTTCCGCGCCAGAAGATGTGAAACAAAAAGCACGTCCGTCTTTCCGTCGCATGCTGCCGGGTAGAGCGACATTTCACTGTTGAAAGCGTCGCTTCGTTCCGAGCCGCAGTCATAGACATAGGAAAAGCTTGTGACGGGGCGCTCATTGGCAGAGCGCACGCCGTCGGGCGACCCCTCGACAGTCGAGATCAATCCGGAGTGAAAGCCGCCATGGCCGACCGGGTGCTGGGTACGTGTAATTTTTGCGTGTTGCATCTATGTCCGGATTTTTAGGGGTGAAGATCCTCGTTGGCAGTCGAGGGTCTATCGTTTGAGAAGCGATTGGGGTGGTGGTCGACGTCGGCTCAAGAGGAGATGGACGAGGTGTGCTGCATTTTTCTGCGGCCGAGAAGGCTCGCATGTATCTGCTCTGATTTTGTCGCGCCTGGCGTCGAGGAAGGGGAGGATGAAGACGCTCTGTTCGCTCACCGCCGGTTGCCTTTTTGCTTCAAACCTAGAAACGGTTCTGCGCCGTCATGCAATCATCCTCGCTCAGGGCTTCCAGCGGCCTACCGTCCAGACCATGGCGAACGGAATTGGGCCGGGCGCTCGCGAAATAATATCGCTTGGAGTGGACAAAGGCAGCAAGCGCGCGGCGCAACGTCGTGATGCCAACACCGGGTTTCAAAAGCGGGCGAATTTCCTCAAAGAGCCCGATAGCAAAGGGTCGGATAGGATCGCCTTGCCTTCCCGGTAGGATCCCGACCTGGCATACCAGCAAGGCGTTTATGGCGTCTGCTTTCCGGATGTCGATCTGCGAAGCTACGATCGGGCCGCGGCTGACTATCCAAGGTTTTGTCATAGGTTCCAACCCAATCTTTTCTTCCCCTGCGAGGCTGGGATCTACATCGTCTAAGCTGTTCTTGTTGCAGAATTGCATATTGCGGCAGCCGATCTCAAGGCACGACTGCGCTTCATCCGTCTGTTTGGTACAGACCAGTCTGCGCATGAGCTATGAAATGCTCGCCCTCGTCTCTGCGGGAGTGGCGGTCCTTGGCAGAATCCTCTATATTGCAAACATGAGCGACGAACAGACCATATCGAAATCCACCAAGTCGGCCGTTGAGAAAGTCCTCCGTGATCGCCTCGGCCAGGCAGGGTTTTCTGGCGCCGACATTCGGGCCGATCGAGACAGCGATGGCGATCCCATCCTGCTCGTTGACGTGAATTATGCCTATTCGGACAAGCCGATCAGTTCGAAACTCACTTACGGTCTTTCGACTGAGGTGCGAAAGGCTTTGAGCGCCCTTGGAGAGACGCGGTTTCCGCATATTCGGCATCATTTCGACGAACAGCAGAAGATCGCAAGCTAAGTGTCGAATGATTTAATCGCCACCGCTCGGCGGCTTGCCAAGGCCAGCCCCAAGCGTCCACGCCAGTCCGACCTCAAACGTGGTGTCAGTACAGCTTACTATGCGCTGTTTCATGCGCTGGCTCGCGATTGTGCCGATCTACTGGTGGGGACAGGCGATACGCGCAGTGAACCGGCATGGGCGCAAGTCTATCGGACTCTCGAGCACGGTGTCGCGAAAAATTCCTGCAAAGCAGCGGCAGCCCGCGGCTTTCCGGGCAGTATTGTCTCATTCGCCGATACGTTTGTCATCCTGCAGGAAGAACGTCATCGCGCCGATTACGACCCGCTTGCGCGTTATGTGCGGGCAGAAGTCCTCGTTCTAATCGACAACTGTGAGCAGGCAATCAGAGATCTTGCATCGGCGCCACGATCGGATCGCAAGGCATTCGCAGTATGGGTTCTGCTCCAGAGAAAAAGATAGCGCCGTTTTCCTGGAGCTGGTCAGGACGACGAACAGAACAAGAACATCGATGGATTGCGGACATAGGTCCTGTCTGGAAACGGTAACCTGAGTAGGTCTGGGGACGATGTCGCGCGCCCACCCTCGGGTGATAGGGAAGTGGCGAGAGCGGATTTCGCACACTGAGAGGCAGCCCGGGCCGCAAGGCCGTGGTGCTGCCGTTCGGCGTTGCTCCAATGGATGTCACAGACTGCCTAGCGGAGGTCTCGCATTCAGTGCGCTGCATGAGGGGTCAGGTGGAGGCGCGGGCACGGTTGACGGTGCGGCAGTGTTGGCAAAGCTGAAGCCAGGATGCGCCAGTCTTTATCCGAGGGGCTTCGATCCCCGACGCAGCATTACCGGGTCTTGACCGCAAGGGAAGCTTCGCTTGTCGAAGAGACGGTGGGACATGGTGGGGAGGCGATAGAGGGAGAGGAGGGAAGGGGAAAGCTGTGACGGATTGAGAGGGTTGGAGAGAGGCTCCGCCCGGTCCGTCATGGAGAAACCGACATGGCCCAGGCCATTCAGAAAATCACCCTCAGTGCAGCCCGGGATATTCCCTTCAACAAGCTGGTGCTCAGCCAGCAGAACGTCCGCAAGATCAAGGCAGGCGTCTCGATCGAGGACCTGGCGGAGGACATCGCCCATCGCGGGCTGCTCACCAGCCTCAACGTCCGCCCCGAACTCGACGACGATGGCAACGAGACGGGAAGTTATCGGATTCCGGCCGGCGGACGCCGTTATCGCGCCCTCGAGCGCCTTGTCGCGCAGAAGCGATTGGCCAAAACCGCCGGCGTTCCCTGCATCGTCAGCCAAGGCGAAACCCTCGAAGTCGAGGACTCGCTCGCCGAAAACGTCCAACGCGTCAGCCTTCATCCGCTCGATCAGTTCCGCGCCTTCCAGACCTTGCGCGAGCAGGGGCTTGGCGAAGAGGAGATCGCCGCGCGCTTCTTCGTTTCGGTCGCGACGGTCAGGCAGCGGCTTCGGTTGGCATCCGTCTCACCGCGGCTTCTCGATCTTTATGCCGAGGATGAGATGACGCTCGAACAGATCATGGCGTTCTCAATCACCAACGACCACGTTCGCCAGGAGCAAGTCTGGGACACGATCTCGCGTTCGCATAGCCGCGAGCCCTATTACGTCCGTCGGCTGCTGACCGAAACCGCAATCCGTGCCAGCGACCGCCGCGCCGTCTATGTCGGCATCGATGCCTACGAGGCCGCAGGCGGTGTGACCATGCGCGATCTGTTCGAGCAGGACCAGGGCGGCTGGCTGCAGGATCCGGCGCTGCTGGAGCAGCTTGTGATGGAAAAGCTCAAGGCTGACGCCGAGGCAATTCGGATAAGCGGGGGCTGGAAATGGGTCGAAGCCGCCTTCGACTTCCCTTACGGCCACACGTCCGGCCTGCGCCGCGTCTATGGCGAGCAGGCCGAAATGACTGAAGATGAACTGGCCCGCTATGACGCGACCCGCGCCGAATACGACAAGCTCGATGCAGAGTATGCGGAGGCAAACGAATACTCGGAAGCGACCGAACAGGAGCTCGAGGAACTCGGCAGCGAACTCGACCGGCTCAACGACCGGCCATTCGTCTTCGATCCTCAGGATATTGCTCGCGGCGGCGTCTTCGTGTCGCTCGGCGCCAGTGGCGAGATCAAGATCGAACGAGGCTTCGTGCGTCCCGAGGACGAGCCGCAGGCTGAGGTCGATCCGTCGACTGATGGCGGCGACGGTCGTGCCGATCATGGCAGTGCTCTTGCGGTAACCGGCGCGGCCGGCGGCGAGGACACCCAACCGGACGACGAGGACGAAGCGATCAAGCCGCTTCCGGACCGTCTGGTTCTCGATCTGACGGCGGCGCGCACCGTCGCGCTACGCAATGCGTTGGCAAACAATCCTGTCATCGCCTTTATCGGCGTGCTGCATGCCCTCGTCCTGAAGACCTTCTACGTCTATGGTTCCGATTCGTGCCTGGAGGTGACGCTGCAAAGCGCTCGCTTCAGCCAGACGCCCGGCCTCGGCGATACAGTCTGGGCGAAGGAGATCGATCAGCGGCACGATGGCTGGGGCCAGGATCTTCCCAAAGATCCAAACGATCTCTGGGATTTCCTGATCAAGCTCGACGAGGTCAGCCGCCAGGCATTGTTCGCGCATTGCACCTCCTTGTCGGTCAACGCGGTGATCGAACCCTGGAACAAGCGGGCTCGGGCGATTGCCCACGCTGAGCAGCTGGCCCGCTCGATCGGTTTCGACATGGTGGAAGCCGGTTGGACGTCGACCGCCGACAACTATCTCGGCCGCGTCACCAAGGCCCGCATCCTGCAGGCAGTTCGAGAAGCCAAGGGTGACCAGGCGGCGGAGCTGATTGGCCATCTCAAGAAGACCGACATGGCCCGCGAGGCCGAACGGCTGATGACAGGCAGCAGTTGGTTGCCTGAACCCCTTCGCATGATGGTCGAGGGAGGCACCATCGAACACAACGCTGTCGGAGACACCATCGGGTCCGACGAGGGCGAGACAATCTTCGAAGCTCAGGACCTACCGGTCTTCCTGCTCGATGAGCCGGAAACGTCGGACGACGACACCGGCGATACGGAGAGGGAGATCGGCGGCGAGCATCTCGCCGCCGCCGAATAGTGACCCGACTCAGCCTGACCCGATCGTCATTGCGGTCGGGTCCTTTTCCCAATAGCCCGGCCATCGCGCCGGGCTTTTCCGTTTCAGGAGGCACCTATGCCTGACTTCACCATCGAGACCACCTATCACCTGCCGGTCTTCCGGCATCGCACCCATTCCGCTGACACGCTGGACGCGGCCTGCCGTGCCGCTATCGAGGACGACACTTGGGATATCGCCGAGACGGACTTCGATTCCTCGGGCGCAATTCATGTCACCGGCATCTGGGACGGTGCACATGCGGCCTATGCGGGTCCGCCGATCCAGATCCCCCAGCAATTCAACGAACCTGTTCAGCGCCGGGCGCGTCACTTCGAGATCCTGCTCGGATTGCTGAAGATCCTGTTCGATGATGTCGGTGCTGCCCGGCCACGTCGCTCGATTGGCTCGCTCGATCTGCCTGGGCGATTACACGAGGAGAAGCCATTCTCGCCGGAGACCCGGATCCTGAAGAAGCCGGTCAATCCGCCAAAGCCTTCCCACGTCCTGGTCAGGCTGCAGGAGGGTGGTGTGCGCGACGCAATCACCGCGGTGCTCGAAGTCGACCCGAGCTTTAAGGGTTTAACATCCGAGGCGGTGACCGACGACGAGATCCATGCTGCATGCCTCTCTGTCGCCACCACGATGGATTTTTCCGACATGGTCGGGAACGCCGAATTCCAGGCGGCGCTCTTGGCAATCCGGTCGGCGCACCGCCGGCTGGCTTCCGATTGATTCCTCTTCCCAGCATCCTTCTCAACCTCGCCCGGCCATCGCGCCGGGTTTCTGCTTATAAGGAGACAGCTTATGACCACTCTCACCTCCAACAACCTGTCCGCCCGATCCGCCTTCAAGGTCGATATCTCCCGCGGCGAACGGATCGGCCGCGTTTCGTCCGAATGGTTTTCCCGTCCTGACGATGAACGCTTCCTGTCGCTGAGCGATCTCTACGACACCGTCCGGTCCCGCGCCGAACGCGCCCATGCCCGAACGATCGAAAGCGCTGCGATCCGCGTCGAAGCAACGCGCGACAATGCCGAGCGGCTTGAGCTTCTCGTTCCAGGTCAGCGCCAAACGATCGCACCGACCCACTGGAGCTACGGCCAGCTTTGCAGCCTCGTGGGTGCTCCCGCCACCTATATGCGGCAACTGCCGGCGCCGCTTGCGGCGATCAACCTGCAGCATGGCCTGCTCAATCACCGCGCCGAGCTCGTCAAGACGCTTGAGATGGATGACGGCCGGCTGGAACTGCGCGCGGTGACCGGACCGGAATACGGTCGCATCTGGGACCACGAACTGGTCTCAGCGGTGATGAAGATCGCCGGTAACGGGACCGGCGATACGATGTGGAAAGTACCGGGCGTTCTCGACTGGGCGACGATGTCCCACAATCCTTTCGTCGACATCACCAAGGACACGACGACGCTTTATGGCAGCGACCGCGACGTCTTCCTGTTTCTGGTTGACGACACCCATCCGATCGAAGCCGGACGCCTGCCGAACGGCGAGCCCGACCTCTATTTCCGCGGCTTCTACGCCTGGAACTCGGAAGTTGGATCGAAGACGCTCGGCATCGCCTCCTTCTATTTGCGAGCGGTCTGCGCCAACCGCAATCTCTGGGGCACGGAGAATTTCGAGGAAATCACCATCCGGCATTCGAAATTTGCTGCTCAGCGGTTCGCGCATGAAGCAGCACCCGCGCTGACCACCTTCGCCAATTCGTCGCCTGCGCCCTTCATCGCCGGCATCAGGGCGGCGCGCGAGCGGATCGTCGCGCGCGAGGACGACGACCGCGAAAACTTCCTGCGCCGGCGCGGATTTTCGAAAGGCGAGACCGGCAAGGTGATCGAGATGGTGCTGTCGGAGGAGGGACGGCCACCGGAGTCAGTCTTCGATTTCGTGCAGGGCATCACCGCGCTGGCGCGCACCAAGACCAATCAGGACACGCGTCTCGAACTCGAAGGCAAAGCGAAGAAGCTGCTCGAGAGCGCTGCCTGACATGTTCATGCGCCCCTGGCTCAGGCCCGGCCGCGTCTGCAAATCCCATCGTCGTCATCCCAGAGCCCGGTCAAGCGCCGGGCCTCATTTTGTCTGGAGCACCCAATGGCTATCCCCGATCATGCCCGCACAAACTTCGACACGCTGCTGCGCGCCGCAGCCGATGGCAATCTCGCTCTGTTGGAATGCCTCGATGCCGCTACACGCGAGCCGCGTTACGTGCTCTGCGCTGTCGGCCGCACCAATGGCGAATACGTCTTTACGCCATTCGGCCATCTCGCCGACGGCAATCCTTACGACGCCTATCTGCCACCTAATCCTGACGATTCGACGGGCTTCATCGTAAGCGCGACGACCTAATCCTGACGATCGCCAGCAGTTCAAGCTGGCGATCCCAATCCCTCCCTGGCTGCCCGATTTCGTTCCTCCGACCTTCGGCAGGACGCTGGGCTCCGCTGTTCTTTCCTCACTCTTGGAGCATCCTTCGATGAATATCATCTCGCATCCTCAGAACATTTCCACCACTCCACGATCTCACGTCGCAAGCAGCGCTGAAGGCCTCATGGACGCTGCTGCCCAAGTCATGTTTCTTTTGGAACGGGGCAAAACTGTCGCCACCACAGACTTGCGGCAAATCATGAACAAGATTTTCGGCGGCAGCGACGCCGAGGGCGCCTGGCTCTGGAAGGAGGCCTATGAGGCGACTGAAATCGCCCAGGTGCTGTTCCTCCGCAAATTCCGCGCGATCGTATCCGGAACCCAGTCGCCCCAAGCGACGCTAGCAATGCTGACGAAAGTGGCAAACCTCATGCCGACCCATACACGCCGATCCGAGGAGAGCCAGGCACGACAGCAATTCTCGACCCCGATCCCGCTTGCCTACGTCGTATCTCGTGCTGCCGGCGTCATAGCCGCTGACGTGGTGCTCGAGCCGTCGGCTGGGACCGGCATGATGGCGATCTTTGCGGAGCTTGCAGGCGCACGCTTGGCGCTCAACGAATATGCGGTGGTCCGGTACTCGCTGCTACAGCGGCTTTTCCCTGGCGTTCCGGTATCGCAGCACGATGCCGCGCATATCGACGATTACCTCGATCGTTCCATTCGACCGACCGTGGTGCTGATGAACCCGCCTTTCTCAGCCGGCGTTCACGTCGAAGGTCGCGTGGCAGATGCCGCCTGGCGGCATCTGGCCTCCGCATTCGCGCGCCTTGCTCCCGGTGGCCGACTTGTCGCGATCACCGGCGCGAGCCTCTCTCCCGACAATCCCGCATGGCGGGACGTTTTCGTGCGGCTGCAGGAGAAGGGTACGGTCCTGTTCACCGCAGCGATCGACGGGAGCATCTATGCCCGGCATGGAACGACGAAGGAAACGCGCCTGATCGTGATCGACAAGATCCAGGCGGGCGATCCTTCGAAGCTGGTGACGTCGAAGGGTACCGCGCACGATCTCGAAACACTGCTCACCTGGATCACCGGCCTTCCGCCCCGCGCGCCCGCGGCGGCGTCGAACTCCATCGGTGCGCTCTCCAACGGTAGCCTGCGCGCGGACACGATGCGTCCAGCAGCGGTTGCCGCCCCGGCGTATCGCCCCGCGGTCGGAGGACAGGCGCAGCCTGCAGCAACGGTCCGTCCGATACCCGTCGATGACGAGATCATCGAACTCTCCTACGAACTGCGGGACGCTCGGCCGAAGGATGAGGCAAACGCTGCTGACGGTATCTACGAGACCTACCGGCTGCAGTCGATCCACGTTCCCGACGCAAAACCTCATCCTGACACGCTGGTCGAATCGGTTGCGATGGCCTCGGTCGCACCGCCGAAGCCGAGCTATCGCCCGCACCTGCCGAAGCGCATCGTCACCAACGGTGATCTCTCCGACGCCCAGCTCGAAAGCGTCATCTATGCCGGCGAAGCCCATTCCCGTTACCTCGCTGGCCATTGGAGCGCCGATGCCTCCTTCGACAATCTCAAGGCTGTGGCGCCCGACGTTGAGGATGCCGTTCGTTTTCGCCGTGGGTGGTTTCTCGGCGACGGAACCGGGGCCGGCAAGGGCCGCCAGGCTGCCGGCATCATTCTCGACAACTGGCTGAAGGGCCGCCGTCGCCACGTCTGGATTTCCAAGTCAGACAAGCTGATCGAGGACGCGCAGCGCGACTGGAGCGCGTTGGGCCAAGAAAAGCTGCTGGTCACACCTCTGTCCCGTTTCCGGCAGGGCAAGCCGATCAAGCTGGAGGAAGGCATCCTCTTCACCACCTTTGCGACGCTGCGCAGCGATGAGCGCGAGGGCAAGCGATCACGGGTTCAGCAGATCGTCGACTGGTTAGGTCAAGAGGCGGGGAGCGGCAAAGACGGGACTGGAAATGCAAAGAGCTTCGATGGTGTTGTCGTCTTTGACGAAGGCCACGCCATGGCCAATGCCGCCGGCGGCAAGACTGAGCGCGGCGACAAGGCGGCATCGCAACAGGGCAGGGCGGGACTTCGCCTGCAACGTGCCGTTCCGGACGCCCGCGTCGTCTACGTCTCGGCAACCGGCGCAACAGACGTTGAATCCCTTGCTTATGCCGAACGACTCGGTCTCTGGGGCAGCAGCGACTTTCCCTTCCCGAGCCGCTCCGAGTTCATCGCGGCTATCGAGGATGGCGGTGTTGCGGCGATGGAAGTGCTGGCCCGAGACTTGAAGGCAATGGGTCTCTACGCATCGCGGTCGCTCTCCTTCGAGGGCGTCGAATATGAGATCCTCGAGCACGAGCTCACCGAGGAACAGATCCGCATCTACGACGCCTATGCCGAGGTGTTCCAGGTCATCCACAACCATCTCGATGCTGCCATGGAGGCGTCCGGCATAATCGGCAAAACCGGGACGTTGAACAGACAAGCCAAGGCGGCCGCACGTTCGGCCTTCGAGAGCTCGAAGCAGCGCTTCTTCAATCATCTCCTCACCAGCATGAAGACGCCGGCATTGCTCGCGGTGACCGCCGGGGATTTGGAGGACGGCCATGCCGCCATCATCCAGATCGTCTCGACGGGCGCGGCTTTGACCGAGCGCCGGCTGGCACAGATCCCGACCGAGGAATGGGGCGATCTGCAGGTCGACGTGACGCCGCGGGAATATGTCATCGACTACCTCATGCACTCCTTTCCCGTGCAGCTCTTCGAGGAATTCTCCGACGCTGAGGGCAATCTCAGCTCCCGGCCTGTTCATGACGCAAACGGCAACCCAGTGATCTGCCGGGAGGCCGAACGCCGCCGCGACGAACTGGTCGAAACCTTGGGCAGCCTGGCGGCGATCCCGACGGCTCTCGACCAGATCGTCCAGCACTTCGGCACCAGCCAGGTCGCCGAGATCACCGGCCGCTCGCGCCGCATCGTTCGCCGCGAAGACGGCAGCACGATCGCCCGCTATGCCGTGCAGAACCGGCCGGGCAGCGCCAATCTCGACGAGGCCCGCGCCTTCATGGACGACGAGAAAGGCATTCTCGTCTTCAGCGACGCCGGCGGGACCGGCAGATCCTATCACGCCGATCTCACGGCAAAAAATCAGCGCCTGCGTCTCCACAACCTTCTGGAAGCCGGGTGGCGCGCCGACGTGGCGATCCAAGGCCTCGGGCGCAGCCATCGCACCAACCAGAAACAGCCGCCGCGCTTCCGGATGATTGCTACCAACGTCAAGGCGGAGAGGCGGTTCTTGTCGACCATCGCCCGGCGTCTCGACACGCTTGGCGCCATCACCCGTGGCCAGCGTCAGACCGGCGGGCAGGGCATGTTTCGCAGCGAAGACAATCTTGAATCCCAATATGCCCGCGACGCGCTGCGGCAATTCTACGGACTGCTGCATGCTGGCAGGATCGAAGGCTGCTCGCTGGAAACGTTCGAAAGCATCACCGGCCTGTCGCTGACATCAGAGGAGGGCGGATTGAAGGATGAGCTGCCACCCATCCAGACCTTCCTCAATCGCATGCTGGCGCTGACCATCACCATGCAGAACGTGCTGTTCGAGGCCTTCGAGCAGCTGCTCGCCGCCCGCATCGAGGGGGCGATTGCTGCCGGCATTTACGACAAGGGCCTGGAGACGATCACCGCAGACAGCATGACGGTCACCGACCGCCGGCTGATCTACACGCATCCGGTCACCGGCGCGCGGTCGCATCTCTTGACCATCGAGCGCAGGGATCGCAATGCGCCGATGCAGCTCGAGGACGTTCAGACCCTTGTGAGCCAGGATCCGCGCGCGAAGCTGATGATCAACGGCAAGTCGGGCCGGGCAGCCGTGACGGTCCCGACCCGCTCCATCATGCTGGAAGACGGCTCCATTCAGCCGCGCGTCTCGCTAATCCGGCCGACGGATGAGCTCCGCTTCGAAGTCCGGCAGCTCGAAGAGACCAGCTGGCAGGAAATAGACGAGCAGGCTTTCGCAAATGCCTGGGATGCCGAGGTTGCCGCCGTGCCCGAATTCTCGACGTCCACGGTGCACATCGTCAGCGGATTGCTGCTGCCGATCTGGAAACTGCTGCCACAGGATTTCTGCCGGGTGCGGCGTCTGCAGACCGATGACGGCGAGCGGATCGTCGGCCGCGTCATTGCTCCGGATCGGCTCGCTGGCCTTTGCCGCAACTTCGGGATCGATCAGACGCAAGTGCTGAGCGGCGACCAAGCGTGGGCGGCGCTGGTCGACGGATCCTCGATTGTCGGTCTTGCCGGTGACATGACGCTCCGCCGCGTGCGTGTGATGAACGAGTACCGCGTCGAACTGACCGGCTTTACCGACGGCATGCGCGACTGGCTGCGGTCTATCGGCCTGTTCTCCGAGATGATCAATTGGAAGCTGCGCTTCTTCGTGCCGCTGACAGATGAGGGTGCGGAGATACTGTCGAAGCTGATGCAGCGTCATCGCCTCATCGACATTGCGCGCCGGTCGTGACGGAGGTCTGCCATGCTTTCCGCTTCCGATCTGGCGGGCCGTCTCGCGCAAAACGCGGAGGCGGTCTGCCGCCACTATCTTTCCGCGGGCCGCCGGGCCGGTAATTACTGGCTCATCGGCGATGTCGACAACAACAAGGGCCGGTCGCTCTACGTGCATCTGGTCGGTCCGCGCGCCGGCAGGTGGACGGATGCCGCGACCGGTCAGTTCGGTGACCTGCTCGATCTCCTCCGCGAGACCTGTGGCCTCGTGGACTTCCGTGACGTTGCCGAGGAGGCGCGTCATTTTCTCAGTCTGCCCCAACCCGAACCGGTGTCAGACGTCAGGGGCGACGTCGGTGATGCCTCTCCGGTCGAGCGGCCGGCGACGGAGCAGGCACGACGGCTGTTTCGAATGACGCAGCCGTTGGCGGGTACGCTCGCCGATATCTATCTGCGCGAGCGTGGCATCTTGCGGGCGTCGACCCACGCGGCCCTGCGCTTCCACCCGTCATGCTACTATCGCAATTTCATGACTGGCCGGACGACGAGCTATCCGGCCCTGATCGCAGCCGTCACCGACGACGCCGGAGTGATCACCGGCGTGCACCGCACCTATTTGTCCCCGGGGCTCGACCCGAACGGAGTCGGCAAGGCCAAGCTGGACGATCCCCGCCGCGCGCTCGGCGGACTGCTCGGTAATGGCGTCCGTTTCCGCTTTCCGGTCAACGCGTCCGCGCCTGTCCTGGTGGCAGGTGAGGGCCTCGAAACCATGCTGTCCCTCTCACACGTGATGCCCGGCATGCCGATGGTTGCGGCCCTGACTGCTAATCATCTCGCGACTTTCAACGTCCCGCCCGAATGCCGGCGCCTCTACATCGCCGCCGACGCGGATGCGGCCGGCCGGCATGGGATCGAGGGATTGAGCCGCAGGGCGCAGGATCGAGGCATCCTGCCGTTGGTGCTGTCGCCGGAACTCGGCGACTTCAACGAGGATCTGCGCTGGCTGGGTCCGGACCAGATGACCGCAAGTCTGCGGCTTCAACTCACTCCGGAAGATGCGGTGACCTTCCTGCCCCGATGAGCCTTGCCGGAAGGCGCAGGAGAGCGGGACGCAGGCGGCGTGGGCGAGAGGACGGTCCGTGGTGCGGGCTCCTCGTGTGGATTCGCGCCCGCGGGCCTGCCGAGAGGCGACCCTTACCACGCGGGCCTCCGGGCCTTCAGCGGGTCGGTCGGGTTTCTTCCCCTGCCGGGCCATTTCCGCGCATCGGCTCCCCGAAAACCGGTTCCCACTTTTCGGCCGAATGCGATGGCCCGTCATTCCTCGCGGATCAAGAAACCCTTCCTCCGCCGCCCGGCGCTTCGCTGGGCCGCTGCGCTTCGCTCGCGGTTCCGGCCTCGGCCCGCGTGACCGGGTTCGCCGTCAGGCCGCGAGAGGCGCGGCCCACGAAACGGAGACCACTATGGACCTGATCCTTCCCCCCGACGACGGCTTCGAGCCCCATCACGCGTCCTCTCCGACCGACCGCTTCATCTACGAGATGCAGGTCTTCGGCTATCGCCCCTTCCAGGACGAGCCCGACCCACGGCCATTGCCGGAGGAACCGCAGGTCCAGTCATCGATCACCGCGATCTTCGACGCCTTCGCCGAGATGCTCGGCGACACCCGGCTGGAGCCCGATCTCGAAGACCTGTTCTGGTCGGTCCCCAATCTCTTCCATCGCGCCGGCGAGCGCATCCAGCGCGAACTCGACCGCAACGAGGAAGCGCAGCGCACCGGCCAGCGCGAGCAGGACGGCTCGGAGGTGAAAAGTGTCGAGCTCGAACGCCTGGTCGCCGAGGGCATCACGCTCTTGGAACGCAGGAATAGCTTCGAGTTCATGCGCGACTATGCCGCCGACCTGTTCGAGGCGCAGACCGGATCCTCCTGGCGACCGCGCACCGGATCCAAGGTAAATCATGCGAACATGACGGCGGCGATGATCGACAGCCGTGACTTCCTCTCGGCCAGACGCCGCGCCGAGACCGAGGTGCTAATCCCGGCCGGCACCAAGATCGCTTTCGCCGGTGGCATGGACTATAACGATCATGAGCGGATCTGGGCCAAGCTCGATCAGGCGCATGCGAAGTATCCTGACATGGTATTGCTGCACGGTGGCGCGCCGAAGGGTGCAGAACGTATCGCCGCCTGCTGGGCTGAAGCCCGCCGGGTGACGCAGATCACCTTCAAGCCCAACTGGACGAAGCATGCCAAGGCAGCACCCTTCCGCCGCAATGACGATATGCTGTCGGTCATACCCGCCGGATTGATCGTCTTTCCCGGAAACGGCATCACAGGCAATCTCGCCGACAAGACACGCCGGCTCGGTATTCCGGTCTGGCAGGCATCAGGAGACGGCGCGTGAGCGCCGGTTTCCTGAATATATGGAAAACATGGAGAAGATGGATTATATGGAAACTGAAGTGGACACGATAGCGATGAAGCAATTCACGACAGGTGACTTGAATAAACAAATCGGCGATATCACCGACGCGGCGAGCCGCGAGCCGGTGATGCTCACCCGGCACAAGAAGCCGCGTTTCGTGCTGATGAGCTACGAGCACTATGAGCGCATGCGCACCGGCGGCGATCCGCGCCGGGCCTATCATATCTCGGAGATGCCCGCCGAGCATGCAGAACTGTTCGACGAGGCGCTCGATAAGTTGGCGCGCGGCGAAGGCTACGACGATGAGCCGTGAATTCCGCCCCGGCGAGGTCATCTCCTATCCGTACCTACGGGCCTGGCAGCAGCAGCGCGGGGAAACCGAGGGCCGTAAGCAGCGCCCCGTCTGCGTCGTGATCGCCATCCGCAATGCCGCCGACGGAAACACGCACCTTGCCCTTCTCGCCATCACCACCCAACCGCCGCAGACGGGCCGGATCGCTCTGGAGATCCCGGAGATCGAGCGCAAGCGTGCGGGCTTAAGCGATCTGAAGCAGTGCTGGATCATGGTCGACGAATACAACTACGATATCGTCGAGCGCTCCTGGTACATTGAGCCCGATCAGGACATCCTCGGCCGCTTCAGCAAACCCTTCATGGTGAAGATCGCCAGACTGTTTGCCGAGGCGCGCGGCCGAACCGGCCGGGTCAACCGCCTCGACTGAGACTTCCCGCATCCCCGCCGCCCTCCGAAGCGACATCCCTTGAAATCACCTCCGTCAGGCGGTCCGGCTCCGCAGAACTGCAGTTGCGACAGGAGAGGCGGATAATTCGAGTGTCGCGCCGACCGAAGCCGCTCTGATGACGAGGATGGGATCAGAACGGTGCCAATCTCTCGCGATGTGCCCGACTGGTTGACGGCCAGGGTCCATTGATCCGAACACCACGACGCATGTCACGAGCGCGGCACTCCGCGCGGCAGCAAACGGCCGCCACGGCGAGGTCTCCTGACGACGTCGCAATCAAGGACCATTCCCGTTCTTTATGTCGCCTTTCTAAGGGACCGGCCGCGATCAGCGTCAACCCCGCAAGGGGGTTTCCCTTCGCTACGCTGCGGTGACGCCTGCGGCGCGGCCCCTTCTTCGGGCGCCATCGGGAATGGTCCCGATGCAACGAAGGAGACAATCCCATGGCTACCACGATCGCAACCCTCACCGAAAAGACCGACGGCACTCTCGAAGGCGTCTTCGCCACCATCCGGGTCAATGCCCCGATCGCCCTTATCCCGAACGCCAACAAGGCGAGCGAAGAAGCCCCGGACTACCGCATCATCCACCGCAAGACCGGCTTTGAGATCGGCGCGGCCTGGAACCGCATCTCCCGCCAGACCGGCGAGGAATACATCTCTACGAAGCTCGAAGCGCCCGAGATCGGCGTGATCTTCGGCAACGTCGCCCCGGCGCCCGGCGGCGAGCCCGGGAAGAAGGTCATCCTCTGGAACAGCCCTGCCTGAACCGGACCGCCGGCCCCGCAATCGGGGTCGGCTCCCCCCAATTGAAAGGAGGCCGCCATGAGCCGCTACACAATTACCGTCACCAGAACCGCATCCCGCCACTCGGACCCTGATGCCGTTATCGGCTACGACCGCCCGCTTCAGACGTTCTTCCTCCAGGCATTTCCGGACGCAGGTGCCGAGGATCTTGGACTCTGGCTTGGCACTGACCTCAGGGAGTTCGAAACACTGTCGCAACTGCGGTCCGCAGCAATCGCACGCGGTTTCGACTTCATACCCTTGGCATCGGGCATCCTTCACAAGCTGCTGGACGACCGTGCCCGCGAAGCGCATCACGCGGTCAGCGACACGATTATCCAGGATCTTCTCAACGGAACATCCGCTCGCTGACGCAAACGCAAAACGAAAATAGCCCGGCACGGCGCCGGGCTATTTTTTGCTTGGCTGACAAGATTACTTGTTCAGCGCATCCTTCAATGCCTTCGCCGGCGTAAAGGCCAACTTTTTGGCCGCGGCAACCTTGATCGTCGCGCCGGTCGACGGGTTGCGAGCCTCGCGCTCCGGTGTCGCCTTCACCTTGAACTTCCCGAAGCCGGGGAGGGACGTCTCGTTGCCGGCAACGGCTGCCTCGGTGATCGATGCAATCACTGCTTCGACGATCGCCTTTCCCTGGGCCTTCGTGAGGCTGTGTTCGCCGGCGATCTTGTCGGCGATTTCATTGGTCGTAGTCATTTTCCTCTCCGCATCAATGTTAATGCGAGAATCCCTGACAGGGGATCCAAGCGCTGTCATCGACGCACCGCACCAACTTCAGCGATTTGCCCGTTTTTCCACAACTACGAAGGGTCTTTGGGGCATCGCCGTAGGTCTGCATGGTGGATCCGCAAGCGGGCATCGAGCCCGCTCGCGGATCTCTGGTGCCATACGGAGAGGGAATGTCTGCTCAGTCCGGCCGAGTATGCCATGGCGGCATGAAGGCCTCAAGGACGAGCGGTTCCCCCAAATTTCAGGCCCGGTCCTGCGGCCCGAACCAGAAATTCGGCTCCCCCACTCGCCGGCTCCGCCGGTCGCTACCGCGATCCTTGACCCCTCCATCCCGCCATGACCGCGGGCGTCGTCTTTCACAAACGTCAAGGAGACGATGACAATGACAAACGAACTGGATCGGACCATCGTGGAACTGCAGGCCGAGTTGCGGAACGCGCACCCGGACGAACGTCGCCAGATCGAGGCGGAACTCGACCTGGCACTGGCCGAGCGCGAGGTTCTGGTGGCAGAACAGGAAGGGCGCCTCAGTGCCGAGCCACCCTTTTGAGGGTGGCTTTCGCCATGTCACCTGGACCGACGCGCCGGATCGACCGGCGCTTCAGGCGCGCTTCGCTCGCCGCCGGTATGTGTCAGAACCTGCGGAGGTTCTTGCGGGAAGGGCGGAAGCGGTGGGATACCCCCACTCCTGTTTCGCTCCCATGCCATCGACATCAGGATGGCATCTGCCTCCGCGGCACTCCCTTCGCTATCGATCACCCGATGCATCTTCCCGGATATGCGGTTTCGGCCTGTATCCGCGCGACCGCCTCTTTCGCAAAAGCTGAAGGAACAGCCTGACCGCCTCTTCCTCCCGCGCGAAATGATGCTCCCGCCTTTGACCTCTTGCGCCGATACGACCCCATCGACGGATGAGACAGGCCTCGCCGAACAGGTTGGGCTCGATCGACATGGCATAGTAGCGGGCCATGTTTTTCGAAGCGTCGGTGCGTTCGACATAGAGCTGGTAGCGTTGCGCAATCATGGCACGGAGAATCGAGCAAGGCGGTCTCGGCGTCCAACGACATATTTGAATCGGTCGGTATCAATTGATTCATGCTGATGATGGCTTGTCGGCGGATGATCCGGGCGAGCCGCCTGCGGCGGACGGTGCTATTCGCCGTCGCTCACGGAGCCCGCAAAACGGTCTCCGCCCATTCGGGTCACGCCCCTCTCGCGGTTGTCGCATCGGCGGCGGGAATGTTTCACGACTACGGCCGATGATAAGGCTGCATGGCCGGCTGGACGCCGGATACGGACACGGCGCCTGGCGGCGCCGTGGTCTATCTCTCTCTGACGTCCCATTGTGCACCCGCCGCTCCGGCGTCAAGCACTGCGCGGCCCCTCCAATTTTCAGTCGCCGTCCCTTCGGGCCATCACCAGAAAATCGGTTCCTCCGCTTGCCGCCGCTGGCGGTCGCGTCCGCGATCCCTGACCCCTCGCGGCTACGGTGCGGCCTCCTTTCGTCAGAGACGGAAAGGAGACACTACAATGTCCAATGACTGGTACTACGTCCATCAGCTCGCAGTGCTTGCGGGCTTCAGGCTCACCGTCCTCGCAAATCGCTTGGGTTGCGAAGATGAATTCCTATTGGAACTGCATGACAAGCTCAGCGAGGGACTGGCATGTGCAATTGCGCGGGTGCAATCCATCACGGCACTGGAGCGCCAGCTTGCCAACGAGCCGGACGAGGGAGGCCTCGCCGCTTTCCAGCTTCACGGCGAAGAGGAATGGCTTGCCCGTTTCCGGATCACGCTGCTTGATCATCTCGAAATCGACGTCGACACTCACGAGTACCGTGTGAACGGCGGCGACTGGCACTATGCGCTCGCGGCCGATTGCGACGGCATCGAGATCAGTTATCCGAGCCTTGTCGCCCTCACCGACGCCGAGTTGGGCACGCTCGCCCCGATCATGCGCGCCATCCGCAGCGAGGCGGGCATTGCTATCAGCATCGCCCGTGTCATCTACGGTTGATGCGCCGGCGAGGGGCGGCTACGGCCGTCTCTCGCCTTTTCTGCTGGCTTGACCGCTCGCGGGCGTCGAGCCTGCGCGCGGTCTTGAGGGGAGAGACTTGCCGCCTCTCCCCTCAACTCCTCTCTCCCTGTGGTGCGGGTTGAGACCCGCCCGGCCTGTCGGGCCGGTAGGCGGACGCTGCCGCGACTTCCCCAAACAAGACGGAGAGGACGAGTACCTTGCGCTGCGCCCTCCTGCTTCGGGCATCCGCTCCAGGTGCGCGTCCACTCCTGCGGTGCGCTCGCCGTCTCATCGTTCGCATGTCGTCGAGGCCGTTCCCTCCGGTCACGGTCCTCTCGACTGCTTACGACGACGGCTTGCTTCAGCATCTCTCAAGAAATCTGTCCGGCCCACTGTGCTGTTCCTCCGGCGCGGATCACAGGCAATGAGCCCGTGATCGCTGTTGCTTTGTCTGGCGACTCGCAACAGCATCGGCGCCTCGGGCACGGTGGGCCAGACAGATTTCTTGAGAGATGGCAGGATAGGCTAACGGTATACCATTAGCCGTTTTCGCCCGAGGGGGGATTGCCGAGAGGCGTGATCAGTGCCGGAATCTGTCACCGCTTATTCGCAGGCGTAGGGTCTGCCCGGACATGGACTTGGTCCTGGTAGAGTTCGTTCGGCGGCAGAAAGAGGCACCTCCTCACGGCGCCACCTTGAATCGTTAGTCGGTGAATCGGCGGGCGGGCAATTCCCCCGTTTCGCCAATCGGTAGAAGAGAGATCCGGCGTTCTCGCGTTTCGGCGGTTGGGCTGGTCGGTGGAGCAGCGAATAGGTTCGTCCGCGATTGTGCGGCTGGGATAATGGGCGATGGGGTGCTTCGCTAACTCCGCGCATCGGCGAACCGGCGATCGCGTTTATTACTCATCGACGATTTCGGCGAATAGGTGGTTGAGCAAAGCGGCGTTTTGCGGATTGCGCGTATGAGCCGGTAGGTGATTTCGCGAATCCGCGGTTCGGCGATTGCGCTGATGAGCGATCTTGCGAATGATGTCTCGGCTACTTTTAGCGGGGAGGCTCTTACCTGCCATTTGCCAACGTAAGCCGCCAGTTCATCGGGCATTTCGTTGGGAACCGTCTGCTTGAGAAATTGCAGGAAAGCTGCCAGGCGTGCGCTGAGCAGACGTCGCGACGGATAGATCGCCGACAGTGCGAACTCAGATCATCAGCAGGTGCGGGTTCAAGACGTCGTTTGTGCGTGGCTGCGGGTGAGGCAAACGACCTTACGGCGAGCCTCGGTCTTCAACACGAGTCTTTCAGATGGTATGCCGCCCGATCAGAGGAGTCCCTGTCCGAGCGATGGAGGTTGATGATCCGAGCGGCATCTTTGAGGCTTATCCCGTGCTTCTTGGCGGAGTAGTCGACGTCATATGGATCGGAAATCTTCTTGCGTGTCTCCTGCTCGATTTGTTGACGTCGCTGCATAGAATCTCCTGAAATGATTGAGGGAAGGGTTCATGCAACGATGGCTGCTTCGTCGTTGTTTGACGATAGTGAATGCTATTCAGCAATCATCTTGGAGGCAGTTCCTGGCTGGCTGTGGCAGCGAAGACTCTGCCGCGTCAGCGGGAGGGACCGCTTCATCGGGTTTTGGTGCTTCCATTGATGTGGGCGGCGCCCCTTGCTCAATATAAACCTCATGCGTCGGATGTTGCGGCAGGTCGTCTCCGCAGCATTTGAAGCCCTCAGGCGGCCTCATCTGGTTGATAAAATATTACACTGGAGTATAAGTATAGCTCGCTGCGCGAGGGGTAAGGTCGGAGATCAGAACACCACCTGCGCGCCCTCTACGCTGTTAACAACCGGGTCTGCATCTGACACACAATCGATCCCTACTGACGAAGGAATGGTACAAAGTTCCGATATCCATCGATTGCCCGGGCTGCGGCGCACAGACCCGGTCCGCCGGCATTGTCGTCGGACCATCGAGCCTCGTCAACGCTGCCGACAGCTCTGAGAACGATGTTCTGAAGCGGCCATGGACACCGCTTGATGCCTTCGCATTCGTCGAGTCGCTCGGTGGTCGAACGAAGAATGTCGAGCAGTTCATTGTCAACCGCTTTCACAACGCGTTCGAATTCAGGAACGATCACTTGCTGGCGATCTGCCAGCACTGCGGGGAGAGTCTTTCACCTGCCGCTACCCGCTCTGTCGCCATGAACGGCTTTGTCCGCCTTGGGCAGAGACGTCTGCTGGTCAACGAACGGATGCTGCTCTTCGCATCGCACGTTGTGTTGACGGAATTCCATGGCGGCACGTCAATCGAGGAAAGCGGCCTGCTGCATCCAGATTACGCGCTCATGCTGATCTGCGATGCGGAAAGTACAGGCGGCGAAACCGGTACCGTCGAACTGTGGCACAGCATCGCGCGTAATGACTACGCCATCACTGTGAAAGGTCACGAAGGTCGGGAGATTTGCCGTGACACCCTCCATGATGACCTCGCCGTCGTAGTGGCCACTGTTTCCAATCTCGGACTGGTCCTGACGCAGCTCCACCTGGCACAGCCATCATCACCCTACTGCCGGCTTGCCCGTGATCTCTTCCTCGAAACCCTTGCCCATGCCGGATATCGGCAGGAAAATTAGAAAGCAACACGATGCGGATTTCCAAAACGCGATCGGGATCTTTGGCTATATTGATCCTGTTGTCCGGATGTGGCGACCTGACACACCCAACGCGACCGCTGCCCCCAGTCCCATTTGCTTACCTCAGCCTCACCGCTTGCAGAGCCTATGCCAGCAATATCGTCGAGTGCCAGCTTGAGTATGGTACACGGTTTGGACGCCAACGCCTCGGTCCTGTCCAGCAGACGGGTCTTAATATCAGTGGCGGTGACAGCCGCTATCAGGTCGCGTCCTGCTATCCGGTCTCGAGGATCCAGAGGGAATTGCCCAATTTCGTCTGCCGAATCTATGAGCCTCGATCAGGAACGGATGTCAGTCCGGTGTTGATCAAAGGAGGCACTGCGGTGCGCTTAGCGCGTGTTCTGGGCGATCGCGAACAGATCCAATATCGCTGGATGCCAGATAAATGGTCGCGGCTAGACGACTGAATTTGCTCAGGAAAAGAGCGCCCCGCCATCGCTATCGCTGCCGATAATTATACCGGAGTGAAATTTTAAGCTTGATTTCCGTAACGGAATGCAGTTCAAAATCTTATACCGCAGTATAATTATGAACTGGTTCGGCCATGGAACGAATCCCACTTCCGCCTGTGAAAACACCGCAAAAGGCATGGTCGCGAAGCACGCTGTGGGTTGCTGGAATGTCGACAATTCTGCTCACCGGTTTCGCTTCCAACTCCGGCGACAGCGATCTGCCCTTCTATCCAGGAACGCCTGCTCACGCTGTTGGGCCTGGCGGTATCACGACTGAGAAGGTGGGGAGAGTGGCAGCCCGGTTGAACCCAATCGCCGGGTCAAGTCTGGCCGCTGCAGCCAAGCAGCCGCCACAGCCGACAATCGATTGGGTCAGCTTCAGCCAGCGCTTTGACGCGCCGAACGATGAACGTCCGATTGGTGCCAGTGCTCTCCCATTGGAAAAGGTTGAAGAGTTTGATAACCGGCGTGCGGGTTTACCAGGAGAAGCGGCTGATACTGCGAATGCACGGCGCGATCGCACCGTGCATTCGCCAATCGGCGTCTTCTCTTTCGACCAGAGGCCAGCCACACCGGTCATTGATCCGGCGGCCGAACCAAACTTGGATGCCAAACAGTCGTTGGCGCCGCCTCGAGCTGATCTGCTTTCCGGCATTCCCGAAGAATATGCAAAACTGGCAGTGACGATCGCCGCTGCGGAAGAGGTTGACCCGAACTGGGTGCTCTCGATCATGCGCGCCGAAAATGCGAGCTACGATCCACGCCTCGTCAGTCCTGCCGGTGCCGTCGGTTTGATGCAGGTGATGCCGCGGATCGGCGCAGCCTTTGGTGCGAATGATCTCACCGATCCCGAACAGAATATCCGCGCCGGCACTCGATTCCTCCGTGTTCTCATCGACAAGTATCGCAATCCTGTGCTTGTCGCCTCTGCTTATAATGCCGGTGAGCCTCGTGTCGATCTTCGCCACTCCTTGCCGCAGATCCGGGAAACCGCGGACTATGTCACGCGTGTCGTCGGGTTCTACGTTGGCGCGGTGGCGACCGCTACGGGCATGCATGGCGGCCTGTTAGTTCCGTCGGAGTCCGGCTCGAAGCGCCGGGCAGGAACTGCCGACCGCGCGAAGTCGCCGATGCTTGTTTTTTCTGTTGCAGATCCGCTCACAGCGGCGAACCGCTCCCCCCAGGAAGACGGACCGACCCACGTTGGCGGTGCGGTTAAAATCGTCAAGGAAGAGGTGCATTGATGAATGTAATCGCAATGGCAGTCCTTTATGCCGGCGTCGCCTGGCGTTCGAGGGCAAAGCGCAAGTGGCTCGGCAATGCCGCGATGGTGTTGGCGACCACCCTGATCCTGCTTGTCAGCCAGTTCGAACCAGCGGCGGCGCAGAACCTTGATGCGCTGCAAAATGCCGCTGACCGGCTGGTGCAGTTCTTTACCGGCCCCTTCGGCCGCTCGGTCGGAGCGATCGCCTTCATCGGCATGTTTCTGGCCGCAGCCTTCGGATACTGGTCCTGGGGCGCCCTGCTTCGGGTCGGGGGAAGCCTTGCCGGCATGTTTGCTGCCGCCGAACTGGTCGACTTCCTCGCTGGCAGTGGGTCGTAATCATGGCGGCATTCAGCGGCAACACCGACGGCGGGGACGACTACATCGAATGCCATCCGGTCATCCTCGCTCTGACACGGCCGCCGACGGTCATGGGGATCCCTTACACATACTTTCTGGCGGAATGCTTCATCTCGCTGATGGTGTTCATGATCTTAGGCTCGATCCTTTGGTTCCCGGTCTCCTTCGTGATCCTTCACAGCATTCTCTATGTGCTGACGGTGAAGCTCGACCTGTGGTTTTTCGAGATCGTCGGACGCCTCAGCATGTGCGGCGTCAATCCTCTGGGTCGAAGGCTCGGCGGTGGCATCAGGACCTATGGGGCGTGATCGATGGGCACCATGGCGAGATCGTTGAAAGGGAGCTTGTCGAAAGGTTGGGAGATATTCGCCGACCGCAGCATATCGACACACGTCCCGTTCTATGTGCCGATCGAAAACGGCATTATCCGACTGAAGAACGACTGCCTGGTCTCCACAGTGCAATTGACCGGCTTTTCCTTCGAGACCGCCGATATCGAGACGATCAACATGCTGCAGCGGCAGCGGAACGCCGCTTTTCGCGCGATTTCGTCGATCGGCAATTTTGCTCTCTACACCCATGTCATCAGGCGCAAGGTAGCGCCGTCGCTGCCATCGGCGTTCGCCGATCCCTTCATGCGGCGTCTCGATGACGTCTATCAGTCGAGCATCTCCAGGAACGAGATGTTCGTCAACGACACCTATGTGTCCCTTGTTGTACGGCCCTTGTTCAAGAAGGGTTCGGCGCTCTCCCGTGTCATGGGCATCGGCGGCGATGTCGTGCGCAGGGAGCAGTTTCGTGCGATGCGCGACAAGCTTGTCGAAGCAACAAGGGCACTGGAAAAATCGCTTGCCGCCTACGGTCCGAAAGTCTTGCGAGACGTGCGGCGCGCCGAGGTCGATCTTCGCGACGGAAAGACGATCTACCGGACCATCTCCGACGACACGATGCTTGAGGAAGGCACGCGAACAATCTGGTTCTCGGAGCAATGCGAGTTCTTCTACACGCTGCTGAACGGCGGCCGTGTCCGGCCGATCCGTCTCGGCAACATACCGATCGACGAGATGCTGCCGGCGCGGCGCACGTCGATCGGCAACCGGATCATCCATCTCCAAGGCGAAACATCAGGCGATGATCGCTATGCCGCGATGGTATCGCTGAAGGAATATCCGCCCGAGACCGGCGCCGGCATGCTCGACTACATCCTCAAGCTGCCCTTCGAGATGGTGCTGACCCAGTCGATGTCGTTCATCGACGACATGGCTGCGCGCAGCCGCATCGAAAGGCTCGATCGGCAGATGTCGAAGGCCGACGAGGGCGGCTCCAGCGTGCAGGCCAATCTCGACATCGCCCGCGACGAGCTTGCGCGCAAACGCGTTGCCTTCACCGAGCATCACCTCACCATCATGCCGGTCGCAAGGACGACCGCTCAACTCGACGATGCGGTGGCGCTGACCGGAAACGAGCTTGGGGCGCTTGGCGCCTCCTATGTTCGCGAAGATCTGAACGCCGAGCCGGCTTACTGGGCGCAACTGCCTGGCAACCAGGCCTATATTGCGCGGCGCGCGCTCATCTCGACGCTCAATTGCGCGGGCTTGAGTAGTTTTCACGCCTATCCCTATGGCAAGCCGGACGGAAACCACTGGGGACCGGCGATCACCATTTTTGAGACGACCTCCGGCACGCCGTTCTTTTTCAACTTCCACCAGGGAGACGTCGGGCACACGACGGTGTTCGGACCGACGGGTTCAGGCAAGACCGTTATCATGGCTTTCTTGATTCTGCAGGCCTACCGCGTCAGCCCGCGACTGAAGACGATCGTCTTCGACAAGGATCGTGGTCTCGACATCATGGTTCGTGCGGCAGGCGGGCGATACATGACACTCGAACCCGGCGAACCGGCGGGCTGGAATCCCTTGCTTCTCGACGACACCGAGGAGAACCGCGTTTTCCTGTACCGGCTTTTGAGCTTCATGCTGAAGCCATCGAAGGAAGGCGAGAGCCTGACGCCACAGGAAGAAGCGATCATCCGTAGCGCGATCAAATCCGTCCTTAAGACGAAGGACAAGTCGTATCGTCGTCTATCCTCGCTGCGGGCGCTGCTCGCTGGAAGCGAGAGGACCGAAGGCAGTCTGATCGCACGACTCGACAAATGGATCGATCGCGGCCCCTATGCCTGGCTCTTCGACAATGCCGATGACAATTTGGATATTTCGAGGCCGATGATTGGCTTCGACATGACATCGATCCTCGACGATCCGACGGTGCGTACCGCGGCCCTCCTCTACATGTTCCATCGGTTGGACGAGGTTTATGACGGGAAGGCGCCGATCATCAACCTGATGGACGAAGCCTGGAAGCTGCTCGACGACGACGAGTTCAAGCGCACCATGAAGGACTACTTCAAGACCATCCGGAAACGGAACGGTCTGGTGATATTTGGCACGCAGTCGGCCGACGACGTCGTGCAGTCCAGCGTCAGCCGCACGATCATCGAGCAAACGTCGACCAATATCTTCTTTGCCAATCCGAAGGCCGACGAGCACTCCTACATGGAGAATTTCGGACTCTCGAGGGCCGAATTCGAATGGGTCAAGAACGGCGACCCGAGCTCGCGTTTCATGCTGATCAAGCAGGCGAAGAGCAGCGTGATCGCGCGTGTCGACATGTCCCACATGCCGGAATTCATCAAGGTCTTGTCCGGCCGGGAGGAGACCGTTCGCGAGGTCGAGATGCTGCTCGACGAATACGGAGACGATCCGAAGAACTGGCTGTCGAGATTTTGCGACTGGGAGGGAGAAGCGTCCGATGACCAACGCAAGACTTCCTGAGCTGGCGACGGCCGCCGTGCTGGCGCTGGCGACAGTGGTGGCCCCCGCCGCCACCCGCGCCCAGGTTCCGGTCATCGACAATGCCCGCCAGAAGATCCAGCAGGCGACCTTGAACTGGTACCAGGGCTATCAGGCAGATACCCGGAAACTGAAAGGCGCCTCGGGCGGAACGACGGACAGCGTGGCGCCCGGCCAAGGCTCCGGCGCACCCGCCGATTGCTCGGCAGATGACATGAGTGGCGATACCGCACCGGCGGCATCATCGCAGCGGACGCCGAGTCAGCAGGAAGTCGCTCGCATGGTCGAGGACGAGGCGATCCGCCAGGGCGTCGATCCGAATTTCGCGCTCGCTATCGCCGAACAGGAATCGCGTTTCCGACAGTCCGCGCGCTCGGCGGTCGGCGCCACTGGTGTCATGCAGCTGATGCCAGGAACCGCAGCTCAGGTGGGCGTCAATCCCTACGATACGCGCGATAATATCCGCGGGGGCGTCAAATACATCAAGCAACTCCAGGGAATGTTCGGCAGTCGCTACGACCTGATCTCCGCCGGCTACAATGCCGGGCCATATCGCCAGTCGCTGCAGAATGGTCAGATCCCGGACATTCCTGAAACCCAGGATTATGTCAAAAAGGTCTCCGCCTACTACGGCCGCAACAAGGCGCAGAATGGCGACCGAACCCCACCAGCTGGCGACAACACCGAGCCCGAAAGCGCGAGCTACGGGAACGGTTGCGGTGAGCAGCTGAAAAAGGCTGTCGATCGCAACACGCAGGCGCAGGTCGAGCACGGATCGGTCTGGAATGATCTGCTTGGGAAATCGATTGAAGCGAACCAGCAATATCTGCAGCGCCTGCAGGCCGGGCTGCAATCGTCATCGGCGAACTTGCGCGGCTCCGGTGGCGGCAATTCCAAAGATTTCGACGGCTCGCTCGTCATGGCGCAAATCCAATGCCCTTCGACGATCGTCGACACCGGCAGCACCCGCTGCTTTGCCGTGCCGTCGAGTGCCACGACCGAGCAGATCCAGCGCTGGCTCGATGACCTGCAGGAACAGGCACGCGCCGATGGCACCATCGCGACCTTTTCGGCGATGCAGGATCCCGTATTGGGCCTGGTGACGGTCGTCGATGCCAGACCGACAGCAAACTGAACGGACAAGAGAGGTTAGGCACATGAAGACATTTGTCATCGCGGCAGCCCTTGGCATCGTTGCCGTCTCGCATGCTTACGCGCAGGTCCCGGTCAAGGATTCGGAAAACATCTCGCTCAGTGAGGACATCAAGAAACTGTCGTCTGAGATCCAGCAGGACACCTCGGTCGTCAAGGACAACACGACGAAGACCTTGCAGGCGATCACCGGCGATCGCAGTCAAGATGCCAGCCAGTTTGCCAAGCTTGCGACCGGCAATGGCTTCAGCATGGGGCAAGCGCCGGATTTCGGGAGGATCCTGTCGGGAAACCAAGCCGTGTTCGGCGGCATCAGCGGTGAGTTTCAGAATACGGCCGCCAAACTTATCAACGGCCTCAACCTGGTGAAGATGGTGGTCGATACCGTCAAGGGTGGAGAGCTCTCCGGCGCCAACCAGGCCTATTCGCAAGGGGTCAATGCCTTGACGACGATGACGGCGCTGACGGATGCGATGAACAGCGCCACCAAGGATCGGCAGAACTCGTTCATGCAGGCAACCGAGAAGATCGGCACGGCTCAGGATCTGAAGGGTGCGCTCGAACAAAACACCCAGATGGTGCTGCAGGGCAATCAGACCGCCAATGAGGCCGTTGGTTCCCTCAACAACCAGGTCATGCTTTTAAACCAGCAGTACAAGGCGGCGCTCGCCACCTCGTCGCAGAACCTCAAGACCTTCGCACCCCTTCCCGACAGCGTGATGCGTGATGGGGGCGGGGAGCAGCAGGGGGCCTCGGTTCGAGATCAGTTGAAGGCGTTCCAGGAGCAGGAGCAGTGAGGCTGACCCTCATCCTGGCATTTTGTTGCGCGGCCCTCACTGGCTGCGGCGGCAAATACGAACAACTGGCGAAATGCTCGGCCGACGAAAACCCGGTGCCGGCGCTCGGCTACGATAGAGCGCCGCAACCAGCGCGGCCGGAACAGGCGCTGGCGAGAGCCGTCACGGATGATTGCGGCCCGATGCGGCCTGTCAATTAGGATGCGACATGGATCCAGTCAGCTACGCGATCAATTTCTATGGCGATGCGCTCAGATATTTCGACAAGATCAACGAAGCCTCCCTTGAACGGGCCTGGGGCCTGTTTGCTCAACACAGCAATCTTGTCTCAGCCATCCTGGCGATCTTCCTGATCCTCTACTTCCTCTGGGGCGCACTCGGACTGTCTGCTGTCTCCCTCCAGGATATGGCGGTGACAGGTTTCAAGATCGCGCTGGCTTACGCCTTGGTCATGTCCTGGGCTACCTTCTACGACAATATCGGCCAGTTCGTGCTGTCGACGCCACAGGATCTCGGTTCGGCTATTTCCTCGGCAATGGGCGGCCAGTCGGCCGGTTCCGATCTGGCCCAGCAGGTCGCCAGCATGGCACGCAAGGTCTACGACTTCGCCATGCAGCTTTTCAATTCTTACGAGTCGGGATGGCTGCCGAATGTTACTGGCGCCGTGGTCGTGTTCATTGTGCTGGTGTTCGGTCTGCTGCCGATGCTGCTCATCCTCACCGGCGTCACGCTGTTTGCCAAGATGATCACCGCCGTCATGCTGGCGATCGGGCCGATCGCGATCCTCTGCCACTTCTTCGGCACCACGCGATTTGTCTTCGACGCGTGGGTGAGGGGCGTCGCCTACGGCATGTTCATGCTGCTCTTCACCTACATCATGGCCGGCCTGTCCTTCGGTTTTCTAATCGGCATGATGGACACCATCAACGGTGACATGGCGACCAAGGAAAATGCGCTGGCGATCGTGCTCGCCATGGTGCTTTACCTGGCGCTGATCTCCTATTTCATTTTTCAGGTGCCGGATTTCGCCAGAACCTTTTCCTACGGGACGGCAATTTCGGGCGTGCCGGGTGGAGGCGGTTTCGATACCGGTTACAGCGCCGCGCGCAGAACACTCGCATCCAGCAATTCGAGGGCCGGGCAGGCGGGAGCCGTCGCGCTTGGCATGCTGGCTGGACCGAGAGGCGCCGTGACGGCGGCCGCACTTGCCGGCCGCGGTAGTGTGGCAGGTGTCGGTGCGCTTGGCCGGATGCTGACCAATCGCCGCCGCAACAGCGAGTGAACGAGACACCGTTATTCGAGGGCAACACTTGGCATTGTTCAGAAGACAGACAACACCTGCGCCGACCGATCATGTCCCCGGGCCGCAGGAAATCTATGACCGGCACTTGTCCTGGGGCGAAAAGAACCGCTCGCTTCGGACCTTGATCGGTCTGATCCTGCTTGTGTTCGCGGTGGCCGGCTGGGCTATCGCCGGGATACTCTCATTTTCGGTGGCACAACTCTTCCCGCTTGTCCGCACCGAGGTCGTACCCCTGATCGTGGACAAGAACACCGGCTACATGGAGACGGTGACGACGCTCGACAAGGATCGGTCGAGCGTCTCGGAAATCCAGGCCGTTCGAGCCTCCTTCGTCGGCAACTACGTCATCCGCCGCGAGACCTACGACCCCCGCTATCTCTCGGATAACTTCGACATGATCGCGCTCTGGTCGGAACCGAACTCGGACGCCTTCAAGGAGTATGAGGCGTGGATGAACCCAAGCAATCCACGAGGGCCCGTGAAGACGCTTGGTGCCACCGGCGACATCCAGCCGGAAATCCTCTCGGTCAATCCTCTCAATGCCTCGACCATGGCGGTCCGATTTGAGACGCGGGAGCGCCAGCGCGGTGGCGACGTCGTCAATCGTTGGTCTGCCACGGTGCGCTACCGGCAGATCAATCTTCCCGCCAGCAACCGGGTTCGTCTGTACAATCCGCTGGGCTTTGTCGTCACTGAATACGCGAGGGTTCCGGAAACCATGCCGTCGGGGCCCGCCCAATGATGAAATGGATGGCGGCGCTCTCATTCTTACTGCTGCTGGGAACCACGGTCGGTCATGCCGAACTGGTTGCACGTCCGGGAAGGGTCGATCCTCGGGTGCGCTCGCTACCCTATTCGGCTGAACAGGTTTTCCTGGTGACCGGCACCTACGGGATGGTGACGACGATCCTCTTCGGCACGGACGAAGAGATCACCCAGGTCGTTGCCGGCGACACTGTCTCCTGGCAGATCCTCACCTCGGCCGACCGGCGTTCCCTGACCTTGAAGCCAATGGAAAAGGACGCTTCGACCAATCTCTCCGTTGTGACCACCAGGCGGACCTACTCCTTTGATCTGCGGGTCAACGACAGCAAGGCGATCCAGAACCAGACCTTCAAGCTGCAGTTCACCTATCCCGAAGATGCCGGGCTGAAGGGGACTGCCGAGCTTTGGAAACAGGCGCAGGATGCTGCGCGCAATCCGAACCTCAAGAACATCCGTCGCGACAAGGTCAACTACGACTATGGCTTCAAGGGAAGCGATGCGGCAAAGCCGCTCTGGGTGTTTGACGACGGATTGAAGACCTTCATGAAATTCACCGGCGACATTCCGGCGATCTTCATCGTCGACCGGAAACGCCGCGAGAGCCTCGTGAACTACCGCCGCGAGGCCGATTACATCGTCATCGATACCGTCTCGCGGCAGTGGTCGCTGCGCTATGGCACCGAGGACGAGACCTGCCTGTTCAATCTGCGAACTGTTCCCGCCGATATTCCGGCGCCGATCGAAGGTGCGGTTGCGCCGAAGCGGATCGGTGCCGGCGGTCCCCCGCAACAAGCTCAACACTAGGAAAGCGCGCCATGTCGGATCCAAATTATCATTCGCTCGACACCGACAGCGCCATTGGCGGTCCGGTCCGGAGGAGCAGCGTTGGTCTCATGCGGCCGATCGCGGTTATCGCGGCCATCGCCGGCGTCGGCGTCGTCCTTTATTTTCTGCTTGCCGGCGGCGAGCAGCAGCCGGCGATCGACACGACGCCGCGCGAGGAGTTCCGTCCGGTCCAGACACCCAGGAACGAAGGGTTCAGAACGCCGGCCCCGCCTCCTTTGCCGACGGTCGTCGTTCCGGAAGCGCCGCCGCCACCCCCTCCGCCGCCGCCAGCGCCCGTCGTTCCGGCGGCTGCTCCCGTTTTGCCACCGGCCGAGGTCGACTGCACCAGAGGCAAGAACCCGGACAATCCCCGCTGCATCGAGCTCGCACGGCAAGCCAAGCTGCTGGAGCGTGTTCGCTCTTCCGCCATGGTCTTCGATCAATCGGATCAGAGGAACGGCGCGGCACGGGCCTCGACCGACGTCACGGGTGCGGGACTGTTCGGCGCCAGTGATTCGTCCGGGGCGCAAACGGCAGCAGCGTCAAACGGCGGCGGCGCGGTCGACAATGATCGTGCTTTCCTGAAGGCGATGGGCGGGCAGGGTGTGGACGTTTCAGTCGCAACCGAGAACCGCCGCACGGACGCCTGGATCCCGCAGGGCACGATGATCCGCGGCACGCTGGAGACGGCGATCAATTCAGACCTCGCCGGCATGGTGAAGGGGATTGTACGGGAAGACGTCTATTCGTTCGACGGCCGGCGCATCCTCATACCGGCAGGCTCGTCCCTAATCGGCGATTATAAATCCGGGGTCGAGCGGGGGCAGGAGCGGATCCTGATTGTCTGGACACGGATGATCCGCGGAGACGGCGTTTCGGTGCAGCTCGGCTCCTATGGCACCGATCGGCTTGGGCGCTCGGGCATGACGGGTGTCGTCGACCGCAAGTATTGGGAACGGTTCGGGCCGCCGGCGATGATGACGTTGATTGGTGGCGCCACTCAGTACATCGCCCAGCTCGGCCAGAAGCAGGACCGCAATATCACGATCGTCAACACGGATGGAACGGTGACCAGCATTCCTCAGGATAATGGAAGCACGTCACAGGATCGTGCCCGCGAAATTGCTGCCGAGACGATTGCGTCCGGCATCCAGCAGCTGGCGTCAGAAGCTTTCCAGGACAGCCGCAACATCCGGCCGACGATCCACATTCCTCAGGGCTCCGACATCAATGTCTTCGTCACACGCGATCTCGACTTCGCCGGGCTTTATCCGGATCCGGTCCGCGAAGAGTTTGAGAGACTGCGCAGAAGGAAGCTTGGCAAATGAACGCGCGCCCGTCGATTTCTGCTGAGCAGCATTTTCTGTCTGAGGCCATCGAGCCGATCCGACCGTTCCTCGACGATCCCGGCGTGGTTGAGATTTCCTGCCAGCGCAGCAATGAGATCTGGCTCGAGCGTATCGGCCAGCTCAGCATGATGAGGCAGCAAGTCGACGGCCTCGACCAGGAATCAATCCGCCATATGGCATCGCGCGCCGCCTCGTTCACCAAGCAGACGGTCAACGCTGAACATCCGCTCCTATCGGCGACGCTCGTCAATGGCGAGCGCGTGCAGTTCGTGCTGAACCCGACTTCCGCGACGGGCCACGCCTTCTCCATCCGCAAGCAATTCATCCGCCGGTTCGATTTGAACGACTATGAGAAGGCTGGCGCGTTCCGCTTCACCAAGGTGACGGGAGACGACTATATCGACGACGTCGATATCGAGCTGTCGCGGCTGCTGCGGGCCGGCAAGGTTCGCGCCTTCCTGGAGCTCGCGGCAATCAATCACCGCAGCATGCTGATTTCGGGCGGCACCTCCACCGGCAAGACGACGTTTCTGAATACGATGCTCACCGCCATTCCGAACCATGAGCGGTTCATCCTCATGCAGGACACGGCTGAGCTGGAGCCGCTACAGGAAAACGTCGTCTCGCTGCTGGTCTCGAAGGGTGGCCAGGGCGAGGCAAGGGTGACGATGGGCGATCTGCTGGCCACGGCGCTCCGTCTCAGACCGGATCGGATCTTCATGGGCGAGCTGCGCGGCGACGAGGCCTTCGACTTCCTGAATGCGATCAATACCGGGCATCCCGGTTCAATGTCGACGATCCATGCAAACTCGCCGCACCACGCCTTCAACCGGCTGTCGACGCTGGTACTCAACAGCAATGTGCGCATGGAGCGCGACGACATCATTCGATACATCCGCTCGATCATCCCGATCGTGGTCCAGTTGAAGAAGAGTGATGCCGCCGGCGGCCGCGGCGTCAGCGAGATCTACTTTGCCGACGAGGTGGACGAAAATGGCAAGCGTATCCACGCACACCGAGACTGACCGCCCGAAATGGACGGGCCTGCAGCGGGCATCGTTGTTCACCTTGCCGATCGCACTGCTCGGAATCGTTCTCCTGTGGCTCGCCTTCTTCACGCTGATCTACGACGCCTACATCACCTCGTTCGGATCTTCGTCCTACTTCGACTATGTCGCACAAGCGCGCTGGATCGACGCCGTGCGCTATACCTGGTCTATCATCCATGTCCGCAACACGGTCGGAATTTCGCTGCTGGCCTTCGTGGTTGCCTTGCCGTTCCTGTTTTTCTTGGCTTGCCTCTGGATGCTGAAAGGCGGCAGGGCGTTGTCGCGCAAGATCCTCTACCTGCTGCATGTCCGGTCGATGTTCAGCCTGATCGCCCATACGGCTCTCATCTTCGCCGCCGCCTATGCCGGCGTCATCGTCTACGGCGTGGCCTTTTATCTCGTTGCCACAAAGGCCGGTGAGCATGCCGAGATTGCCAGCTACTACGGCAATCATCTGGCCGCGATGTATCAGGCTCCTTTCGGCGCAATCGATGCAGCCGGCGCCTATCAAAAACCCTCCCGGCAGACGGTGCTCGCCGCGCTCGCCGGTCTCGCTGCCGCCGGTGCCATCGTCGGATTTCCGATCGGCGCGGCAATTCAGAAACGCCAGCGGATGATCATGGGAAAGGCACGCCTCGCAACCTTGAAGGACGCAGCCGATTTTCGGCTGCGCGACAAGCACGGCATCGTTCTCGGACTGAAGCAGGGATTGCTGCTGCGCAACGACGGCGATCAGCACGTCATGGTCATCGGTTCGCCGGGACAGGGCAAATCGCGCGGCTTCGTCATCCCGACGATGATGAGTTTTCAGGGATCGCAGGTCGTCCTCGACATGAGCGGCGAGCTCTTCGAGGAGACCTCCGGTTATCTCAAGGACAAGGGGTACGAGGTCTTCCTGCTCGCTCCGGGCTCGAAGTTCACCGACGGCTACAATCCCCTCGACCTGATCAGTGACGAGCCGAACCAGCGGATTACCGACCTGCAGAAGCTTACGCAAATGCTTCTGCCGGAACGTCTGCGATCGGATTCCTCCGACTTCTGGGAGGAAAGCGCCAGGATCCTGTTGACGGCCATGCTCGGCTTCGTGCTCGAATGCCCCGACACCCGCAAGTCGCTCAGCGAGCTCTATCGCATTCTCAATTCGATGTCGGACGAGCGCAAGGCGATCATCCAGCTATTGGAAAACTATGAGCCGGTTCTCTCCGACCAGACCCGGATGCAGCTCACCAAATTCGCCGGGCGCCATGAAAAGCTCGGGGAGGGGATCGCCGCGGAGATCGTCGCCAAGCTCAATTTCCTGCAGAACCCGCTGGTGGAAGCGCTGACCTCGATCACCACAATCCCGATCGGCACCATCAGAAAGCGGAAGATGGTGATCTACATCCAGGCCGACTGGAACGCCATGCAGATCTATGAGCGGCTGATCTCGATGTTCATCCAGCAGATGGCCGACAAGCTCGTGCAGATGGGACCGTTGCGCAACCGTGAGCATGAAGTGCTGATGATGCTCGACGAATTCGGCAATGGCGGCCGGATCGATACGGTGCTGACGCTCGCCCCGCTGATCCGCAAGAATGGCGTGCGGTTCGTCTTCATCCTCCAGGACGGCGCCCAATTGGAGCGGCTGTACCAGCGCTCCGGCCAAAAGATCCTGATGGGCGCTTCGACGATCAAGCTGTTCATGAATTTCCAGAACCAGGAAGATGCGACCGCTGTCTCGATGGCTGCTGGCAAAACGACGGAGTGGGTCGAACAATCGTCTTATTCGCATCGCCACGGCCGAAGACAGCGATCGATCTCGAAGGTGCCGGTCTCGGTCGATCTTCTTCCCGTCAACACGCTGATGATGATGAAGCCGGAAGAGGCGATCCTGCAGGTCACCGGTATGCCGCTGATGCGCATCATGAAGCTCGATTCCGGCGGCGAGCGGATGTTTTCGAAAGTGCGGAAGTTCAAGCCGGCGAAAAGGCCTTGCATTGAGCCGGTTGAATGGACGATCGACGACAGCAAGTCCGCTGCGGCGGCCCCGGCCTCGACAGGCACTGACAACGACGCCGTGCGCTTCGTCGTCAAGGATGGTGTCCGCCACGTCTACATTTCCTCGCTCGACGAGCTGCGTCATCGCCTGGATCTCGACGAGACGCGCGAGGCCGGTGTGGCGGAGGAGGAGGTACAGGCGGAAAAGAAGAAGCAGTCGGGAGACAAGCAAAAGGGGGATTCGGCGAGCGGGCAACGAAAGTGCGGCATACCCAAAACGCCTGGAGCCGCTCGCGAGAGTGACATCGGTCTCGATATCGACGAGGAGAAGCTCAGCCGCAATGTCTATTCGGGCTCACCGGCACATCGGAGCGTTCGAGCCAAACAGGCCAATGGTCCGTCGGATCAAAGCGGCCCTCGGCCTGCTGCAACTGTTCTTCGGCGGCAGGAGGTCAGAGACGTATTCGGGGCAGATCTTACCGCGTTGAACGAGGTGATCTTCCAGCAGGCCGAAGAGAACGCGCTTGAGCCGGTCGAGCTGAACGCGGATGTCGAGCTCTTGATAGAGAGCCTGTCGGATCGGCTCACGGAGGACAGCTCGAGAGCCTACCTGCGCCAGTTCGCTAGCTTAGTGCGGGATCCGCTGGGCGAGGATCGGGAGCAATCTGAGTCCGAGGCGCATGCTGAGTAGATGCGACGTCGCCCGCAACGACGCAACACTGCGTCCCCATCCGCCAGGGAAAACGATACATGGGTGAGATCCGACATTTCTTACACGGCGATATTTCAAATAATGGTCATCTCGAACGAATTGTCGCTGCCGCCAAGGCTGACGCCGGCTTTTGGCTGATGGTGAAGGAGCGCGAGATGGAAAGGCAAACGATCGGAGCCGAAGTTGACCTGGAGGGCGATGGTGAGGATGCGATCGACAAGTCGGCGCCGGCGAGGTTGACGCCCACGATCACAGAGCTGGCTGACGACCTCGTCTCGCGCATGTTCGGAACTTGCCCACCCGAGGTACTGGTGATCATCCAACAGGCGCTCCTCGATGCCGCGAGAGTCGAACTGAGCGCTGTCCGGTGAAGGCCAATCAAACGCTGAGGAAAACGGCGATCATAAATTGATCTTCAGGTCAGGATGTCGTCATCGGATGTCGGGGAAGTGTCGTATCCAGGCCGACGAACCTGATCGATCACCCAGTCTTGTAGCCGCCTGGCGGTGTCTGCGGCCTTCGCCTCAGTGAGATCCTTGGGAGAAATCCCAAAGATCGGCCCGAGATGCTTCATGCGCGGCAAAGTCCTTTCCTTCGCCTCTCGATATTCGTCGGTCTCCATCCCAAAGGCTTCGATAATGAGGGTCACCGAGATGGATCCTCCATATGTTGCCTCTAACATGAAGTCCGGCCTGCACAGACCGGCGGGAGTCTCTGATGCGAACAGCGGCTTGGTGATCTTGATGCGAAGGTCCGGTACCGCGTCGAAAAGAGCTTGCTGCAGCCAGAACAACAGATGCGAAACGTCTCTTTCGAATCCCGATTCCACCGGAAAGAGCGTGTCGCCGTTATAAACCGGCTGCGCATAGGCCTGGATCGCCCGCACGGGTCCCTCGTCATCGTCCTGAAAATCGACGTTCAGCAAGGTCAGGAACGGACCTCTGAGTGTGGGATCGCCACGCAATGGCTGGCGGACTGTACCGAGCACATCGATCTTTCTCAAGGACGATGCCGGCATGATCGCCTGCGCCGACACGGTTTTGACAAACAGCAACATAAAGCCGGTTCGCCGAAGGCTCTCCGGCCAGTCGGGACGAGAGGTCCAGAGCAATCGCTGCCAACGACTATCTGGATCCCAGTAATCCGCGGCCCATGTCGACATCAGCGCGTTGAGCGTCCAGGTCCGCAGCACCCTGAGCTCCCGCGCGGCGGAACGTATCCCTGAGAGCTGACCTCCTAGTGCAAGTTCGAGATTGTCCTGCAGCGCAGGGATAACATTCGTGCCTGCCTTGTCCAGCATCCGCCACAGGATGCTCGCAAGTCTGGAAGGACGGTCGTTTCGTTCCCTCGATCGGGTGGGATCATCCTCCGAGATATCAGCAAGACGGTTGGGAATGGCCGGAAGGGCGTCGATATAGCTGCGCTCGGATTTTGGCAGCGGGCGAATCTGATAGCGACGGTCGAACAGAGGCGGAGCAGCGTCCTTGTCCACATGGAACGGGCATGTCTGCGCATGGTTTGGACGCTCTTCATTTTGTTGGGGGTCCGCCTCCTTCGAGGTCAGTCGTCGCAGCGTAAATGTACGCTCCTGTTGGATCGGTGCGAGCAATGGCTGCAAGCCAGCGGCGAGGCAATCGCATTCAATCCAGCCGTCCATCACTTTGGCGCGTTTGATGACCGAAAGCGCAATAGCCTCATCTTCCTTGGATGCAGCGTTGCCATACCAGGCACGCAACGCGGTTGCCTCTCGGTCGGACAGGTCGGCAACTGGATGCGCTGGACTGTTGCGAACGACGATCCGCATGCCAGACCTTCAATAGCCGAGGAGCCAGAGCCGATAGCCGAGGTATCCCACACCGGCGGCGGCGCTTGCGGCGATGATCGTCTCTCCCCAAGCTCGGATGTTCCAAGCCCTGCCTTTGTCGATGCGCGAACCTTCGAGCACAGCCGAAAGGAAGGCATAGATCGGGATCATCATCGCGTAGCCCACCGTGAGACTGTCTCGGATTACGATGCAGGCGAGGAGGAAAACAAATCCGAAAACCAGGGTCGCCAAACATAGCCGCTGCAAGTCAAATCGGTAGCCACGCTTTTTAAGCGACGTCATCGAGTGCCTCCTTCGAACCCAGTCTCGAAAAATATAACTGCAGTATAAGTGGCGGGCAAGCTACGGCAAGGGGTTCGGATCTATGGAGGGAACTATCCATGAGGATTCGTGCCAATTGAAGACGGTGCCCCAACTACGGGGCTCAGTGACCCGAGGAGGCTCTGCCATCCTCTTGCAGGGCGTGATCGTCGCGGTGTAAGACGTGTAACAAAGTTGTGAATGCTTGGATGCAAGAGATAGGCAACAAAGGGTTTACGCTTGGTCATCATGGTCTCTAGCCGGCGTCAGGCATTGGATGAGCAGTAGAATACCAAACAAATCCCCGGCCAGCAGCTGTGGCAGTACCCTCTGTAGGCGGGATAATACGTTTGCTGGTCCCGTATCGAGCACATCTTCCGCCAGGGAAGGCGTTTCATGTCGCGTGTGAAAGACGATCAGTCCGGCAACGCAGTGGGCGTCTCGATGTTGAAGGCACTATCGTTTCAAGAAAGGCTGGCAATCGGCCTGCGCCGATTGAAGGCCGAGCGCGGCCTAACGAACAAGGATCTGGCCGAACAACTCGGCGTATCAGAGGCCTATATGTCGCAAGTGACCCGCTGCATGCGTGACGTCAAGCTGTCGACGCTCGACAAGATGCAGCGGGAGTGGAATGTCATTATCGAGGATTTGCTCAGAGTCACCGAAGACGATCTCTCTCTGATAGAAGCGTTGAAAGCCCGCCGTGGGAAGAAAAAAGCTCCCGAGACCGCGACCTGATTTTCTCCTTCATAGCGTGGGATCGGCCCGGACTAGTGATCGAGGTTAAACCAGAACCTTTCCTTCATGCCTTGGTCATTCGGGATATCAAAGAAATAGGGATCAGCGCGCCGCGGTCGCGGGGTGGCAACTTGCTGGATGCAGCCATCATGGCCGTTGCCGAAACTGCGCTCTATCGTCATACCTGACTGTCTCGTGTGGGCATTGCGCTCCATCGGTGATCGGCAGACATCGACTGTTTTGATGCACTGGTCGGGCTCGCCGCGCCAGCCACCGTCGCCTTGCGAGCTATAGCCGACCGTCGTTCCGGCCGGGCAATCCTCGTAGTTTTCCCGCCCCGGCTTGCCGGCCTTAGCCTCATGGCAAATCGGCCAGGAAAATCCCGGGTCCTTCATCGCGGCAATGAGCCTTGTCATAGGTGGAACGCAATAGGCAACGCCGTGCCATGACGGATTTTTTGATGCCGAACACAACAGAACCTGGCATCCCCACGAGGCGTCCTCGGCTTTTGCGCCGCCGACCGGGGTTCCAAGGGCTGTACCTATCAATGTTGCGACGAGAATCACCAACGGTCTCATAATTCGCCTCCGTTATCGACTACTGGATTTGCGCCCAGGCACCGTCGATCCTCCCAAAGGAAAGCACGCCCGGTTGCGCCGAGCCGGCAAAGGTGCCTGACGTTGTTGTGATGATGCCGGTACAGGTGACGCCAGGTATTGCCTCGCGCGGCTTGCACTCCGAGATCCTGATTGAAGGGCCTGACTTCGCGATTGCAGCACTTGCCTCTTCGTCACTCGGAGCGTCCACGGGCAACGGTTGCTGGGCCGACTCCTTCAGTCGGACGATCTCTTTTTCCAGGCCTGCGATATGACCGGTTCGCGCCAGCTCACTGATCGCATATCCTCCCGCTGTTCCAGCAAGGAGGGCGATGGCGGCAGCAATCACCCTGGTATCGGGACGCTTGGCCATCGGGAACCTCAATACCCCTCGATGCCCAGTCGCTTGAGGACAGCAACCGGATCGGTCTCGCAGACCTTCTTCCAGTCCGCATGCTTGGCGCAGGCGTAAGCGTATTGGCTAAGGTCTGCCGATGACAGGTCGGCAAGCCTGTTGCCAATTGCTTTCCATTGCTGCACGTCCGTCGGATCGCAGCCGGCGCCGCCCGCGCCGCAAAAGTCCGGATCACGCTGATCGGTCAGATTAGGAGTGGCGCTATCTTGCGCGCCGCTCGCGACCGGAGCGAGGACGAGCAGGATTGCCGCGGCAACGACGGAACAATAGATGCGGTTCATTCAATCTCCTTACACGTTTTTGAGTTTACCGAGCCGCTTGGGTAACAGGCAAAGGCAGGGGCAGGCCCGTCTCGGCTTCTGGTGATTGGCCGTCCGGCTTCTCTGCGGCCACAGTCGATGCGGTGTAAAGCCAAGGGGGAAGCAGGTCCGGTGACGACCAGACTCCAAAGCCCAGCCCCCTGGCTTTCCGCTCAATATCGAAATATGCAGGGACTTGTGGCTCGTTGCGGTAGTTGAATGCGTAACCGATACCCTCCGCAATTGCCGTTGCTGCCAGATTTATTTCGCCGACAAAGCAATGAGCGATCAGGATCTTGTTGGTGTCGCGGCCAATTGGCGCGCAGTTGACGTTCTGCCCAAGTGTCCGGAGGATCATCCAGGCACGCGAAACCTGACCGGCGGGCCACTCCACGCCATCGCTCGTTGCGGTCTGCTCAAGGCGAGGGGCTTCATACCCAGCCAGGCGGACGATCTGTCGGCTCTTGACGAATTCGAACGTGGTCGCGTCAACGACCTGAACCTTGCCGTAGATCTGACGCGGCACATCGGACGGGCGGCTTTGCGCAAGCAACGCCGTCGGGACCATTACGAGCCATAGTATCGAGGCAGCCGCAACTCTCATTGTTGTGCCCCCGCCTGTTGTTGGAGAACGGAAACCGGATGCGGTAGGTCCGAATAGGCCCAGAGTCCGGCGCGCGCCGAACGTGCAGATTCCTCCGCAGCCCGGTAACCTGGAACAATCAGTCGCCCCGCGCTGTCGACGGCGGCAAATCCCCAACCTTGGGCAATCATATAGGTTGCCAGGTCGTACCGATGCCGGCCTGTCGTCGTTTGGCATGCGACGACCGCGTTGTTCTGGTCGAGATTTTTGATGGTCGCGCAGACGGGCCTCGTGTCTCGGATCAACGCCTGCGCCATGACCAGATCGAGCTCTCCGCAATCCCGGACAACGCCGGCAGAGACGGTGACGTTGGTTCCCCGGAGACAGGCCTGCAGACCATAGAGGCGATAGCGTCGGCCGCCGGAGATCCAGGTGTCGCCCGTCTCGAATTGTGCCTCCGTCGGAAACGGAACGAATTCGGGTTGGACGCGACCAGCGTCAACGGCCGAGGGAATGTCGGTTTGCGATGCCTGAACAGGGACGACCGATGGCGAGAAATGCGGTTCGCGCGCGACATTGCCGTCGGCGAGCATCGGCATGATTGTCGTGGCAGCACAGACACCGGAAGCTGTGATCGTCGAAATGAACATAAGAAGCCCGATCCGCATCAATTGGTCGACGGATTGACCGGGTGGTAAGGATGGGTGAACTGGCCGTTTGCCCAGATTCCGGCCTGCTCACCGCGTGCGGTTTCCTCGGCTTGCAGGTATTCCGGGAAGACAGGCCGACCGGCGCGGTCACGGGCAGCGAACGCCAAGCCCTTGCGGATGAGCGCTTCGGAGAGCGATCGAACCGCGCCATTCTCGACGAAAAAACATTCAGCAAAACGCACGGTCGGTCTGCCGGGATTTTGCGCGAAAACGTGGCAAGGAAATGCGTCGCCGGCACCTGCCTTTGCCTCATCGAGCGTCGCAGTCATGCCGGCAAGCGAAATCATCGCACAGGTCGTCGGCATTCCGGCAAACTCCAGTGGCTCGGCCGAGAGGCAACCCTGGACGCCGGCTAGTTTGATCACGTCACCATCGGCGCCGAGAAAGGCGCTGCCGCTCAGCGCGGCCTTTGGGCTAACAGTTTGCAGATCAAGTCGGGACGCGATCGATGAGATGTCCAGCGGTATTTGTGGGCCAGGAATCAAATCCCGGCCCTCTGCGTAGGCGTTCTGATAATAGCCGACAAAATCCGAGACCGTGTCGGCCCGCGCGGCAGAGGGCAGGGCGATCAAGGCATTGAGAAGGGTGCAAAAGAGGAGGCGGTCGAACCGCCGAGCGCCATTGTTCATCCTCGCATCCGTCACCTGTTGACTGTTTCGAGCATGCACGAAATTATACTGCAGTGCAAGTCTGGAAAATGGCCTTGGATTGCAGTATGTGTTGTTGGACACTGGAAACGTGCAGATGGAGAAGGGTAATGTCCGCGGCAAGAAAGGCGCTCAGGGTTGTTGTCTTCCCGTTTCGGGCGGCATGGTTCTTAATATTGATCGCGAACTTTTTGGTCGTCTCGGCCGTCTGCCTTCTTGTCGCGTCCCTTCTTGCATACGGCGTTGCCCTGGCCTTTTCGTATGCCTTTCTGCCGGCAGAATGGACGCAAACGCTGTGGCGATGGGTGGTCGATCTTTATGTTCAGTCTTCCTGGTTCAAAGCTGCCACGATCGCTTTCTTCATATTCTTGCTCTTGCCCGTCCTCCGATTTTGGCTGGCGAGGGATCCGGTTGCGGATGTAGCCCGAGAACGCGAGATCACCAGGCTGAATGATGATCTGATTGCCGCGCGGCGGCAGGAACAGTTGCGAGCCAAATTTCGGGCCTAAAGGAGAGGCAGCTGGCACGTTTGCAGGGCGCCGGAGCCCACAACGTCCTTGTCTCCAAATTCTGAGGCTGTCGGCCGCCACTGCGATGGAAGATAGTTTGCAGCGGCGGTGACTTTTGTTGCAAAGGGCGAGGAATTCAATGGCAGCCAAACCACTTTCGCTTGCTATCTCGACGTTCAAAGGCGGTGCGGGAAAGTCGACGCTGAATGTCAATCTTGCAGCGGAATTCGCGCAACAGGGACACAGAACGCTGCTCATCGATTGCGATGAGCAGGAGTCGTCGACACGCTGGTACAATGTCTCGATGAAGCGCGGCTTGCTTCCGACCGACGGCACGTTGCTGCACCTGCGAGTGGCGCCCGGAGATCAGTTTCGGGACCGGTTGGCCGACGCGCCCGAGGCGGATATTCGGATCTATGACGTTGGCGGCTATGTCCATCAACGCGCGATCGAGGTCTATCACGAGTGCGACGCCGTTCTCATTCCGATTATTCCGGAACCGACCGCCGCGACGTCAGCGATCAAGGTCGCAACCATTTTGAAAGAGATATCCAAAAAACGGCCCCAGGGACCGATCCCTTACGCGGCGATCTGGAATTATGTCGACATGATCGCTCTCAAACATAACAGGTCGCTTCCGGAAGTCCATGCGATCCTGACGAGCGGCAGGATTCCCATGGTGGAGACCGTCATCCGCAAGAGCAATCATTTCAGCGATGTCGGGGCAGGCTTCGGCTCGCTCTATTCCAAGCTGGCCAGCATTGAGAACAACCCATCGTTGACCCCATCGGCCAAGCGCCGGGCAAGCGAGAGCGTGCTCGATGCGATCGATCTCGTCAAGAAGATCAACAACGAATTCATCGGCCTCCTGCAGGCGGAGGCGGCTTAGAGAGATGGCGGGGGAAAGAACACCGGCCGGCAACATTCTAGCCCTTGCCCGATCGAGAGAGGATCAGGCCAAGGAGGTGGAGGAAACTGCAACCTCCTATATGCCGACCAATATCGACCTTGAAATGCTAATGCCCGATGAGGCTCCTGAAGAGCAGGATGAGCGCGTCACGCCGAGCGTCAGTTCACCGGAAATACGCACTCCGGACAAAAAACGACGCCGTGAGCGACTGGCCTCCAAGGGCGCCACAGCGGCAGGCGAAGCCACGAAACGCAAGCGTATCTCGCTATATCTCGATGACGACGTGCTGACGAAGATCTTCCAAGTTTCGTTGGAGCGTCACGAGCAACTGTCCTCCGCGACGCACCGGCTGATTGTCGAGGCTCTGAAGGCGAGGGGGCTGTAGTCGATGCGCGAACCGGCCATCATGTTCCGGCTGCCTGCTCAGGTCTTAATCAACCTCGACGCCCTTGCCCGCAGGCTCGATGTCTCCGTCAACATCGTCGCCAAGCTCATTGTCACCAGGGAGATCATGCACATTCCGGCGATGCTCGAGGAGCACGACCGGCAGCTGGCAAACATGCACCAGTTTTTACGAGATCTCGCCTTCCGGAACGAGGAGTTCCTCTCGGAGGAGAGTGTGCATGCCGAAAGTACCAAAGCGATCGCGCATCAGCTCGAAGAAGTCATGAGCGCTCTTGATGCCATCCGCGACGCTGGCTTCATCCGGCCGTCCACATTTATCGCCGATCTGATCAGGAGCCACGATGAACGACCTGTCCAGAAGTCGCTCCGCATCTAAACCCGGAAGTCGTCGGCTGCCGAGCTATTTCGATCTCATCGAAGACGAGCTGCGGCGCCGCGGGGGCGGTGGCGGTGGATCGGCGAAGCGGTCGACGTTTACGAATTCCGGCTTGCCCTCCGCCAAGCATCCCGGAGCTGCTTCGGCGTTCAGCCGTGCGGCCGGCAACAATGCGGTCGTCGTCAAGGTCTTGTCTTACGGGGCCGGCGCGAGTTCGGCCCGCAACGTCCTCGCCTACCAAAGCAAGGAAGAGAAAGCGCGCGACCAGGACGGTCGCGAGGTCACCGATCTCAGTGCCGCCGTCCGGTCCTGGGAGAGGGAGTTTGGCAACCGGAAAGGCAGCCAGGACATTCTCCGTCTGACCTACGAGCTTGAAAAAGCCAACCGCGAGCACTTAGGGCGCGCTCTCGCTTCGCTGGCGGAGGATGGATTCCGTCAGCCGGGCGACGGCGATCGAACCTATGCCTTCAGCGTCAGCGAGGGTGTGAAGGGGCAGACCCGTCTGCAATTTGCTCTGGTAATTGCACACGAGAAGAAGGACAGGTCGGATCGAAGCAGCGCCAATCGTATTCCTGCAGAAATCGATGATGTCCGCGCGATCGATGAGCGACTCGACAAGGTATTGCGCGGCGCCGGTATTACTCCGGTTTCGCGCTATCCCGCTGAATTCTCCTCCGGGCCCAAAGGCCTGACCGCCACCCTACATGCGATGCAACGGGCAGGGGCGGAGGTAACGCTGTCGACGAAAACACACCTTAGAGACCGCCCTGGCAAGAGCGGCCGTTACGAGCGCGGCGGAGAACGGCGCGAAGTCACGACCAAAGACCACAAGGAATTGACGGCCGAGGGCAAGGTCGTCGGTGCTCTCATGCAGACCCGCCAGCCGCGGGACTTCATGCACCTGTTGCTCTCGGGGCCGGCCAACGTTGATCGCGACCGGTTCATCCTGGCAGGCCGAGATTTCCTGAGGGAGCAGTTTGAGGGCCACCGCTACTCCTATGCCGTCCATAATCGCAATGATCTTGAACAGCATCCGCACCTGCATGTCATCGTTGCGCTGCGCAACGCGAGCGGAAAGATGCTCAACCCCAATATCCGCGACTTCGCCGAATGGCGGGTCCGTTTTGCTGACAAGGCGCGGGAGCGCGGCATCCCGATCGATCGGCAGAAGCGCCTCGAACGTGCTGGCCCGCCGCCCGTCAAACGATGGGAGTGGGAAATGTTTCGCCGGATGGGAGCAACGGCGCCGTCGAACGTCGTCGAAAAGGTAATGTCCAAGCTCCGCGACACGCCGACGGCGCCGAAGCGTGAGGAGGCCAGGACGCGGTTCGACCAGAGCCGGCGTTCGGTCGGGCACGTCATTCGCATGCTGGATGGTATTGCCAAGGACCGCGGTGCACCGAGCACCGCACGAGAACTCAGCCAGGATCTGTCCATCGGGCTTCGGCGCGAATATGGGCGGCTTAAAACAGCGGTCCGCGAAGGCCGTGATCCCACACGAGAGAAAGGCGAGGACCACATGCTGCGATCCACACCCATTAGTGCCGCGCAAGCAAAGGCGGCGAAGGAAACGCTGGCGAACACCGCGCTCACGGTTGCCGCGAAGATTGCCAATCCATCTGATCGGCTAATCTTCGAGCAGGCGACGAAGATCATCGGCAAAGTCGTCGGGCTGCAGCTCGACTCACGCGTTGACAAGAATCGAGACCGAACGGAGTCTGGCAGGGATAAGCGGAGTTCGGACAGCCTCGAAACCAAGTCGGGTGCCGGTCGCGATCATATTGCGGAGCAGGGCGTGGTTAATAGGAGTTCGAACAACCGTTCTCTCGACGCATCGCGCATCGCCCGGTCTAATGCGGAGCATGACGCGCCGGAAACAGATCGTTCGAATCGGGAGCGCCCGAAACCCCGGCAGCAGGATCGCGACATACCAAAATCGATCAAGCTTCGCCCGCCTCAGGAGAAGGACAGGGACCGCACCCGCTAACCCTGCGAACCGCGCTGTTGGACACAGTTAAGCTCTCCAGCGATGGACCAGCCCAACGTCGCCTGGATCTCGGCGCGGAGTCGCTGGACCTCCGTGGCTTCAGGCGAAGACAAATTGGGGGCATGCTTTCGGGCCCAACTCTGAGCGGTTCCCTCGCTTCGGTTGCTGAAGTAGTCGATTACCGAGACACCCGCATCGTTGGCAGCGAGGCTACCAGCGGTCGAGCTGCCGATGAATACGGTTTCCTTCTTGCCGATCCCATACCGCTCCATAACTTGGAAGATCGCTCCGGCGCCAGCCTCCTGTTGCCGATCCGCCTCGCGCTGAAGGCCGGTTCCGCTTGCATGTGGGACATCACTCCATGTCACCCAGAAATCCGGCAGGGCACATCTGATGCTCAGTAATGCGTCAAGCAGTTCGGTCAGGGTTGCGAATTCTGATCCTCCATAGGCATCCGCGTCCATTCCACGCTCGTCCGAAATAAAGCCGAAACGAGCATCGAGGTGTCGCAGATGCCTTAACATTTCAACGAATTCTTCGTTGATATCTCCGAGCATGTAATCCCCGGAGGGACTAGTCTTTCTCAGGAGGGTGCCATCTCTCTCGAAAATGACGAGGCCGTTTGAACCGATACTCCTAAAGATCCTGTCTGCATATTTTGCATGATTATTCATTGGCTAAATTCCAAACCTTGAAGCCAGCTTCGCCATCACACGACTTCGAAATGATGCGCAGCTTCCTCTTGGGACAAGTCGGTCGCGATTGTCGTCATTACCCGGTTATGGGATGGGAAACGGTGAGGTATCTCCGGCGTTCGTACAAGCGAGCGGCAAAATGGCTTCCTCCTCTCACTCGCCGCTCATCTGTTCTGAAATCAACATCCCAACTTCAAAGTTTTGCTCCTGATAGTAGAATCGCTATGGAGTTGCGTGTAGTTGCGATACCCGTTAATCGGGCACAGACGCACGAAATATACCGAAACCAAACGAAACCAGAGCCGGTAAGCCATTGCCAAAGAATGGAAAGTTATTTCTCTCTCCGCCGAAGGACGGAAGTGATTTCAAAGAACTCTTCAAACAATTGACCGCGGCGGGAGCGGGCCGGCCGTTGGGAAGTGATGGCTTTCCCGCAGGCCCATGGACGCCCGAACTTCTCGCTGAGGCGATTTCACAGATCGATTCCAACCGGACTGGGGTCGATCTGCGAACGGTCCAGCTTTGGTTTCAAGAAAATGAGAAGGGTATCAGCACGACCAATATTCGTTGGCTGGCGAGAGTCTTCGGGTGTGATGATCCGGTAGCAACAAGCGAATGGCAAATGGAGCTAAGTGCGGCGCAATCTCGCTTGACGGCGAAGAGGCGAGGTTTGAAGAAAGCGGGAAGCAGCCCTGCGGCAGAGGTTCCAAATCTGGCATTGAATGTCGTCGATGAGGAGATGGAGTCGCCGGGGAAGCTGGAAAGGGATACTGAGGCTAATCAGCCGAGCCGACGTTTTAATTTGGCGAGGAGGTCGGAGGCGCTATTTAGCCGCGGATCTACCTTAGATCTACCTGCGTCGGTGTTTGCGGGTGCCACCGCCCTTGGGTTTCTCTCGTATATTGTGGGGATCCACAACGCGACTTACAATCGGGCGGATGGTCTCGTCAAACAGGTAGGTTTCCTCTGGGCACCCAATTGGACGTTCCTCTTTATGGTGTTCTTGCCACTGTTTTTTGCGTTCGTCATAGAGTTGCTGTTGTTTTGGAAGAATGAAGGGCGCTTACGGATTGTCGCGGCGGGCAATCGTGTGGAAAGCGACGACGCTTGGGCCCGCAACGTAGATGCTTCTTCGTATACATATTGGGCGGTCTTTATAGTCTGCGTGTTGTTCGCCGGTCTGTTTCAGTGGATCGGTGTGTGCTTGATCCCGTTGGTAAAAGGCGGTGGCAACTATGCGATAGATTGGGGCAAGTTAGCGCTCGTGCGGCCCGAAGTCATATCGGTGCCGATGGAGATTGTATTCACGGCGTTCGCTTATCTCTACATGTGCTTGTGCTTCTATCTCTTCTTCGTAGGTCTCATTTTGCTTCATACGATGATTAATGACCTTTGGAAAATCGGAGGAGCATCGAGGAGCCAGCCGCGAATTGATTATCAATACCATGTCCATGAAATCGGCTTACGGGTGATGCGCGGAATTTTTCGGTGCACTGTTTTAGGTCTTCTGATCGCCGTATGCATGAAGGCCCAAAGCTCCTACTTGGCGTCGAATGGAAAGAACATCGTGGCTTGGCTGCTTGCCGATATGTCGTCAGCTTTGTATGAGGGCAAAGACATGGGCAAAGGATTCAGCTACAGGATGCCGACCCACTACAGCAGCCTTCTTATCGCTATCTCGACGATTATCGTTTTTCTTTACGGTTCTATCCGTCTAGGTGCCGGAAGCCGATTTCATTTTCCCATGTGGAAGATGTCAGCGGCAGTAGGGTTACTTTTTACCAGCTACCTGCTGATCGACGCATTTACAGGCTTTTCGATCCTTCTGTGCCTTGCAGTGCTGCTCGCGATGTACGGCCTCATTGATCCAGAGCTTGGGCGATGGAGAGCGAGCGACTGGGGAAGCAATCAGAATGTATCATAGTTGGCTTGATCGTTGGGATGAGCGGCGGGCAAGGCGCGGTGAGGAATCCAAGGAAATAACCGATTTCGTCCTTGATGCCAACCTCGCCTTCCCACGCGCCAAGAACATAGGAAGTATCGGCGAGTTTTGTGTCCTCGCGGACCAGGCCGCGGCTGATCCAGCCTTTTTCGATGAACCGAGCGGGGACGATCAGCATTTTCAACGGCAAGACGGGTGGATCAAATTTCCGTCGGACATGTCCACTGACATCGAAGAGAACAATGTAGTCTGGGCAAAAATCACAGAAAGCGGGTCCTTCGAGCAGGCGTTGATGATTTTTCATCACTGGAATGCAAGTGCACGCAATCGTCAGATCGCCAACTTTTTCTCACAGCGTGGAATCACGGTTGTCGAGATCGCTATGCCTTATCATTTCGAGCGCAGCCGCTCCGGGTCCGTGCACGCCGATTTTATGCTTAGCCCTAATCTCGGTCGAACCATCCAGTCTGTACGGCAGGCGGTATGGGACGGGCGAAAACTCATTCGTTGGTTGAAAAGCGAAGGCTATCGAGAGATTTCTGTTCTTGGTATGAGCTTAGGTTCCTGGGTCGCAGGCTTAATCGCTGCGCACGACTTGGCTGTGTCAAAAGCCTCGTTGTTTCTTACAGCGGGAAGTCTCGCGGATATGGTTTGGACAGGGCGCGCGACACGGTCGATACGTGAAAGCCTTGAACCCGTTATTGAGCTGATCGATCTCAGAAGGGCGTGGGGTCCGCTTAATCTAGAGAATTACGCGCACAATTTGGCAAGACCCGATCTCGAACTTCACGTTGTGTTGGCTAAGAGGGACAAGGTTGTTCTGCCAGAGATATCACAGGGGTTCATGCAGATGCTGAAGGCCGCCGGAGCTCGGCCAAACATTTTGGAATTAAACTGTGGTCACTATTCGCTCGGTATGCCGCCTTACATTTTGTTGGCTGGTTTGAGCCTGAAACGGTTTCTGTCGTTCCGCCAGGCTCAGGGCTCAGTGAACAAACCCAGAAGATGACCGTTGTTGCGATCCAGATTTCCGAGAAGAGGATTTCCACACGATACTGACCTCGCTCGGTTCCATGCGGAAATCAACAATGTTGGGGGGCCGGCGCTCTTTCCTATCAACAAGGGGTACCGGTGGGGACGGTGCGGTGTTCGTTCCGACAGTCGGCTCGCGGGAGAGGCATGACTATGGCGTGATGGTATAACGTATCGCATAGGCATATTTGTGGAACTTTGCTGAGGATCGCAACTCATCAGAGCGGGCACATCGCCACTTTGACATCTCGTGAAAGTTCCGCGGACTTAGGACAGTTCTGATGGTTCCAATCTGGATGGAAAGCGTCATCGGTGATGTGGAGTTTTGCGATCTGGGCATTGGAGACCTTGACCCCTTTGTGGTAGGTGCGGGTGTCAGGCCTATTCGGCCTTGAGGCCGGTCTTTGCCGTGGTGGCACCGATCAGTTCGACCGCGGCCAAGCGATTTCGAGCCGGCGACACCGCCGGTTCTGAGTAATATGGCCGAACAGACGGTGCTCGATCTTGTTTCACTTCGAGGTACGGGCGGATAATGGGTGGACGTGAAGGATCAAGGCGGTCTCGTCTCACACTTTCGGCAATTCCAACTTCGGGAGCCTGACGCGCGCGCGGTTTGAGCCGCCGCAATCGGCCGTGACGGTCTGTTCACGTACCTTGGGATAGAGCGCTCTCGTCCCATGCGATTGAGCCAGCACCGGATCGACTGAACGGCGAACATCTTGACGCGGGTCGGCGTACATTTCGGGCGATAGTCGTTGCCGACATTCTTGTAGTTGCCCACCAGTTCCTTGTTCTTGGTGTCGGCGAACGTCACCGTCCTTGGTCAGATCGCCGAAGCCCAACTGTTGACCCGGCCAAGCTTATGACGAAATCACGATATCCGGCAAGTCCCGACACAACGTCAATTGGGTTCGGACCGCACCAGCTACGCGTACCGAGTTGTCAACGGAAACCAGCTAGAGAATATAAGGCGACCCAGCTGAAGGAACCCGAAATGCCTTTCGACCTCAAACGTTCGCCGTTGCGAGCGACCATCGTGCAATTTGGAAAATGCTCGTGCGCAAAGACGTCCACGGCCTCGCGTCGAGGCAGCCGCTTCCAACAAGCCATGGCAGGGAAACTTTGATCTGGATCAAAGCGCGGTCCCGGCGAAATTGATAATCATCAAGCCGTGCCGGAGAAACAGGATAGCCGAACCCTCAATCGCGGCGTAATCGTCTAGGGTATGGCCAGCATGCCCGGCATGCGCAGCTACGCCCGGCACATGTGGGTTTCGAAGGGATCAGGATATGGACGTCGCACATAGTGGGGTTCTCGAGGTTGGCATCCCCGTCGCCTGCCGTTCCTGCCAGGCGCGGCACGGCGTCGTCTGCGGCGTACTGTCGAGCGGTCAGTTGAAGGACCTTGGCCGCCACTCACTGCGCCGCAAGGTCGATGCTGGCTGCGAGATCATCGCACAAGGGTCGGAAAGCTCTTTCTATTCGAACATCATGCGCGGGGTCGTGAAGCTCTGCAAGGTGATGCCGGACGGGCGCCAGCAGATCGTCGGTCTGCAATTCGCTCCCGATTTCGTCGGCAGGCCTTACGTGCGCGAAAGCACGCTGTCGGCCGAGGCTGCAACCGATGCCGAAATCTGCGTCTTCCCGCGCAACCTGCTCGACCGCATGATATCGGAGACGCCGGAACTGCAGCGCAGCCTGCACGATCAGGCGCTGAAGGAGCTGGATGCCGCGCGCGAATGGATGCTGACGCTCGGCCGGCGCACCGCCGAGGAGAAGGTCGCAAGCCTGCTCGACCTCATCGCCACCCATGCCGAACCGCAAACGGCAACAAGCACCGCCTTCGACCTGCCGCTATCCCGCGCCGAGATCGCCGATTTCCTCGGGCTGACGATCGAAACCGTCAGCCGTCAGATGACCAGACTGCGCAAGAGCCGCATCATCCGCATCGAGAACTTCCGACATATTGTCGTTCCCGACATGGATGAGCTGGAGCGAATGATTGGCGCATAAATGGGATCTGCCAACATCGGGGCGCTGAGCCGAGATCAGCGCGTGATCACGACGCGAGTCTTAGCGAGGCCAGCCCGTGGCGCCAGAGAGAAGAACTGGGTGACATTCTCGAAGTGCAGGCGAACGCACCATGCAAGGCCGGCCGGCCCAAGCGCTTCAGGCTATAGCGCTCCTCATCACATCACCCACTCGGGACGCCGGTCCCCATTGAAGCTCGAACGAGGCAGATACATGAAGAAGATCAAGGTCGCCAATCCCGTCGCCGATCTCGACGGCGATGAAATGACGCGCATTATCTGGCAGCTTATCAAGGACAAGCTGATCCATCCGTATCTCGACCTCGACATCGATTATTTCGACCTCTCCGTCGAAAACCGCGACGCCACCAACGACCAGGTCACCGTCGACGCCGCCAACGCCATCAAGAAATACGGCGTCGGCATCAAGTGCGCGACGATCACGCCAGACGAAGACCGCGTCAAGGAATTCAATCTCAAGCAGATGTGGAAGAGCCCGAACGGCACGATCCGCAACATTCTCGGCGGCGTCATCTTCCGCGAACCGATCATCTGCAAGAATGTGCCGCGCCTGGTTCCCGGCTGGACCAAGCCGATCGTTGTCGGCCGCCATGCCTTCGGCGACCAGTACCGTGCCACCGACTTCCGCTTCCCCGGCAAGGGCAAGCTGACGATCAAGTTCGTCGGCGAAGACGGCACGGTTATCGAGAAGGACGTCTTCGACGCCCCCGGCTCCGGCGTTGCCATGGCGATGTACAATCTCGACGAGTCGATCCGCGAATTCGCCCGCGCTTCGATGATGTACGGCCTGATGCGCAAATGGCCAGTTTACCTGTCGACCAAGAACACCATTCTCAAGGCCTATGACGGTCGCTTCAAGGATATCTTCGAAGAGGTGTACCAGACCGAATTCAAGGATCAGTTCAAGGAAGCCGGCATCACCTACGAACACCGCCTGATCGACGACATGGTCGCATCGGCGCTTAAATGGTCTGGCGGCTACGTCTGGGCATGCAAGAACTATGACGGCGACGTCCAGTCCGATACCGTTGCCCAGGGCTTCGGCTCTCTCGGCCTGATGACCTCGGTACTGCTCACGCCGGACGGTAAGACGGTCGAAGCCGAAGCTGCCCACGGCACGGTGACGCGCCACTATCGCCAGCACCAGAAGGGCCAGGAAACCTCGACGAACTCGATCGCCTCGATCTTCGCCTGGACGCGTGGCCTGGCGCACCGCGCCAAGCTCGACGACAATGCCGAGCTCGCCAAATTCGCTTCGACTCTGGAAAAGGTCTGCGCCGACACCGTCGAATCCGGCTTCATGACCAAGGACTTGGCGCGGCTCATCGGCCACGACCAGCCGTGGCTCTCGACCACCGTCTTCCTCGAGAAGATCGACCAGAACCTGCAGAAGGCCATGGCGTAGGCCGGCTTATCCAATATAACATGGAAGCGGCGGGAGATTCCACACATTCAGAGTGCTGACAAAACCCCTGGCCTTGGCTGGGGGTTTATTATTTCAGTGGGACATGTTTAAGAAACTCCCGCCGCAGCAGACGGCTCTCGAGGCACGTGGCTGAAACGTCACTAGAGCGGGATTGTTTTAGGTCTGTTCATATCCGGCTTCCTTGAAGTAGTTTTGGCACTCTTTCGGCGAGACGGTTTGAAGGGTTTCTGCCAGCGCGTCGTCGATGGCCTGTCGGGTTCGGGCCTGCGCCTTGCGCAACCCATGCTTGATCTTGGAAAAAAGAGCTTTTCGATCGGATTGAGATCAGGGGAATACTGCGGCAGGAGGAACAATCGAGCGTCGACCTTGCGGATGGCGACGCGGATCGTTCTGGCCTTATGCGAGCCGAGATTGTCCATGACGACGATGTCGCCGGGGTTGAGCTCCGGTACCAGCACCTTCTCGACATAGATCAGGAAGCGTTTGCCATTGATCGAGCCGTCAATGATCCACGGTCCAGTGACCGAAGGGCGCATGGCCCAACAGCCGTTCGCCACGCGGCGCCCAGCCCCTGAGCGGCGTCATATTCGTCTTCGTCCCGTTCGGCGGGTACATGACTTCATCGAGGTGTCAGACAGAGAGGCCGCGCAAGCTTGACTTGTGGTTGATGGCATACCATAATACGAGAAGATAAGGTGTACCGGCGGTCAAGTCCGCGGTTATCCAGTGGAGACAGTTCTCATTGAAGGCGTCACATTCGCCTCCACACTCGTTAGGAGGGAGATCGTGCCCCGATATTGATGGGACCATCAAGGTGTGGTGGAATGCGTTTTAAGGGCCTGGACCTAAATCTTCTCGTCGCTCTCAATGCTTTGATGACCGAGCGGAAGCTCACGGCAGCAGCGCGCAGCATCAACCTTAGTCAGCCAGCCATGAGCGCAGCCATCGCTAGGTTGCGCGCCTACTTCAATGACGAGCTGTTTGTGATGCAGCAGCGTAGACTTGTCCCGACCCCGCGAGCCGAGGCGCTCGCCCCTGCAGTTCGCGAAGCTCTACTGCAGATTCAGCTCTCTGTCATTGCGTGGGATCCATTAGTCCCAGCGGAATCTAACCGGCGCTTCAGAATCGTACTGTCCGATTTCATGACGCTCGTATTCTTCGAAAAGGTGATAAAGCGCGTAGCGCGCGAGGCACCCGGCGTCAGTTTTGAATTGCTTCACATCAATGATGATCCGGACGAGCGTCTGCGCAGTGGAGATTTGGATTTTTTGATTTTTCCAGATCAGTTCATGTCAGCCGCTCATCCCAGTGCGAAGCTATTTGAGGAGAAGCTCGTATGCGTCGGCTGCCCTAACAATCAGCAGCTGCGCGGGAAGCTTTCCCTCGAGCGATTCATGTCGCTGGGACACGTCGCGGCCATGTTTGGACGTACTTTGAAGCCATCCATTGAACAATGGCTGTTGCTAGAGCACGGTTTTAAGCGGCGTATCGAAATCGTGGTCCAGGGCTTTAACGCGATCCCGATGCTACTTCAGGGGACGAATCGGATAGCAACCCTTCCCTTGCGGCTCGTCAGACATTTCGAACCCACCATCCGCCTCCAGATCGTCGATCATCCGCTGCCTTCCCTCTGGTTCACGGAGGCTGTGCAGTGGCCCTTGCTTCACAATTCCGACCCCGGAAGCATCTGGATGCGCGAGATAATGTTCCAGGAGGCTTCGCGCATGGAGGCCCCGGCGGAAAGCTCGGCAGACATCGACACGCCTATGTTTGACAGCGTCGCTGCCGAATGGTGTGCGGCTTGAGCCTGAAGATGCGGATACGCAGTTTTGTTAGCGGTGCTCGAAACCCGGGACGTTACTATGTTCCAGCTGGGTGAAGATCTGCTTATCTGCTGATCCGTTCGTGGATGGAAACGAAAACGCTGAAGCTGTCGCGATACTTTGTAGCGCTTCATGATCCTCTCCCGTCGTCGGATGGGTTGATGAGGATTCTCCGCAATATTATTCAGTCGGTTGTGAGAACGATGATTGAGGCCTAGTATGCTCTCTCGTTTCGCCGCACCATAGGACGTAGCTTGTCGGTGATCACTACACGGGGCGGACGGTCTTGTGATTTCAGGAGCTTGCGCATCAAGCGCTTTGCCGCCCGGTTCTTCCGAAGTGGTGGGCCCTTGTCCTAAGAGACAGTATGCTAGCATTCAGAGGTCCGCTACTTCAACCGAAATGCTGGCGAAAACTCGTCGGTCACTCTGCCCCACACCGACCCCGTTTAAGGATCGCCAGGACTCCTCACGGAGTAATGGCGGTAGCCATTGGCGCACCGCCACCGATTACCTGAAGATGGGGCAATTTGCGAGCCAGCCTATTGTGTCTTTGAGAATTTGAAGCACTATTGTTCGAGATTTTCGTCGTTGTCCGCGAAATGAGCAGTCAATGGCGCCCGCATCTGGTCACAATATGATGTCATCTGCAGCCTCCGAAAGGATGGTTTATCACTCAATGCTTTCAAAACTGATCCAGATTGCCATCGTGTTCCCTGCGCTGGTGCTTACCGCTTGCTCAAACACCGAACCGCTCCAGACGTCCACAGGTGCTCCGGTTGCTGCGGCGGCAGTTCCGATCACTGACCAAACGGTGATCGCCGAAACCGTGGGACGGGCGACGATCGGTTCTGATCCGCTAGCGTGGGCCAACCCGTCAACTGGCAGCGCCGGGGTGATCGAGCAGGTCCGGCCGGGTACAAACAATCCAAATGGATGCCGCGACTTCGTCACAAGCAAGCAAAGTCTCGAGGGCGTGACTCGGTTCAATGGTGTCGCTTGTCCATCAGATGGATCTTGGAAGATAAACGGCTCGTCTGGCTTGCATTAGGAACCAAGTTCGGGGATCAGCGATTGCTCTTGAACTTAATCTCCTTCGCGGAACTCAATCAGAATTTGGGCCTGTCGCAAATTTTCTGGTTAACCGCATGTCGCCCATCGGTAGAGATTTTCGGCTGCGAATGTTGGGGAGCACAGACTGCCCTGTGCTCGCTCGAGAAGGCGGCGAATGCGAAAGCCGAGAAACTTGTAACCAAGGGCAAGCCACTCGATCTCGAAGAGCTGATCCGCACCGGGGCCGCGGTAAGACCAACATGCCAGAACTCAATTTTCCGCACAGCCTAATTGAGCGACTGAGCTGAGAGCTTGATCGTCTCGGAACGAGAAAGCCTGCCGCGGGAGGAGGTGCGGCAGGCTTTTCTAATTGAACAGCGGCTGGGGGAGGAGTCCGCTGTTCCGTCAAGCGCCCCTTGGGAGGAGGAATAGGTTCACCTGGGACACGAAGCTTGGCGAGGAAGAGGCGCATCGCTTCAATGGTCAGAAGATAGCAGGACGCCGCCCCAACGCCAGCGCTCAGATCGCAGTGCAGGCATGCGGTTGCTGCAATGCAATATAATCACTTTATAAGTGACCTTGGTGACCTGTTCGGTTTTGGCTGGATCTGCGCCAGCGAGCCCGCCTCTTTGGAAAACTGCTCGGAGACCTTCCGTGCGCGAACGAAGGGTTTTGTCGCAAAATTTTAAAAAGGCCGCAGAAGCGGCCATCGCTGGACACAGTTATGCAGCGAGTGCGGCGAATTGCTGAAATGCCGATCGGCCACTGGTTGAAATTGGCGCTTGCGGATCATGTGAGCCACCTCGATACCATCCAGTGTTGCTGACGCAGACTGAAGGATTTGAAGCCCTTCAGGGGGCGGGTAAGCTTCTTGATAAACCGGTGGTCCTGCTCAATCGTGTTGTTGAGGTTTTTGACCTGCCGGATCTCGATCAGCCAGAACCATCCATACAACAACAGGAGCAGCCTGTTGATGTTTTGCAATCCTGCCAGGTTCGCGCCGCTCTTGTCGATACGACCTTTTCGGGCCAGCCATTGTTCTTAATCGTGCGGGCGAAGAAAGCGCTGGCCGCGGCCTCATCGCAGTACTCGGACAAGCATGAAATCAAGGGTTTTGCAGAATTTGTCGACAGCCCGATAGAAATAGGTCCACTTGCCTTTGACCTGGATATAGGTCTCGTCCATCCGCCAGGAGCTGCTGGTTGCGGATTTGCGCCCGCTGGGCCTGGCAGGCAATCAGGGGCGAATATTTCACGACCCATCTGTTCAGCGTCGCGTGGTCAACGGTAACGCCGCGCTCGGCCATAATCTCTTCCAGATCAGGATAGAAGACCGTATACCTCACGTAGAAATACCGCGCATAAAATCACGTCTTTCGGGTAATGACTGCCTTTGAAATCAACCATGATCGGCAAACTCAATCTGCCTGCTCATCTTCAACCCGGATCTACGCCTACCATACTGGTTGCAAACTCGGTGAAAAGTTTTGCGACAGAGCCGCGGTCACGGCTTTCCACTGCGCCATGGCGCGGATGCGATGAATATGGGTGGCTAGGGCTGAGTGTCGCCGGTGCGGCGCGACGAAAAGATTTCGGACTGCTGAAAAGACCGAGATGAAACGCTGCAAACCTCCGACGGATCGAAAGCCCTGCATCATTCGCTCTCGTTTTCGAAGCGGCACGTGAGAATTCTCTGCGCGATTGTTAAGGCCCTTGTGCGATCGATGTTCGACGGCGGGCATCACGTCCCGTTTTGCCGCTCCGTATGAGCGCAGTTTGTCGGTGATGATGCGCTTCGGTGACAGGCCTGCTTCTTCAGCAGCCTGACCAGCAATCTCTTGGCAGCCTTGGTATCGCGGCGGGTCTGGACGATCTCATCGAGAACGCAAACGTTCTGGTCAACGGCGCGCCACAGCCAATGTTTTTGACCGCCGATGGAAATCACCAAGCGAGTGGCGCGGGGGAGTTTCACCCCACGCTCTCTCAGAACCGGACGTGATACTCTCGCATCATCCGGCTCCCATTGTTCGGCCGTATACGGCTTTGCTCTATCCACGAGGATCTCCCCCTTGTAAACCAGTGTCCGCCCCTGCGCCGGCTGGTCGGGGTTGCAGGGCGCTGGGGCGGACAAGCCGCTTGGTCTTCTTGTCGATGATGCCGAGCGGATGGGCATGGAAGCGTAGCGTCCAGATGCCCGCTTCACTCTCCTCGATCACCACGATCTCGCCGGCCAGCGCTGCTGCGACATAGACGAGGTCGCCGTTCCATTTGATCTCGCCATTGGAGCGCACCCGGCGCACCGCCGCCTCGGCCGGATAGGTCCGGTTCAGGCAGGCGGTCGGGCGGGGGCCGCAGTGACGATCGGTAATGATCAGCAGGCACGTCCATAGCGAGTGCCTCGTGTGGACGCTCGGCGTTGTAATTCTGGCGAAATGCGTCAAAGACCGCCTGCTGCGCGGCATGGTCGACCTCCGGCGCCATGGCCAGCGGCAGCATCGTCGGATGGAAGCGTTCGTGGCGGCCGTTCTGCTGCGGTTTGCCCGGCTGGATGCGCTCCAGGCCGATGCCGAGCTTGATGAACCGCACAGCAAGCGTCGTCAGCCCGGTGACGCCGATCGCCGAAGGGTCAGAACCAACCAAGGAGCGGCTGGTGTTGATGGCCAGACGCATCTGGAACCGACGGTGGAGCCTGAATTCCATCCGGATTCCTATGGGTATCGGCCCGGCAAATCGGCACTCGATGCGATCAGCGTGGCACGGCAGCGATGCTGGCGTTACAACTGGGTTCTTGATCTCGATATCAAGACTTTCTTTGATAGCATCGAACCGGACCTGCTGATGCGGGCTGTGCGCAAGCACACCGATTGCCCGCGGGTGCTTTTATACATCGAATGATGGCTGAAAGCGCCGGTGCAGATGCCGGACGGAGATCTCGTCGCCAGAGAACGAGGAACGCCACAGGGCGGAGTAATCAGCCCCTCTTGGCAAACCTCTTTCTTCACTATGCGTTTGATATGTGGATGTGTCGGAATTTCCCGGACATTCCGTTTGAGCGGTATGCTGACGACGCGATCTGTCATTGTCGGACCGAGGACCAGGCGATGGCTCTTCAGGGAACTCTGGACGCGCGTTTTACTGACTGCGGGCTGACGCTTCCTCCCGACAAGGCTAAAATCGTCTACTGCAGGAATGAAAGTCGGCGAGGTACTCACCCGGTCTATAAGTTCGACTTTCTCGACTACACTTTCCGGCCGAGACTTGTGAGCAAGAAGGCCGGGGGCATGGGTATTTATTCGGTCATGCGGCCAGTCCGACATCGCTCAAGGCGATACGGGGCACGATCCGTAGTTGGTCCTTGCACCTTCGCAATGACAAGGCTCTCGATGATCTGGCAGGGATGTTCAACTCGTACATCCGCGGCTGGATCAATTACTATGGTCGGTTCTGTCCTTCAGCTCTCCAATCTACGCTCTGGAGTGTCGAGCAATACCTGGCTCGATGGGCTTCGGGGAAGTACAAGTCCTTGCGTAGGCATAAACGGCGACCCCGACATTGGCTTTTGCGCATCGCGCAACGCCAACCTCGACCGTTCGCCCATTGGCCCCTGCTTCATGGATACGGCCGAACAATGGGAGCCGGATGATGCGAGAGTATCACGTCCGGTTCTGGGAGAGCGTGGGAGTGAAACTCCCCGCGCCACTCGCCTCGTGGTGCGCATCGACGGTCAGAAATGCTGGTTGCTGACGCGACTTCTGAAGAAGCAGCGCATGCCGCCAAAGCGTATGATCACCGACAAATTGCGCTCCTACGGGGCGGCCACACGCCAGGTCATGCCGAACGTTGAACACCGCTCGCATAAAGGCTTGAACAACCGGGCGGAGAACTCTCACTTGCCGTTGAGAAAACGGGAGCAAACGCGACAGGGTTTCCGGTCGGTTGGCTCATTGCAAGATTTCGTGTCGATCTTCTCCGCCGTCCGAAACTCTATCGACGCCAGGCAATGGCCGCGTGGCAAGCCGAGAGTGCCCGGCCTGCCTGAAAAGCGCAGGCTCGGTCTCACGTGACCACATTCAAACAACGTGACAACGCCGTCCGCACGGGCCTTGACTCGCCTGCCATTCAAAAAATGTGACAGCGCCGGCACCGCACCTCGCGCGCCGCTCAATCATCTTCGACCGTGGGACCGCCGCGGAGATTGGCTTGCGGCGTGGCCGCCAGTTGATCTGCATCAACGCCGCAACGGCAAACCAGACATAGGATCTCGCCGTCGCAACGGAGCAAGAGTCTATGCCCGCAAACACCGTCATTCCTATCGGCGACGACGCCCTTTCCACTGCAGTTAGAATGCGCTTGGAACTGGAACTCGGACTGACGTACGATGTCGTGAAGGTGACGGTTCTCAATGGCGAGGTGACCTTGCGCGGAAGAATGGCGTGTCCGTCGAAAAGGGAAGCAGCGAAGGTCACCGCGGAGAGCGTGCGCGGCGTGCGCAGAGTACTCAGCGACATTTCGACGGCATATTACATGGCCGGAAGCCCAGCTGATCGTTCCAAGGAAGGCTGCGCATGGGCCTGTCGCAAATTTTGGCGCTCAACGGTATGTTGACCATGGGAAGAGAGATGCCGCTCCGAAAGTTGAGGGGCGAGCCTATGATTCTGAATGCTATTGACGAAAAGTTGAAGCGGCAATCGAAGGATGATTTCAATGGCCGGCATTTCGAGGCATGGCCGATGTGCAGGCGGTTGCCTGGTATTTGGGTTATCCACTCAGCTATCGGGATCTTAAGGAGATGTTCCGGGAACGTGGCTTCGAGGTCGATCATAGCAACGTCAACCGTTGGGTTCTGGCCTAGGCGCCGATGATCGAAAAGCGGCTTCGCCAGTTCCGGCGGCCGCATTTCGGCTCTGTCCGGATTGACGAGACCTACGTCAAGATCCGCGGCAACTGGCCGCCGCAGACAACGCTCTGCTTTCCTCCGACGACGGCAATATCGTCGTTTTCGCCGGACTCGGCCTCGCCAACATCAAGGCCCAGGAATTTGTCTATGAAGACAACGCAAGCTCAGCCAGCTGAATTGGGAAAGCAAGGGGATGAGCCTTTTCACTTTGGTGTTGACGCCCAGATTGACAACGACTGGAGCTTGAAGGGTCGGCACCGGCGGCAACGGTCACCTGGTTGACTACGACTGGGATAGTTGCGAGTCATCATGACTGGAGCGACCGCTCAATCCATCCCTTACCGAACTCGATCACTATGTCGCCGGAGTGACCCAGTTGAACCGGATCATCTACGGAAACGAGACCAGCAGTATCGCGGTCGGCGCCCGGTGTCCACTATGCCGACATCAAGTGGACCGCCTATGTCGGGTCCGGCATCTATTCGTCCGCGGGTTGCTTTCGAAACAACCCCTGGAAGGATCCAGAATGGGAAAGAGGCACCAGCTATCAGCGACAGATTCCGATTGACTTCCTCAGCCTGAGGCGACGAACACGTCCTCGGCGATCTTACGATCAGCGGCGGCCTTTCGCAAGGCCAAAACTGCACCGACGCGTTGGGCCGCCGAGCTTCTGGTGAAGAAGCCGTACAATGTCGTCGCTGTTGCTTTGGCGAACAAGATGGCGCGGATCGTCTGTGCATCGGCAAGGCGCCTTCGCTGTCATCGCCGCTGGCCGTCGCATCCCAAGGCGCGGCCAGCAACTCGGCCACATCCAGTTCAGTAGGTGTGGCTATCGATCAGACGCCGGCGTGGACTTTCTCATCCAGCTTGGCTTGCCAATGATATCCTTCGGTGCGTCGATTATGGATGCCGGGTTGTAGTGTGCATCGATCGGAAAAGAGTAGTCCGCATGATTGCCTTCGGTGATAAAGCCAGCGGCATAGAGCGTCTCCAGATAAGGATTGTCGGCCACCAGCACGTCGGCGTAGGGCTCAAGCGCGCCGAAAGTGGCACGGAAATCCATGTCGGGACGTCCGGGCAGGGTGATCGGCACGCCCTGATGGCTGTAGTAAAACTTCTGACCGTTCACGGAGAAGGCTTCGGAGATATAGGACATCGTGAGAGGCGTGTTGGCGAATGTTTCACCCGCTGCCCGGAATGTCTTGGTCACCTGGTTCATCTCGTCGAAGGTAGCGGTTCCCTTGAGGCGGGAGATTTGCACCATGGTCAGGTCGCCCAGCTTGTCGAAGGAGGTCAGCCAATCGCTAGCCTGGGTCACTGAATCGCCTTCGATGTGAGAAGACTGGACCTCTTCGACTGTGCCGAGAACCGGGATCAGGTTGAGCTTGTTGTCCGGTTGGACGGCGACATTGGCCTGCTCCAGCGCATCAAGTACATTGGTGGTCTTCTTGTCCCATTTGGCAATGACGCGATCGGTAGTGGGCACATAGGTCGAATAGATCTTGATGCCGAGGCGGCTCCGTACGTCAGCATTCTCAGGCGCCGAGAGCATCTTGATTGCTGCGATCGTCGACCCTTCGTCCTTGGGGTCAATGAGGACGTTGAACTCGTCGCCGTTTCTTTTTTTCTCACGAATGTAATCGATGATACTCTGCAGGTCCTCCATTTTTTGCGGATTGCCGTTGTGGTCAAGTGCCAGCGTGCGGTTACTAGTGATGGGATTCCATATCGAGAGGTTCATGTTCTTGATTTCCTCGGTAGAGACATCCGAAATCAGGCAATTGTTCGGATCGCCGGTAACCCGCCCGAGTGTTGTGTCGTGCATCATCCAGGCATGGCCGTTCTTATCAGCGCGAAGATCGAGTTCGACACCATGGAAACCGTACTTGAACGCATTGGCGGCGGCTGAAATGGTGTTTTCGAGAATGCCCTCGGAATTATCGAACATGCCGCGGTGGGGTAGTATTTGCTTTCGATGTGGATCGATGCCGCGGGTCTTGGTCTCGAGTCCGGTCAGGAAGAGATCCTTGCCGTAGCCGGCGCTTTCAATTTCGTCTTCTGCGTCGCCGAGAGCGGGGCCGTCCAGACCGAAGTCGGATTTCCAATCGGCCTTGTTGCCGGCCGCCAACCACTCGGTGATGGTCTGGTTGACGGTGCCGTCGACTGGATCATCCGGATCATTGGAGCCAAATTTTGCCGTCGTCTCGCAGCGGGTGGAAATCGATAATGCGACGGGCTCGTCGCCCGGCTGCACCGGGCCGTTTTGGGTTTGCAGGCCAGCCTTCGCCCCTTCCCATGCGATGGCATTGGTGGCACTGTCAACAATGATTGAACTCTCGCTTTGCGCGCCAACCAACGTTGAGGCGAGAACCATGCTCATAATGGACGCTATTAGATCTGTCATGTTGTCTGACTTTCCTTCATTTCATCCGTTGCGTTTCGTGCCACACGAAGCCGGAGGTGCGGTCGGGAAATCCCTGCACCTTATCGTGAGCAATGACATCAGCCGCGCGCCGGCCCCGATGGGGCGCAAAGGGAGATTAAAGCGCTTAGAAGCGTTCGCCGATTGTGTGGAAGGTGCCATCTTGTGTCCTTCGCCGCTCCTTTTTTGCTTAGGCTTTTTGGGCTTCCACTTGGACTTGCCGATATCCTCGATGGCGACCTCCCTCTTGCCGTAATCCGCCTTGGCGAACCCCTTCGTGCCATCCCTGACCCGCTTGACGAAGAAGGCCCTCTTCCGCTTTGTCATCTTGATTGCTCATCGATTGAACCGTTTCGACCTCCTGGGCGATGCGGAATGCCTCCCTGACCGCCGTCGGGCTCATCTGCATTGCTGCTGTGAATTCCTTGGTGGTCGCATGTGTCATAGCTTGTATTCCTTCACGTGTTCGGTGCGGTTATGCCGCACTGTGGATGGCGCCGGTCGCTCCCGCTGCCTTGCAATAGCTCTCAAGATTCATGCCAAGCCGCCGATTGAGCTGACGACAATTATTTGCTGCTATTTCAGCGATGTGGGCGGAAAATACGGGATTGGGGGAGGAAGAATGCATGTCGCGGAGCCGACAAGGTGACGACGATGTCGTAAGTTGATTGTCATCAACAACCGACCCTACCGGAAAACACCGGTGGGCCAGTGCTATGGCGTTAAACTCCTTGGGATAGGATCCTGCTTGCCTCACAGCGCTGTCTCCGGTGGGATCATTTGACGACGGTCAAGCGCCGCGGCGAGCGATCCCATTCACAGGACGAGGTAACCTCGTGCCGCATCTGGTGCCCTGAATAACGTTGCCGTCCTGCTGCGTCATCGGCTAAAAAATGTTTGGGCGGCCTCACCCGTGCAAGGGACCGCGACGTCGCAAATGACGCTTGCCGTTTCATAAATGTATCCGGCCCTGCTCGCGTGGATTGCTGTTGCAGCAGGTCATGATGACAGATCCGCACACGCCGTTCCCAATAGATAGTTCGGGCACGAAGCCGTTTTTTCACAAGATTTACGGAATGTTGATCGACTGTTTTGTCCATCATTATGCCGGTGCGTTGTAGTTGGGCGAAAGCAGGATCTCCGAAGGACGATTGTGCGGCATGCATAAATGTCCCAACATAACGATTCCCTGCTTGCTGATGCCGAGGGCTTGCGCGGGGGAGGCGGACCATCCCGTTGGTGGTGGTGACCTCACGAGGCCCGCGCCTGGCACCTGGATAACCATGACGCTTGCACGAACGAAGGAGACACCCCTGCAGCAAGGTCTTGTTCAGCGATAGCTCGGCGACGTTCTCCTGCTTGACGTACGCCCTTCCAAACTGGCATAGACGCTTCACTTGCGAGAGCATCAGACCGGTATATTTTGCGCGAATTTAGAAGTTCGCGAGTCTGCTGACCCGGCAGCGCCTGGCCCGCAGACGCCGCCCGATGATGGACTTGTATCGCCCGATTGCCGTCACAACCTCTCAACCAGCGAGCGTTTGCCGTAGCCGTTAGAGACCTGCCATTTCATCCGGCCGTCACTGTTGATTGCGGCGATATGCCGGTTCCGTTGGCCGGGAGGTCTATCGTCGCTTGGCTCGACCGCGTTGGCGCGAGGCGGAATGACGATAGCCGCCGCCGCGCTATGATCGATGACCGCGTCGTATGTAGGGTTTCCATCATAGGCACCGTCGGCTGTGAACTGTCCGATCGGACCGCCAATCTGGTCGAGGAGTGGCGCAACTTGAGAGACATCGCCAGCATTCTTGATCCGTCAGGGTATGGGCAACGATCTCGCCGCTATCGGCATCCAGTGCCAGATGCAGCTTTCGCCAACCTCGGCGCGATCTGGCGCCATGCTTCTCGTCCAGCCACTGGCCCGCGCCGTAAACCTGCCGGCCGCTGCTGTCCACCAGAGCATGCAACGGTCCGGCAGGTGGAACCTGATTTCCGGGCCGCTTCCCGGCAGATCGCCGTGCGCGCGGCCGACGGCTCAGCGTGGTGTGCTCGGGACGGCAAGCGCTAAGCCCATCAACCGCAGCACCGATTCCAACAAGCCTTCTGCCTGGCGAAGCCGCAAGCCAAACACCATGGCCCAGCGTCAAGGTGGTCTCGATTGCCAGATCTGAATAACGGTGCTGGCCGCCGCGGGTCTTGCGTCTTGGAGCATACCATTTGGACAGGGCTTCCGGTGTCAGCCACAAGGTCAGGCTGCCACGCCGAGGAAGTCCTGCTTCATATTCCGGCCGTCACCCTGAGCTTCGTCTTCTCATGCGATCATCTCCGCTTGCCCGGTGACAGCTGCCTGTTCGGCACTGTGGGGAATCTCGTAGGTGGGGCTGCTGTACTTACCGGGATGCCCCGGCAGGGGATTGCGGATCAGTTCAACGATTATATTACGGAATTCGAACATGATCGGAACGGTTTCCAGCAGCAAGCTCGGCTGGCCATTATAGGCACGCGTCAAAAGCTCCAGAAACTCGCCATAACATGTATTGAAGTCGGTCGCCGCCTCCCGCAATTCCGAGCCTTCGGATATTTCCGCCACCTTGAGGTTCGGTTTGATGGGATAAGCGCCTTCCCAGTCGACCTGCAAATGCGGACCCGTGGGGTGGTCGGGCTGATCACCTTTCCGGTAATAGCGGCCTTTGACCAGTTCATCGAAACGATAGTAATGGGCCAGTTCGTGCTCGTCATCGTCGTAGATACCGCTACCGTCACCTTCGCCCTGTTCCATGATGAGCTCTATGGCTTCGAGGGCGCTTTTCAGATCGGTCACGGGAAACAACGCACCGCCGCCGGAATAATAATATTCCGAGGTAATCTGGCGAGACGTGTCGCCGATAAAAATCGTTGTGCCCGCCCGGCGCGCTTCGGCTTCTAAGTATTTCACGCCGTCTGCGATTGCCGAATAGAACTCGCCAATACTGTAAAAATGGAGATCTTCATGCCTCGGATCACTGCCAAGCGCTGTGATATGCGGGGAGTTCTTGCGTTGTATCCGGCCCTTGCCAGCGAGATGTTCGGGGCGCCGGGCCGGCCGCTCGATTTTCAAGAATGTCGCCAGGGCTTCACGGCTGAAAGCCTGTATGCTGACCTTAAAGTCGGTCTCGCCGTCAGGGAGCGAGGCGGGATAGTTAACCGCGAAATCTGGCCTAGTAAGATCCGGCGTGCCACCGATGGCATTGAGGATATTGGCCGCAATGGTCAAATGCAGCATTTCTTCCACGACGATCACGCGGAGAACTTGCGCCGCATCCCGGTTCACACCGGGCTTAATCGAGTAAAGTGCCGTCAGATACGGCGGAATCGTCGCATGTTCGAGCTGCATCGCACGGTGGAGAAACTCTTTCAGCTCATCGAGCGTCTTAATGCCATAAGGATCCATCCTCAAGCTCCCTGGAATATAGTTAGGTGCACAGTCCGGCGTCGTGTCGCTTGCGTCGAGTTCCGCAGTTCGTTCCGCGTACCGGATATTGGTCTTTGTTCAGTGCAGACATTTCAGAATGTCGCGACTGCTTCGGAGGCACATGGCGGCCAGCGTCAAGGTGACATTGGCTGTACCGATGATCGGCATACTGCCGCCACCCACGAGGTAGAGGTTTTCTTGGTCCCAGCCGCGCTGGTTCTTGTCCACGACGGAATTGGCCTTCGTCGCTCCCACGATGTGGGTGCCAGCCAAATGATTGCCGCCGCGGATGGCATAGCCTCGCCCCTCATAGGATACGTAGCCGAAATCGCTGAGGTCGTAATGTGTGTGATCCTGCGCATCCAAACGCGCAAATACGGTACCCGCAAACTGGCGGCTATAGTCCGCTCCCTGCATGGTATATTCCGGCATAGCGGTCACGCCGTGTCGGAATTCGCTCGGACCGTTTCCAGTGCTGGACAATGATCCCCTGCCGCTGGCGACATACATGGCAAAGTTTCCTAATCTCATTTCAACGATGGACAACGCATAAAATGCCGTCCTCGCCCGGTAGAGGATGCTTCCGGGCCCATTTAACAATGGCGACACGGACCGGCTCACAGCAGACAACGTCCCAGGGGGCCGATGTATTCCGTCGTGAGGCCGTGACGTCGAACACTTCTCAGAAAATCGTTCGCGGCGATCAGGTTGAGATAAAGCTCGTCCTCGCCAGAGCCCACGTTCATGGATTTCATCCAATATAACGCTTGCTGGGAAATGACCCGAAGCCGCCACTTGCCACCCTCCAGCCGACGTAGTTCGAAATCAACACGCTGATGCACCGATGCTGAGATACGGGCCGCAGTCCGGGCCGAACTTTGGTCGACATGCTTTTCGGGTTCTGAAGACATACCTATCCACCACTCAGACCAGATCAGAATGCGGAAACGGTCGGACGGCGCAAGGCAAGAGCCAATCGTTTCCAATGCGGAGTCCCAGGCCTGAGATAGCCAGAACCGCCAACCCCACGCCAGATGGTGCAAGGTCAACGGTTAACGACGACAACGACGGAGGCAAGAGGGAAGGAATGATCCATGATGTCGCGATAGCAAGCACACCGGGGAAAAGGGCCGTCTGCGTCCACCAACGTTGTTCCCTCATCATAACCTCCATTTGAAGCAACAGCAGGAGGCCAAGGCCGTTCGCCGCGTGTGACGATCACCGACAAGCTGCAGTCCTACGCGGCGCAGCAAAGCGAGAGATCGTGCCGGGCGTCGAGCATCGTTCGCACAAGGGCCTGAACAATCGGGCGGAGAACTCTCATAAACCCGTCCGACGACGAGAGAGGATCATGAAGCGCTTCTGGTCAGCGCGACAGCGTCAGCGTTTCGTTTCCGTACACGCCCCGATCGCCAACCTCTTTACCGTTCCCTGCAACGATATTCCATCCGCCCACCATCGAGAATTGCGAGCAACTGCCATGCAAGCATGGCGCCAAATCGCGCGCCTTCACACCAAACGAACCAAAGCCTCACTCCGAGATCTTGTCTTCGCAGCGTTAAGTTTACGGTGCCTCCATTCGTTTGGACCGCTTCTTGGCCCAGCTCCAACTGAGGCGAGTGTTATTGAAGACACCAATTCAGTTATAATCATTTCTGGGCGAGGTAAATGAGTAGATTTACTGTAAGCGCTCATTTCCATGCACATTGACGCTGATCTGAACCTTGATCTGAACCCTTCAAACTGGACCGTTTTTGGTTAGAGTTTTCCGGTGCATTTTCCAAACTGGGAAAGGAACGGAAGACGATGAAAGCATCGCAGTTTTCGGACGCACAGAAGGCGTTCATTTTGAAGCAGGGTGATGAAGGAGTGTCGGTGGCGGAGATCTGCCGCAAGGCGGGAATTAGCCAGGCGACCTATTTCAACTGGAAGAAAAAATACGCGGGCATGCTGCCGCTGGAGATGAAGAAGCTGAAGCAGCTCGAGGACGAGAATGCGCGGTTGAAGAAGATCGTCGCGGACCTGACGCTGGACCGCGAGATGTTGCAGGACGTCATCCGGCGAAAGCTCTAAGGCCTGCTCGGAAACGCGAGATGGTGAAAGGCATGTGCCGGGATTGGATGATCTCGATCCGGCGTGCCTGTGGGGCACTGAACTTCGATCGGTCGACCCACCATTACACCTCTCGCCGTGCCGATCAGGCCGGTCTGGAACGTCGAATTCGTGAGATCTGCGAGAGCCGTGTGCGCTATGGTTATCGTCGTGTACATGTACTCCTGGAACGCGAGGGTTGGGGGACCAACATCAAGCGAACCTATCGCATTTACAGGGACTTGGGCCTGCAACTGCGCAACAAGACGCCGAAGCGACGGGTCAAAGCCAAGCTGCGGGAAGATCGGCAAATGGCCGTTGGACCGAACGATGTCTGGGCGATGGACTTCGTGCACGACCAACTCGCGACCGGCAAGAAGCTGTGGGTGCTCACGGTGGTCGACACCTTCTCGCGCTATGTGCCGGTGCTTGATCCACGTCACAGCTATCGAGGTGAAGATGTCGTGCAAACCTTGGAACGGGTATGCCGGAAAGTTGGCTATCCGAAGACGATCCGTGTCGATCAGGGGACTGAGTTCGTGTCTCGCGATCTTGACCTTTGGGCCTATGCCAAAGGCGTCACCTTGGACTTCTCACGCCCCGGCAAACCGACCGACAATGCGTTCATTGAAGCGTTCAATGGCCGCTTCCGCGCCGAATGTCTGAACCAGCACTGGTTCCTGACCCTTGCGGATGCCCGCGAAAAGATGGAGGATTGGCGTAGAGAGTATAATGAGTTTCGGCCACATGGTGCGATCGGCAATAAGGTGCCGATCTCGCTGATGAAATCAGGAGGCGCAACCAGCCCGCCTCCCTGAATGAAGCCGGAAAACTCTAGCCTCAGCTGGTCCAGAGTTTGGGGGTGGTTCAAAGCCGCCGAGGCTCTAACCGCCGCTGGATGTAAGTTCAGTGGCAGGTCGGCATTGACTAAACGACAAGAGCTGTTGCGGTTCCCTGCCTAACTCATACCGCTAAACGTTCCGTGTACCAACGCCAATTTCGTCGATCGGCTGCGGTCCGGGATCGGAAGGTAACTTGGCGCCCCTGGCAAGCGCACGCCGCTTGAGTTCGGAAGCTTGTTCTCGCAGGAACCCAAGATACCGTTCCCGAACCTCTTGCATTTCAATTTCGCCGGCAATCCATTGTTCGATCCATACGAGGAAACGCGGATCCTCCTCCGTCGGCAATCCCGCGCGACGGAGACGGTCAAAGGCTTTTTGCGCGGCAAGGCGTCGTTGTTCGCTCTTCATAACCTTTGCTAATATCCGATTCGGCAAAAGAAAACGTGGTCGACATTTCAGGCGAACCGTAAGCGAAAATCCGCCTACGCCGAAGACATTCTGATCTGCATCCGTTGCACCCCCTTCCGTAAAGACCTCGTCTGTTGGTCGAAAAGAGCTGGGATCATTGCGCAGTCAATTCGATCGCCGCCAAAATGAAAACCAGGTATTCCACTTTGGGCAGATCACCAGGCCGCCGGTGTCGTCCGTTTAGTATAGGAGCTTGATCGGACCCGGGCCTGCTACCGTAACCAATATCTCCGATCCAGAACACGATCAGGCTTTTTGGATCATGCTTTCGCTGTGGGCATGTCGCAGACTTCCAGAGCTACCGCAGGTCGCATCGCCGCGTGTCTTCCAAGCAAAAACGCGTCGCGCGTCCGTGAAGACGTCTCATAATATGACCTCTGGATTTGGCGCTTATGCGCCACCAAAACGGCGAAGCATGGGATTGAGCCTATCGTTCTCCCCACGGAACTTCACGAGCATGAGCCGTTTCAGATTGCGATTTTCAGCTTCAAGAGCAGCCAGCTCTGAATTCGACTCACGGGCTTCCCAAAATGCGATGAATTTGAATCTTTGGTGCAAATCGGAGGTGATGGGTTCAGCGGTTTCGTTACGAGAGGATTTCGACGCAGAGCGTTTGCGTCGTCTGGCGCGCCAGACCACGGATGCCGCGCAGGCACGCCGTCTCCTGGCGCTAGCCTCGATCTATGACGGCGGCTCGCGCTCGAATGCGGCGCGGCTGGGCAGTGTCACGCTTCAGATCGTGCGGGATTGGGTCTTGCGGTTCAATGCGCATGGCCGGGCTGATCAACGACAAGGCTCCTGGGCCCAAATCACGGTTGGACGATACTCAGCGGGCGGCGCGCCTCCATTGGAGTTCCGATCTTTTAACGGGAGCTTCCCGTTTAAGCGACGGCAAGCCGTCTGGTGACTAGCGATGAGCGAAGTTTCATGGCCCGCTTTTCGATCAGCGCCCATGATAGAGCGGCTAATTCCACGGTTCCGACCGGCTCGACGATCCAAAGCCACCAGTGGCCGACCCATCCGATGCCGATCAGCGTGTGCATGACGAGCATATGGTAGAGGTAGTTGTAGGGTATATTTCAAAGTATATCGTTTCAAATTTGGCAGATCTTACTTTCTGTTGTGACAAGCCCGTGAGCTATGGAATATATTACTTTATATTTATATATATATCGCACTTCATGTCTTTGGCGGCCGCATGACATGGCAACTCTCTAACGGCTACGGCCAACGCTCGCTGGTCGAAACGCCAATCGGGCGATAAAAGTCCATCATCGGGCGGCGTCTGCGGGCGAGGTCGCGGCCTGGTCAGCAGACCGAAGGCGTCATCAGCTGCGCCGTTCACAATCGCATGCTTGACTGTGCACGCCCGAAATCCGCCGCAAGGCAGCCACGGCATGATCAACCGTTTCAAAGATCCCACACCCGTTCAATTCCAGATCCGTCCACCAGCGCCCGGCACGGCTTGAATCCGGTCGTCGCCGATCGCATTTGCAGAGTTTACTGTCTCAATGCATCACTTCTTCTTGGAGCTTAACGCGGCCGCAGAGAGGCACGCGCGGGATTCGACCGCCGTTCAAGAAGTCCGAAGCTGACGCTGACAGAGTCGCCATGGCAGGTGCACGACGGTCAGCTTTCGGTCGAGAATTCGGACCACGATCGTTTTTACGCCTTGTGTATTTGTACAATTTATCGCCAGCGATTGGACATGGTCATGAAATAAGATTGCATCGACAAGTGCAGATAACATGTCGTCGCCAACGACGTATCCGGAGAGGTCTGCGCCGGAGCCAGGAGCTCTGCGAGGGTGAGTGTAGACTTGCCGCCTCGACCGGTCTGAAAATATCCGGGGACTGATAGGGTTCTCTCATTCACGGCGACGATTCTTTCAAGAATGAGAGGATTTACAAACAAAGATGAATGGACCGCAAAACGAAATAGATAGAAGCTGCCAAAACTGCGCCACGTTGCCTCGCGATCACGCGGCAGCTGGCGAAGAGATTGGACAATATGGCATGTGTCGGCTTTGGATTATTGTGGTGTCTTCGATGAAAGACCCTCGACATTGGCGCTGTTGAAGACTGCGGACTTAAATCATCAAATTGGCACCAAAAAATTTCGGTTCGCGCGAGTCAACGTAGCGGCGAAGGAGGGCTAGTCGTCAGCATCGAGATTGTCTTGATACCTATGATGATGTTCGGCCTTTTTCTGGCAGCCCTGATAATTGTTTTCGGCCAGTGTGCTGGAAACCCGGCGTGAGGAGGGTGCAGCCGGGCACCGCTTTGTGGAGGAAGTAAAATGAAAAAGTTTATCCTGGGCACTGCGATGGCGCTCGTCATGTCGACGGCCGCTCACGCGGAAACTGTCGGCGTCTCGATGGCGAAATTCGACGACAATTTCCTGACGGTTCTGCGCAACGGCATGACCGATTATGCAAAGACCCTCAGCGGTGTGACGCTGCAGGTCGAAGACGCACAGAACGACGTTTCCAAGCAGCAGAGCCAGATCCAGAATTTCATCGCCTCCAAGGTCGATGCAATCATCGTCAACCCTGTCGATACCGATGCGACCACGGCGATGTCGAAGCTCGCGGCCGATGCCGGCATTCCGCTGGTTTACGTCAACCGTCAGCCAGTCAACGTCGACACGCTGCCGGACAATCAGGCCTTCGTCGCTTCCAACGAGCAGGAATCCGGCACGCTGGAAACCAAGGAAATCTGCCGCATTCTCGGCGGCAAGGGCAAGGCCGTCGTCATCATGGGCGAGCTCTCCAACCAGGCTGCGCGCATGCGGACCCAGGACGTTCATGACGTCATCAAGACGGATGAATGCAAGGGTCTGGAGATCGTCGAAGAGCAGACGGCCAACTGGGACCGCACCCAGGGCGCCGACCTGATGACCAACTGGCTCTCCAGCGGCATCGAATTCGACGCCGTGATCTCCAACAACGACGAAATGGCGATCGGCGCCATCCAGGCGCTGAAGGCAGCCGGCAAGGATATGACCAAGGTTGTCGTCGGCGGTGTCGACGCCACCCAGGACGCGCTTGCCGCCATGCAGGCGGGCGATCTCGACGTCACGGTGTTCCAGGATGCCGCCGGCCAGGGCAAGGGTTCGCTCGATGCAGCGCTCAAGCTCGCCAAGGGCGAGAAGATCGACAAGAAGGTCTACATTCCCTTCCAGCTCGTGACGCCTGCCAACGTCAAGGACTTCGTCGCCAAGAACTGAGGGCGAACGCCACACAGGATGCGGGCTTTGCCCGCATCCTGTTTTCGGCGCTCGAAGGTCCACAAATCCTTAAGTGCCAAGATTATGAAAGGACCCTTGAGCTCAGGCTGCTTGAGGATGAGACTGGCATCCACAACCTCGTGGGCTAGTGAAGACCGAGAAACATCGCCCGATCGCGTTCCGCGCTGGTATGTTGGGTGTCTATGTGACCGCTATTTTCTCCGCTTCGGCACGAACGCGGTGTGGAGGTTCACCATGGATCGCCGGCACCCGATCGGTGTGGACTGCCGAGAAGGCACTCGAAGCTGCTCGTCTTCGGTCTAAGTCATTACTTGAGCGCGGCGATCAATGTCGATTGCAGCAAGGCGTCATTCTACTAGCGGGCGCCCATGACGATCGCAGGAAGGATTGGCTTCTCCGGAGGCAAGGGTCGTCCATTCTGACCTTGCCCCCAAGTTTTATCCAGTTTTGAGTTCGCTCCGGCGGTTTTGGGTTGCTGTATTCGGGGCGGTAGCGGCGAGTTGCGGTGCGGAGCCATTCGGCTGCGCAGCACCGCATCACGTCGCGGATTGATGGTCTGAGCGAACTCGGCGGGCGTCAGCCAGCCAAGGCCGGAGTGCGGTCGATGATCGTTGTAATCGCTGCGCCAGTTTGAAAGCGCTGATCGAGCGTGGGTCAATGACGAGACGAGCGTTTCATTCAAGAGCTCGTCGCGCAGCCGACCATTGAAGCTTTCGATGAAGGCGTTCTGGATCGGTTTGCCTGGTGCGATGTAGTGCCAATCGACTTTGGTCCGGGCGGCCCATTGCAGAATCGCGTTGCTGGTGAACTCGCTGCCATTGTCACTGACGATCATCCTGGGTTTGCCACGTTCCTCAATAATCCGATCAAGCTCGCGGGCAACCCGAAGGCCGAAAAGCGAGGTATCCGCGACGAGGCCAAGGCATTCTCTGGTGCAATCGTCGACGACCGTCAAAACCCGGAACCTGCGACCATCGGTGAACTGATCCGACACGAAGTCCAACGACCAACGGTCGTTGGACGCCATCGGAACCAGCATCGGTGCTCGTGTGCCTATCGCTCGCTTTCGGCCGCCACGCTTGCGCACCGTCAGCTTCTCCTCGCGATAGAGCCGCAAGAGCTTCTTGTGGTTCACAAGGTGTCCCTCGCGCCTGAGCAGCACATGAAGGCGTCGATAGCCGAAGCGGCGGCGTTCGTGCGCCAACGCCTTCATGCGCTCGCGGAGGCCCTGATCGTCGCTGCGTTTAGTGTCATAACGGATCGTCATCCGGCAAAAAACGATGGCTTTACATGCCCGCCGTTCGCTCATCCCACGTTGGTTCATGAGATGTGCGACAGCTTTCCGCTGGGCTGCGGGCGTCACCACTTCTTTCCCAAAAGGTCTTTCAAAGCGGCATTGTCGAGCATGGCATCCGCCAGAAGCCGCTTCAGCTTCATGTTCTCGTCCTCCAGCGTCTTCAGCCGCTTGGCCTCGGACACCTCCATGCCGCCAAACTTGGCTTTCCATTTATAGATGCTGGCATCGCTGACACCGTGCTTGCGGCAAAGCTCCGCGACCGGCGTGCCCGCCTCGTGCTCCTTCAGAATGCCGATGATCTGTTCGTCTGTGAAACGGTTGCGCTTCATTCTCTGGTCCTCTCAATGGGCCAGAGCTTACTTCAAAATGGATTATTTCAACGGGGCAAGGTCAAAGCGCATCGAGACACCCGCTCTCGCAAAGCTGACAAAGCTGCCGCACTGTGGAGCCCCTCGCGAAAGCGGACTGGTCCGAAATCCCCAGGTTAATCAGGACGCCATCGGCCTGGCACGACGAGTGCTAGGACCAACCGAAACACAAAAATACATTCGGTTGGAGCCAGGGGACGTCTGGCCGCTGACATGTAAGTCTCCCAACCTGTGAAGGAGGGGCTATGGCCTCGGTGCTTGAAAATACCCTAAGCCGCGTTTTGGAAGCAGCCGAGCTCCTGGCTCTTAATCCTGGTGTACGGCTGAAGAGGATTACCATGGTAGCGATCCGTGAGACCGGTTCACAGGAAAGGCATCCATGTCTCAAACGCCCGTCTCAAAGGCTCTGAGCCGACCTTCAAGAGCAATGCTAGGTCGGCATTACGCAAAAAGACCTCGCTTCACAGGAGAACACTATGCCGGACTCATTCGTAAGCCGCGACGGATCTAGATGGCTCCCGGAATATCTGAGCCAGATAGACGCAAGTTGCATTGGCTGCGGCCGCTGTTTCAAAGTCTGTTCGCGTGACGTCATGCACCTTTGCGGCATTACCGACTCGGGCGAAATTTTAGGTGACGGTGATGGAGAAGACGATGATGAGGTCGATCGATTGCTGATGATTGTCGATCACCCCGGCCGATGTATCGGTTGCGGCGCCTGCGCCCGCGTCTGCCCGAAGAATTGTCAGACTCACATCATGTCCCACTAACGGACCGAGGAGATTTCCCCATGACCTCTGCCAATCTTTTCCTCCGTCAGACGCACTCTTTGGTGCTGACACCGCGACTGATGCAAGCCATCCAGTTGCTGCAGATGACGCGTTTCGAACTCAAGCAGTTCATCACCCTGAAAGTTGAGAAGAACCCGCCGCTCGAATTTCAATCGAACGACGGGGAGACAGGCGACGATGAGAAGTTCGGCCGCTTGCCGGAGGACGCCGGCGCAGACGATCGTTACGACAACCGGACCGGCGCGCTCTCCAGCGAATGGTCTGACAATGCCAGCACCAGTCGGCTGAGTGAGGAAGTCGACGCCGATTACACCATTTTTCCCAACCGACAAGGTCTGCCGAGTGGCCCTGTCGCGTCTCCGACGAAAACCTGCAGCAAAGATGTCTAGAGCGGACAACCAACAGCATGCCCAGTTGGAAAGGTGAGGATTCTCAAACTGGCATCGCTCTTGCTCGCGGAACTGAGCTTTCAAGCGTTATTGGAGTTCGGAATGTCCCGAGGGATAAGTTGTAATCGTATAGCCACCAACACCGCGCCTGAGAGTAAGCGCTTGCCTACCCGCAGACACGCCATGCCGATGATCCAGTGTTCACCGAAAATGGGGGATCCTTCGATGAAAGTAATCGCTCTTGTGGGCACACTGCTCTTCTCCGTCTCCCTTGCCGCCTGTGGCGAGGCATTCGGTAGTCCGAACCTTGACCTGACAACATTTTCCTAACGACCAGGAGGTTCCCATGGCCTTGTCGGCAAACCTTTTCCTGCGTCAGACCCAGTCCCTGGTAATGACACCGCAATTGATGCAGTCCATCCAGTTGCTGCAGATGACGCATTTCGAACTCAACCAGTTCATCGCCCTGGAAGTGGAGAAGAACCCGCTGCTCGAATTTGCGAACGACGGCGAGACGGGCGACGAGTACACGGCAGGCGATGACGAGCGGTTCAGCCACTCAACGGAAGATGCCGGCGCGGATGATGGCACCGACAATCGTGAGGATGCGCTTTCCAGCGACTGGTATGACTATGGCGGCAGCGCCGGCACCAGCCGGCTGAACGACGAACTCGACGCCAATTACAGCAATGTCTTTCCTGATGACGGTGCCCCGCAGCGCCTCGATGCGCCGGAACTCGTCAGCCAGTGGAAATCGATGCCGGGCAGCGGCGAGGGCGCCGATTACGATCTCGACGATTTCGTCGCCGGCCAGGTGTCGCTGCGCGATCATCTCGCCCAGCAGATCCCCTTCGTTCTGCCTGACATGGCCGACCGGCTCATCGCGCAGAATTTCGTCGACCAGCTCGACGACTGCGGTTATCTGCAGGCCGATATCGTCGAAGCGGGCGAGATGCTGGGCACGAGCCTCGCACAGGCCGAGCGCGTGCTCGCCACCCTCCAGAGCCTCGATCCGCCGGGTGTTTTCGCCCGCAGCCCTGCCGAATGCCTGGCGATCCAGCTCAGGCAGAAGGACCGATACGACCCGGCCATGCAGGCTATGGTCGAAAACCTCGAACTCCTGGCGAGCCGCGATTTCGCCACGCTGAAGCGGCTTTGCGGCGTCGACGAGGAAGATCTTCTCGACATGCTCGGCGAGATCCGCCAGCTCAATCCGAAGCCCGGCAGCGGTTTCGGGGCGGGCGTTTCCGAAGCGATCATGCCCGATGTGGTCGTCAGAGCCTCCTCGGATGGCGGCTGGCGGGTCGAACTCAATCCGGATGCGCTGCCGCGCGTGCTGGTCAACCAGTCTTATTTTTCCCGGGTGACAAAGAACGGCGAGGATCACGCCTTCCTCTCCGATTGCCTGCAGACCGCCAACTGGCTGACCCGCAGCCTCGATCAGCGGGCTAAAACCATCATGAAGGTGGCAAGCGAAATCGTCCGCCAGCAGGACGCCTTCTTGCTGCACGGCGTCGGCTATCTGCGCCCGCTGAACCTGAAGACGGTCGCCGAAGCGATCAAGATGCATGAATCCACCGTCAGCCGCGTCACGTCGAACAAATATATGCTGACGCCGCGCGGCCTCTTCGAACTCAAATATTTCTTCACCGTCTCGATCAGCGCCGTCGCCGGCGGCGACAGCCATTCGGCCGAAGCCGTGCGTCACAAGATCCGGGCGCTGATCCTGGAGGAGAGCCCGGAGGCGGTGCTTTCCGACGGCGATATCGTCGACATGCTGAAGAAGGGCGGCGTCGATCTCGCCCGCCGCACGGTTGCGAAATACCGGAAGGCGATGAACATCGCCTCTTCGGTTCAGCGCCGCCGCGAAAAGCGGGCGCTTGCCAAGGTCGCTGGTTCGTGAAGAGACGCCAAGGGTGCCTTCTTCGAAGGCACCAATCAGACGGTAGTTGTAGAAGGAGAAAACACAGTGAAGAGCTATACCATCCCAGATCACGTTCCCTCCGTGAAGGACTTCATGGTGCCAACGGCAAACGGAGAACCACACGCAGCCGGTGCTCGCATCGATGGAGAGCCCGAGATTTTATCCTATCTGCAAAATGGCACCGGTTGGCGTCTTGGCTGTTCGCCCGGCGTGCGCCCGGCGCAAGGTGCTAGAGAATGTGGAATCCTTTTCGGCCATGAACATCTTCTCCTCCGCACTCGGCGAAGATTGCCCAATGATCCAGCTCGAACTCCCGTCACCTGGCGTTCTCTTTTTAATGCCAGGCCGGACCGCAGTGTCCTTCTACCGGTAAGCAAAGTTGCCAACTGCGGCTATGATCGAGCTGCGTCCAGTAACCCATTTCCCACGTCGATGGCCGGTTTGAACCGATTGCGAACAATGCCGCCGATCTATTTCACGTACTCGCCGCCCCCTCCTCAGCCAGCTCAGGATCATGCACCGTACCCGGACCCTTCGCAATAATGCCCGCCGCTCCTCCGAGATCCGAGGAGCGAAGTCGACAGGAACGAAGTCAATGTCCCCACGACCTAACGATCCCTATTTCTCGAACGGTGTTCATATACTGCCTTTGCATTCGCTTGGTGAGCGCATCGCGATTCTTGGCCCCTCAAACGCAGGCAAGTCGACGTTGGCGGTCGCCCTGAGTAAGAAGCGCGGTATTCCAGCCGTGCATCTCGACCAACTTCATTATCTGCCCGGTACGGATTGGCAACCGCGCCCGGAAGCAGAGTTTGCCGCGCTTCATGATTTGGCGATTCAGGAAGAGCGGTGGATTATCGAAGGCAGCTACTCGCGCCTGATGCCGCGGCGATTAGTCCGTTCCACTGGTGTTATTGTCATCACGTCAAATCCCTGGTTACGTTTTTTCCGTTATCTCAAGCGCACTCTTGCCGATCAACCGGATCGCGCAGGATATCTCCAAGGGGCCAAAGACAGAATAAAATGGCGGATGGTATATTGGATTCTGTTCAAGTCCCGTAATAGCAATCTGGAATATGCGAAAGTTCTTCAGGAGTTCGGCTTGCCGACAGTCGAATGCCAAACTGCGGCTGCCCTTAATAACCTCTATCGAACATGGGGTCTGCCGGTCCCGCGTTAGCGAACGATGGACCCAACTCAGGGGCGATTCGCGTGACCAATTTTTCGTGCGGCCACGCTAGGCTTTAATATGGCCTATCTCGCACGACAGCTCGAAGATTAGGTATCGCTGCGGAGAAAGCCAGATTGGAGTTGAAGATATGTTTAATGCCAATCAGATTATCCGTGTGGCCACGAAAGTCTCGGCTGGATCTATGGACGCGTTCAGCGCTCAAAGCGCTGCAGCATCCTCTTTAATTGTGTATTCTGTATTTGGAGCTTGCGCGCTAGCTTATCCCGGAGCAGCCTGATCTCTTCATTAAGATTGATTGCATCTTCAGAAGCGGCGGAAACAGTTTGAGACGGTGGAAGAACAACCGCAATCGCTTCCACTTTGGTGCGCCGCATGCTGCGCTTTCGCGTTTGACCACCGCCAACTCGAGAGATCTTCTGTGCGGCACGCGCGGCTGTATTGGCCAAATCGGGCAAAGCCGGATCAGCCGCTTCCGCCGACTTTGCGTCTTCGATATCTGCGCGATCATCAACAGCGCTTGCCGTTTCTTCGGATTGATCCGGATCGACTGACACCGCGGCGGAAGGATTGTCAAGAACTGGCTTTTCGTCGGCCGAACGGTCTGTGGCGCCCAACTCGTTTTTGGTTGCCGTTTCAGTCGGCTCGGCGATGGCTGATACGTCCGGCTTCACATCATCGGTCGAGCCGTGTTCTTGCTTCTGCTGGCGTCGCCGTGACACTAGCCCGGCAAGAAGTTTCCATGGAGACGCCATTTTATTCGACCTCGAATTCTACTGCGTATGCAAACTGCGAGCAAAAACGTTGGCGGCAGAACGAACCGCCGCCAAAATCTAAACTTCAATAAGCATGAGAATGCGGCCAGCGCTTGACCGTCTGCTGCCGATCAACCGAGGTTGAGGCGCTTTCGCAGATCGGCATTTTCAGCGCGGAGCTTCTCCGCCAGCAGCTTGCGCAGTTTCTGGTTTTCCTCTTCGAGCTGCAGAAGATCCGAAATCTCATCAACTGCCGCCACCGACGGTGCAGCCGCTATCGACAAAGCCTTCGGAGCACGTTTGACAGGCGCACGCTTGGCACTCGTCGTCCCTTCGTCAGGCTTTGCTTTGCGTCCTCTCGTCTGCTTTCCAGCTTTGGCATCCGAAGCCGCTGCCGGTTGCAAAGAAACGGCTGCTGGTGCCGTTTCAGGCACTGCCTTCTTGGCGCGAGGTTTGCGCACCTTCTTCGGCACATCGGGCGCCGCGGCGGCCGGCGTGTCAGCACTGATCATCGTAGCGTTTTCGTCGGCCATTATGGTCTCCTGTAAAGCCGATGCATTTGTCTCCCGCCCAATCGGCAGTGTCAATAACGGCCCGGCCCGTTCTTCTCCGGATACAAGCATCTCGCTGCTTCTTGCCTGCGGAGTTAAAGCCATAAATGGCGCTGCCTCATCCTGCAGATCTTGAGCAACGGACTTCAGATCGGTCTCTCCCCAAATCGAGTTCGCTTTGGAATTGAGTTTTCGCCGACCTGATTTGTACTCGACGGCAAAGCTGCGCTGGACTTTTTTCACTTTAAGGAAACCTTGTATCTGCGATGATGTCTCGTGGCGCTCCAATGAAGAACCTGGCCCATAGCGCATCCTTTGATTCGGAAGACAAGGATGCTCCATCAAAGCCTGGGATCAAACATCTAGAGCGGTCTTGTTTTAGATCCGTTCATATCCGGCTTCCTTGAAGTAAATCCTGCCTGAAGACGATCCAGCTTGGCACGCCCATACATTTGCCTTTTAACGAGCTTCAGCTTGTTGATCTGGCCTTCGACCTGGCCGTTCGACCAAGGTTCTGCGATGGCGGCGGACACCGCTGCCTTGTCTTTTAGTATCCCGTTGGTGAAGGGGGCGAACAGACTGTCGCGCGCATCAGCGATCCATGGGTCAAGTTCTGTTGGAACAGTCGAATGACAGTCAAAATTGCTATCGACCCAAAAGTGGACGAACGACGATTTTCCCGATCTGGGCGCGTCCAATGTGGCAGCTTCGATTGCGTTCCGATCTTTTACAGGAGCTTTCCGTTTAAGCAACCGAAAGCCTTCTGGCGACTAACGATGTGCGAAGGTTCATGGCCGGCTTTTCAATCAGCGCCCATGATAGAGCGGCTAATGCCACGGTCCCGACCGGCTCGACGATCCAAAGCCACCAGTGGCCGACCCATCCGATGCCGATCAGCGTGTGCATGACGAGCATATGGTAGAGGTAGATCCCGTAAGAGAGATCCTGCCCGCGCAAAAGGTTAGGGCGCGGAAATGAGTACGCTGCCGACAGGACTAGACCGGCAAGAATAGCGATTCGGAATGCATCGACAGGCGCCGCATTGTTGATAGAGATGAATGCAGCGGACGTCCCTGCTACCCACCACGTTATCGTGAGATGAATTGCCAGCCACCACAAGAGCTTCCCCTCAAAGATCCTGCTTACGCGATGCCAGTAAAGCCGTGCAAGAACTCCCATCGAAAAAATCCAGAAAGTCGGGCCCACTGTCACCGACAGGAACGGATTGTACCTATCAGTTATGTTGAAGTGCTGCGCCATGACCCAAGACCCGAGAGCGGCGACGGCAACGACTAGCGCCCCTGCTCGTTTCCATCGCCGCCAAAATTCCAACAGCGTTGGCAGGGTGAGGTAGAATGTCAGCTCCACCGTCAGCGTCCACAGCACTCCACTTGGGTCCGAGACGCCGTAAAAGCCGCTCATCGTGTAGGGCTCGTAGGTGAAGTAGACGGCCCAGATTCGTGCAGCGGTCAGGATGTAGACCGTGAAGTAAGACAGATACTGCAAGATGCCAGTGACATTTAATCCCCCCGTCACAAACAGGGCAAGTTCCATCACGGCGATGTTGACGAACAGTGCAGGAAAGATTCGGAGCGACCGCTTGACGAAAAAAGAGGCCGCCGACGATGAGCGGATGTAAGAATCTGTTACTAGAAAGCCGCTGATTACAAAGAAGATCGCAACACCCGGCGTCGAAAACAACAGATTGAAGGCCGTTGTGCCGTTCAAAGAATCGCCCAGGTGAAGCCAATTCCACGCGTGGCTGAACATCACTTGGCAGGCGGCAAAGAGCCTTAACAGGTCGAAGTTGTTCCGGTGGCCGGATGAGTGTTCATTGGATGGTCCCATGAATGTCCATTAGCCGGCAGATGCCGCGCAACCTTTCGGCGGTGTATTGAGAACAGAAGTCAGGTGTGGTGGTGGACGGGTTAGTTGTCTGCAGCCAAGACGGTGTAATTGCCGCTTCTCAAGGCTCAGACAGCCTGTCGTCGAGGTAAAGAGCCGTTTGCGCCTTGGCGACTGTTTTCGCCCCGGTGCCGCCTGCGGATGCAAACCCGAGCGGCATTGGCATCCCCCGTCAGATCGTTTGCCTTCGTTGGTTAACAACATCGATGGATAATACCTATAACTAGGATCAACTATGAGACGTCTTTGGCCGATCTTTTGGATCAAACTGAACAATCGTGATCCAATTGGCAGTGAGTGCGGGCCGGTTCTCGTTTTCGATCTCGACCGTCACCTCGTAGGTCGTCACCAGCATGCTTGAGCCCCGAAAACGGCAGTCGGACAATACGAAGCGGCCGCGTACGCGACTCCCAGTCTTAACGGGCGACATGAAGCGCACGTTGTCGAAGCCGTAGTTGAGGCCCATTGTCTGCTCGCGAATTTTTGGCATCCCGCTGAAATTCATCACCGACAAAAGTGAAAGAGTCAGGAAACCATGAGCGATCGTGCCGCCAAATGGGCTTTCCACCGCAGCGCGTTCCGGATTCACGTGAATGAACTGATGGTCATGCGTTGCATCCGCGAATAGATCGACTGTTGATTGATCGATCATGATCCATTCGGATCTTCCAACTTCCTGGCCAACTCGCCCAAAGACATCCACGAGCGAAATTTCATTCATACGACCTCACTTATTCTAAATTCCAATGAGAAGGTTTCGGTATTTGTCCGAAATCGTGCTAGCTACGGGAGCTATGCAATTTATTCGACGGTGACCGATTTCGCGAGATTGCGCGGCTGGTCGACATCGGTTCCTTTGGTGACCGCCACGTAGTAGGCAAGCAACTGTAGAGGTAGAGAGAAGATGATGGGCGCGATTATTTCCTCGACATCCGGCAGCACGACCGTGTGAATGGTATCGAGTTTGGAACGCGCAGCTCCGCTCTCATCGGTGAGAAGAATGACGCGGCCGCCGCGTGCGGCCACCTCCTGCATGTTGGAGACGGTCTTGTCGAAGAATCGATCATGTGGCGCGATAATGATGACGGGCATGTTTTTATCGACGAGCGCGATCGGGCCGTGTTTCAGTTCACCGGCGGCATAGCCTTCAGCGTGGATATAGGAAATTTCCTTGAGCTTCAGCGCGCCTTCCATCGCCAAAGGGAAACTGGTGCCGCGGCCAAGAAAGAGCGCATGAGAGTATCCCGAAAGTTCCTTCGACAGGAGTTCGATCTTTGGCCGAATGTTCCGCAGCACCCGCCTCATGATGCGCGGCATTTCAATCAAGCTCATGACCAGTTGTCGCTCCTCGTCCTCGGTTATAGTACCTCGCGCCTTGCCTGCACCGATGGCGAGAGCAGCGAGAACTGCGAGCTGGCAAGTGAATGCCTTGGTCGAGGCGACCCCGATTTCAGGACCTGCGAGGATCGGGAAGATGACATCGGCTTCTCGGGCAATGGTCGATTCGCTTGTATTGACGACGGCGCCGACCTTCAGCCCTTGTGCCTTGCAATATCGCATTGATGCTAGCGTGTCGGCGGTTTCACCGGACTGCGAGATAAAAAGCGCCGCCGCATGTGGCGACAGGGGGATATCGCGATAGCGGAACTCTGAAGCGACATCGATTTCCACTGAAAGGCGTGCGTAGCGTTCGAACCAGTACTTGCCGATCAGGCCTGCCAAATAGGCAGTGCCGCATGCGGAGATCACGAGGCTACTGACGTTTGCAAAATTCAGTTCCGTTGATACTTGAACTGCCCGATTGCTGGCTATATCGATGTGGCGGGCGAGAGCACCGGCTATGACCTCGGGCTGTTCGTAGATTTCCTTCTGCATGAAGTGGTCATAGTCGCCCTTGGTCACTCGGTCGACAGAGGCCATCGAGGTGTGTCGAGGCCGTGCGACGACATTGCCCTCACTATCGAAGATCCTGAAGTCTGTTTTCTCGATCACGGCCCAGTCGCCGTCAACCAGGTAGGTAACTTCGTTGGTTAAGGGAGCAAGCGTGATAGGGTCGGAGCCTAGAAACATTTCCCCGTCGCCATGACCAATCACCAGCGGAGGTCCATTGCGCGCCGCCATAATGGTGGCTGGCTCATCCTGGAAAAGAATTGCAAGGCTGAAGGCTCCCTTCAGCCGCTTTAGCATCGCGTGCATGGCCTCTCGGCCGCTCATACCGCCGCGACGGGATTTTGCGAGGAGATGCGCGACGACCTCGCTATCGGTGCTCGTCTCGAAATCCGCACCAGTCGCTTCCAGTTCGGCCTTCAGCTCCGCGAAATTTTCGATGATACCGTTATGAACGACGGCAATACCGTCGACGATATGTGGATGAGCGTTGCGTTCAGTCGGAGCCCCATGAGTAGCCCAGCGGGTGTGGCCAATGCCGATCATTCCGTTCAGTGGCTGTTGCTCCAGCCTCATTTCAAGATTGACGAGCTTACCCTGCGCGCGGCAGCGCTCCAACCTGCCTCCGGAGATCGTCGCAATTCCAGCGGAGTCGTATCCGCGGTACTCCAGACGCTTTAGCGCTTCGAGCAGTCGCTGCGACACCGAGTGCCGCCCTACGATCCCGACAATCCCACACATTTATCTGTCTCCGTTGTAGTGTGCCAAAGGACGCAGGTGCCACGAGGTTTTGTACCGCGACCCATTTGCGGAACCTTCTAATCGCATCCGGTAAGATGTTTAAAATCGATTGTTGTGATTGCGCACATCCAAATCATGGATGCAGCTTGCCCCATTGTACCGAGACCCGCTCAATGCAGGTGGAGATGTCGCATCAACCCTTCATTGAATTGATCGCGAAACACCTCGCCTTCTCAACTGAGTTCAGTTTCCACTGGTTCGACGAGACGTGCAAAGCCCACATATGTGCATCCGTCAGAAAGCCGTCGTGGTTGCCGTTGGCCGGTCTGATATCCAAGATTTAAGCATCAACCACCCCGCATCGGCTTGGTGGCAAGTGGGAGTTTTGGTTCACAAGCACCGCCTTGACTATGGCGTTCTCAGCGGCTTGCCTCAGCGCTTCAACCGAGCCGGATTTCCCATGGCCTTTTCCCCCGCGGGTATATCGCGGGTGACTACGCTTCCGGCGCCGATGACGGCGTTGTCGCCGATCGTCACCCCTGGGAGAATAATTGCTCCACCACCAATCCAGACATCTTTACCAATCCGGACAGGCCGACCTAGCTGCAGACCAGCCTGCCGCTGCTCGGGATCATGCGGGTGGTCGGCGGTGTAAATCTGCACAGCCGGCCCGACTGCCGTCCCAGCACCGATCGTCACTTCTGCTACGTCAAGGATCACGCAGTTGAAATTGATGTAAACGTAGGCACCAAGCCTGATGTTAAAGCCGTAGTCGCAATGAAATGGCGGACGAATGACGGCTCCAGTTCCGACCTCTCCTAGTCGCTCCAGAAGAAGTGCGTTCCAATGCTCGGCCGTACTTCCCAGAGTATCATTATATCTCTTCAGCCAAGCTCCCGTGGCCAACAGGTCCGTCTGAATCTCCTCGTCCGCCGGGTTGTACATCTCGCCCGCCAGCATCTTTTCTTTTTGAGTGCGTGTCATTGTCTGTTCTCAGATCGCGTTCATCGATGAAGTTGTTAGTCCTCTGACGCCCGGCTTGAACGAGGTTCAGATAAGCTCCTCTTCTCGACGCTCAACATCGCATGGCGCAGAAGAGAAGTCCCGGCAGGAATCGGTCGACAACGCGGCGTTTGCGTGGTCCAGAGGGTCGTCCGACAGCAGTGGATTGAAAGTGGCAGTGACCAGCCCGGCCGGCAAGCGGAATCGACAGCAGGTGTAGTTGAAGAGCCGCTCCGAGACCCGGAGCGGGCGCTCTTTCCAGCCGGTTTTTTGGATGATCATAACTCCGGAACGCAACCATATTTTCCTCGCCCCGCCTTGTGAGCAATCCCCGGCGAGCCGTTGTGGGCTAACCATTGGTGCGAATTGACCTGCATTAGTAACAGCACCCCAGTTAGCTTCTCTCCAGCGGCCCTCGCGGTTGCGGCTGGAACCATTCACGGCCACATCGTCCGCCCCTTCACACCTGTCTGAATGCCAGGACGGCGTTGGTGCCTCCCATAGCGAACGCATTGCTCATCGCTACGCGCACCTTGCGCTCACGCGGGACATTGGGCGTGACATCGAGATCGCACTGCGGGTCAGGCTCACGATAGTTGGCGGTGGGCGGTATGACACCTTCTTGGATCGCCATTATACAGGCAATCATTTCAAGTGCACTGGCGGCACCCAGGCAATGGGCGTGCATGGACTTGGTGGAGGAGACGGACATCTGAAAAGCGTGGTCTCCGAAGACGCGCTTGATCGCTGCCGTCTCCATCTCGTCATTCGCAACGGTGCCGGTGCCGTGTGCGTTCAGGTAGTCTACATCGTCCGGGTTTAGCTCGGCATCGGCGAGGCAGCTGCGCATTGCGGCCTCCGGTCCCTCGATGGAGGGCATGACAATGTCGTAGGCATCGCCGGAGAGTCCGATTCCGGCAACCTCGGCAAGCATAGTCGCACCGCGGGCAGTGGCGTGCTCGTAGCTTTCCAGGACAGCCATTCCGGCACCCTCGCCAAGGACAACACCTTTTCTGTCGGCGGAGAACGGGCGACAGGTATCAGGGGCAAGCACGCGCAGTGCCTCCCATGATTTCAGGACGCCCCATGTGAGCGGCGCATCGCTTCCCCCGGCAAGCATGACGTCTGCACGGCCCAGCCTGATCTGATCTACCGCGGAAGCGATGGCATGATTGCCCGCCGCGCAAGCGGAGGTGACGCCGAAGACGGGGCCGCGCAGGCCGAGATAAATGCTGACCTGGCCGGCAGCCGCGCTTGGCATTCCCTTGGGTGCTGTGAAAATGCGCGCGCGGGTCACTCCGTCTAGAAGGATACTGCGGTATGTTTCTTCAATCGTTCCCCAGCCGGGCCCGCCGACGCCCATCGCGGCGCCGTAGCGGTGGGCATTTTGTTCATTGGTGGAAAGCCCGGCCTGTCGCATGGCTTCGGTTGCAGCAATCACTGCAAGCAGGCTGAAGCGGTCCATAGAGACAAGCTGTTTGCGAGGGATGTCGTGTCCCGGTATCGCCCTGATTTCGGCACCAACGGTGCCTTCCATATCATAGAGATCTGTGGTGATGATCGGGCTGATTGCGGAGCGGCCTTCGCGCATTTCTTTCCAAATAGATGAAGCGTTTGTTCCTAATCCGCATAGTCCGCCAATCCCCGTGATTACGACGCGCCTATCCATCACGCCTCCTTCGCGATCAAGCCGCGAACAGCTTCGACGACATCGCCGATATTTTTCAGATTAGACCAGGCATCGGTCGTGTTCATCTCGATCCTGATGCCGTAGGCCTGCTCCAGGTCCCAGAGCACATCGGCCAAAGCCAGGGAATCGATGCCAAGGGAAGTCAATTCGCTATCAGCGGTGATTTCTCCGATTGCTACAGGAATCCTCCCACCGTTTTCAGATTGGGCGAGATTTTTGATTGCGGCAATAATTTCTACTGTGAGCTGATCGGCCATCTTAGTCCTTTCAATCATTTCAAACTGGCGCGGCTGATTATCCCGGCCTAGCAACCCTTGAGCACGCTCGATGCTCTCACGGAGGGACCGGCCCTACGTCTGGCTCTGTGCTATGGGGCACGCAGAAGAATTGGTAAAATTGATTGATTGGATCGAATTCATCCAGAATATGGATGATGTGAGCCCTTTTTTGTAGAATTTCCGGCCTCTCGGACGGCCAGAACTGCGTGCGAGATATCTGGGGGTCGGATGTCAAGCGCCAGATATCAGATGTTGAGAGGCAGGCGGGATCAGGACTGGCCTGCCGACCTAGGTCTATGACAATCGCCCGGGATAGCACGAGTAGAAACGCAGCAATGGACCAATGGCCACTTTGATTACGTCACGGGTTGACCACCCAGAGGAACCAAGACTGCGAAATTGGCAGAGTCGCCAGAGCGTGGGACGACAAATTTGACTGAAGCTCGACCGGGACTACATCGCTCTGGCCTTTTGAAAGTCACCTTCGACGGATGCCTCAATGCGCGAAGCCTCCTCCAATATTATGTTGCGCATCCAGATGTTCCCAGGGTCGGAATTGTGAAGCAAGGGCCACTGTATAGCCTCCGTGAATGAGAGAGGAGGCAGCGGATGATCTACGATCTGAAGGGGAATCGTCGGTTCGAAATGTCTGACAAGCCGCAAGGGAAGGGTTGATATCCGATTCGTCCCCTGAAGTAGTATCGGGATCGCGTTAAAGCCCTGGACCACGATTTCGATACGCCGCTTAAAACCGTGCTCCAGCAACAGCCATTGTTCAACGGATGGCTTCAAAGTACGCCCAAACATGGTCGCGACGTGTCCCAGCGACATGAATCGCTCAAGGGAAAGCTTCCCGTGCAGCTGCTGATTGTTAGGGCAGCCGACACATACGAGTTTCTCCCCAAACAGCTTCGCACTGGGATGAGGGGCTGACATGAACTGTTTTGGAAGGATCAAAAAATCCACATCTCCGCCATGGAGACGTTCGTCCGGATAATCAATCATGTGGAGTAATTCAAAACTGACGCCGGGCGCCTCTCGCGCTACGCGCTTTATGACCTTTTCGAAGAATACCAGCGTCATGAAATCGGACAGTACGATTCTGAAGCGCCGGTCAGATTCCGCCGGGACCAATGGATCCCACGCAATGACAGAGAGCTGAATCTGAAGCAGAGCTTCGCGAACTGCAGGGGCGAGCGCCTCGGCTCGCGGTGTCGGGACAAGTCTGCGCTGCTGCATCACAAACAGCTCGTCATTGAAGTAGGCGCGCAACCTGCCGATGGCTGCGCTCATGGCTGGTTGACTGAGGTTGATGCTGCGCGCTGCCGCGGTGAGCTTTCGCTCGGTCATCAAAGCATCGAGCGCCACGAGAAGGTTTAGATCCAGGCCCTTAAACCGCATATTCGATCCATGATGTAGATGATTGTGATCCAAACAATCAATTTTACCAATCTTTCGGAGTGCTTATTAGAAAGGCCGGAACTTATCAAGGCGCCAAAGCAAACTAGCGGAGGCGGATCGTATCTGTCGCAAATTGACGACGAGCGGTCCCATCTGTCCCATCAGCGTGTGCGCCTGCACCAAATCTTTGCTGCTTGGACTTGCGGCTGAGAAACGAATTGGAGCTTTGAATGTCTGCTGGAGTGCGGTGGAAAATAACATGGGAAAATGATCTCGAACCGTCGGATCATGCGGAACTGTCTGAATTTTTCCGAGCAACCTATGGTCCGACTGGCGAATTCAATGCCAAACCTTTTGAGACTGGCAGAAGCTGGGCAGGTGCGAGGCCGGAACGCCGGGCAATTGCTTACGATTCAAAAGGCGTAGCCAGCCACATGGGTTTGCTGCGTCGTTTCATAAAAGTCGGCGACACCGATTTGCTGGTCGCCGAACTTGGCTTGTATGGAGTGCGCCCGGATCTGGAGGGGCTTGGCATCGCTCACTCGATCCGCGCTTTGGCTCCGGCGTTGCAGGAACTGGCGGTGCCGTTCGCGTTCGGCACTGTCCGACATGCTATGCGGAACCACGTAGAGAGATTTTGCCGAGACGGTATTTCCAATATCGTCACGGGGGTTCGTGTACGCTCGACGCTTCCAGATGTGCTGCCCGATATGCCCTCCACGCGCACCGAAGACGTGCTCGTCCTGGTATTTCCGATAGGACGACCGATGAGCGAGTGGCCCTCCGGATCATTGATCGAACGAAACGGGTGCGAGCTATGAAGCGGCGCTCTTATATAAGCGAAGTACCGTTTGATGAGGCCGGGAGCGACGATCGTAGCATCTACTTGACGTTCGACGACGGTCCCAATCCGGAATGCACTGGCCAGATTCTGGATGTGCTCGCCGAACACCGCGTACCAGCCACCTTTTTCGTCCTCGGTGCCTATGTCAAAGACCATCCCGATCTCGTCCGCCGTGTTGCGGCAGAAGGTCACTTGGTCGGCAATCACACGATGACCCACCCCGATCTTACGGCCTGTGACTCGGAGGCAATCGAACGAGAGATAAAGGATACAAACGAAGCCATTGTTTCGGCGTGTCCCCAAGTTGCGGTTCAACATATACGAGCGCCATACGGCGCTTGGAACGCGGATGTCCTTTCAAGATCCATGAACGCCGGACTTCGACCTGTTCACTGGTCGATAGACCCGAGAGACTGGTCCTGTCCCGGAGTCGATTCTATCGTTGACGCGGTACTCGCTGCTGCTCGGCCAGGTGCAATCGTGCTTTTGCACGACGGTTGCCCACCTGATGAGGTCGGGAACTGCAAGCTCACCGGGCTGCGTGATCAAACACTTTCGGCGCTCTTGGCAATTATCCCGGCACTGCATAGCCGTGGATTTTCCCTTCGTTCACTTCCCCAGTAAAACTAAATCGACGAGAAACCATGACCTTGCTTGAAACAACCAGCATCGCCGCCGTCTCGCTTTATGGACTGCTTTCCTCCGCCTATAGGAGTGTACAGGTCCTTCATGCTCGGCAAACTCTCAAGTCGGAAACAGCGGAAAACACCGTCGAAGAGAGCTCGTTGCCAAGTGTGGACATCATTGTGCCTTCATTTAACGAGAGCCCGCGCGTCCTGTCCGATTGCCTGGCATCCCTCGCCAACCAGGACTATCCGGGGGTATTGCGCGTTGTTGTGGTTGACGACGGTTCCAGAAACCGTGACGCGGTGGTGGCCGAGCAGATCGTCTATGCGGGTGACGCGAGATTTGAATTCATCATGCTGCCCAGGAATGTCGGAAAGCGCAAAGCGCAAATCGCCGCCATTTCCCGATCATCCGGGGACCTCATCCTGAATGTGGATTCAGACACCACTCTCGCCAGCGATGTTGTTTCCAAACTCAGTCAGAAAATGCGCGATCCGGCGGTCGGTGCGGTGATGGGGCAGCTTGTCGCAAGCAATCAGAACGACTCGTGGCTGACCCGATTGATCGACATGGAGTACTGGCTGGCCTGCAATGAGGAGCGCGCCGCGCAGGGACGCTTCGGTGCCGTGATGTGTTGCTGTGGACCCTGTGCCATGTACCGCCGGTCCGCCTTCGTCTTGCTTCTTGATCAATACGAGACGCAGCTTTATCGGGGAAAGCCGAGTGACTTTGGCGAGGACCGTCATCTGACCATTCTAATGCTAAGCGCCGGCTTCCGTACCGAATATGTCCCAAGCGCCATCGCCGCAACCGTCGTTCCTGACGGTTTGGCTGCCTATCTGCGCCAGCAACTGCGTTGGGCACGGAGTACATTCCGAGATACCCTGCTCGGACTTCACCTCCTCCGTGGCATGAACTGGTATCTGACTTTGGACGTCGTCGGGCAGAATGCCGGCCCTCTTCTGCTCGCTTTGTCCGTACTGGCGGGTCTTGCACAGTTTGCCTTGGCGGGTTCAGTGCCCTGGTGGACGATAGGAACGATTGGATCATTGACACTGATACGATGCGGCGTAGCTGCTTATCGTGCCAGGCAGCTTAGATTTGTTGGCTTCTCGCTGCACACGCTTGTGAACGTCTTTCTATTACTTCCTGTGAAAGCTTATGCGCTCTGTACGTTGTCCAACAGTGATTGGCTGTCGCGCGGCTCCGGAGTCAACGCTTCAGGTGCCGTTCTAAAGCAGAAGGCCTCCGAAACTCCAATGCTTGCGGCCCCTGAAGCTACTTTCAGCGGCGAATGATCGCTGTGTCGCCGCATCTTGCAAACCTCAGGAATCACATGAACGGTCAATCGGATCTACAGGCAGCTGTGGCTGAGACGCTCCGCCGACAAGGCAACCTACCATGCATTTCGATTTCAGAAGCAATCGCTCCCCAAGTAGGAGCGATATCTTCTATTGCGATCGAACTCGTCGGCGTTACCAAATCATATCGTGGGAAGGCCGTGGTTGACGGATTGTCTTTCAACATTGGGTCAGGAGAATGCTTTGGCCTATTAGGCCCAAACGGCGCCGGAAAAAGCACAATCAGCCGTATGATTCTCGGGATGACGTCGCCCGATGCGGGCAATATTTCGGTGCTCGGAGTGCAGGTACCCCGGCAGGCTCGCTCGGCGCGCGCCCGTATCGGTGTCGTTTCTCAGTTCGACAATCTCGACATGGAGTTCACCGTTAGAGAAAACCTGTTTGTCTACGGCCGGTACTTCCGCATGAAACGGCGGGAGATCGAAGCGATCGTGCCCTCGCTGCTGGAATTTGCGCGGCTTGAAAACAAGGCAGATACAAGGGTGGCCGATCTTTCTGGAGGCATGAAGCGGCGCCTATCATTGGCGCGCGCGCTGATCAATGACCCGCAGATCCTCATACTAGATGAACCGACCACCGGCCTCGACCCGCACGCACGCCACCTGATCTGGGAGCGTTTGCGATCGCTGTTGGCGCAAGGCAAGACGATCCTTTTGACGACCCACATCATGGAAGAGGCAGAACGCTTATGTGACCGGCTGTGCGTGCTCGAAGGTGGAGTTAAGATAGCCGAAGGTCGCCCCTTTGACCTGATAAAGGAGCAGATCGGCTGCCCCGTCATCGAGATCTATGGCGGAGACCCGCAGGAGATTAGCCTTTTGATCAAGCCGAACGCACGGCGCATCGAAATCAGTGGCGAGACCCTGTTCTGCTACACCCCCGACCCAGAACAAGTTCGGGCGCGACTGCGCGGACACTGGGGTCTGCGCCTCCTGGAGCGGCCGCCAAACTTGGAGGACGTCTTCTTGCGGTTAACCGGACGCGAGATGGGGAAGTACCAATGAGTGGAGATTCCGTAACGGCATTGCCGGGCGGCAGCTTGAACTGGATTGCTGTCTGGCGTCGAAATTACCTTGCATGGAAAAAGGCGGCGCTGGCGTCGCTTCTGGGTCATTTGGCCGAACCTTTGATCTACCTTTTTGGCCTTGGCGCTGGCTTGGGCGTGATGGTGGGCCGCGTTGGGGGCGTTTCCTATACTGCTTTCCTGGCAGCTGGAATGGTCGCGACAAGTGCGATGACGGCTGCAACGTTTGAGACGATTTACGCAGCTTTCGGCCGGATGGAGGGTCAGCGCACTTGGGAAGCGATGCTCTACACACAGCTGAGGCTAGGCGATATTGTTCTCGGTGAGATGGCTTGGGCGGCGACGAAGGCCGCTTTGGCGGGTGCCGGCATAGGCGTGGTCGCCGCCGCTCTAGGATACACGCAGTGGCTGTCGCTGCTATATGCGCTTCCGGTCATCGCGCTGACGGGTTTGGCCTTTGCAAGCCTTGGGATGGTCGTCACAGCCCTTGCTCCGAGCTATGATTATTTCATCTTTTATCAGACGCTTGTTATCACACCTATATTGTTCCTCTCGGGTGCCGTCTTTCCAGTCGATCAACTGCCAATTGTCTTCCAGACGGCTGCGCGATTTCTTCCTCTGTCGCATTCGATCGACCTCATACGTCCGATAATGCTCGGTCACCCCGTGGTGGATGTCTGCCTGCACGTCGGCGCACTTTGCATCTACATCGTCATCCCATTCTTTTTATCGACAGCCTTGCTGCGGCGCCGACTATTGCGCTGAAGATCATTAATGCGCGCAGGCCGACTGGGATCCGTCGTTTTGGCTTTTCTGCCAGGCAAGCCCCTTGCTTCTGATCCGGGAGGTGCTCACTAGGCTCAGGACCTATCAAATCGCTTGCATCGGCCTCCCTTCCTTTACTGATCAGAATGAAAAGGAGACGCTGCGAGCCTATTGTAAGCGCGATTTTCCATGCGCATTGACGGCTGCGGCACCGCTGAAGCGCACTCGTACCGGGAGAGATACGCGGCTCTGTCGGGCCGCAGAGGTTTTGGAGAAGTTGAACGGTAGCAAGTCGCCGACGTCGGCCTCTTCGCCTCGCTGTGGCAACCCGGTGAGCACATCGCGCAGCCAAGTGAGTGGATCGACGCCACAGGCGCGGCAAGTCGGCATCAAACTATAGATCACTGGCTCGCCTTGGCTCCGTCAGCGGTGTCGGGCACACATATTACTGACCGGCGAATATCTCTGGCTGAAGGGAGCAAAGGCTTAGAGTGTCATTTCCGCCCCCAGCCGGAACCAACCCCTTTTATCGGATCGACATGCGGTAGCAGTGCTCTATCATCCGTCCCCTAAGGTTAAGATCGGTCATGCCAAATCTATCGACGTAGCCCAGCCCCAGGGCGAGTATTCCCTGCCCGGCGACGTTGCCCGGGTTATGGCTGTAGTGAGCTACGGCCATTTCCTCTTCCTTCGTATAAGTGGCAGGGCCTTGCAGCAGAGAGACAATCGACTGGCCTCGGGCATTCAGCAATCCGGCTTCGCTTGCCAATCCGAGTTCAACCAATTTGGCTTTTGTCTCTTTGAAGGTTGACGGCGTCGTCTTTTGAAAATGTTCAAGCACGGCCTTAACTTCTTCGTCGGTGAAATTGGCATGCTCCATGGAATGATCCTCTCAAAACAGGAAATCCGTAAAACCCTGTATAGAACCAGGGATATACCCGTGTCTCCTCCGAAAGCCAGACCCTGGCTGCCCAGCTCGAGGCACTCCAACAACGTGACCTGTTGGCTTAGGCCGCAGAGGTTTTGGAGAGGTTGAACGGCAGCAGGTCGCCGATGTCGGCCGCTTCTTCGCGCTGCGGCAACTCAGTGAGCACGTGGCGCAGCCAGGTGAGCGGGTCGACGCCACAGGCGCGGCAGGTCAGCATCAAACTGTAGATCACGGCGCTGGCCTTGGCTCCGTCAGCGGTGTCGCTGAACAGCCACGATTTCCTGCCGGTGGCAAAAACTCTGATCTCGCGTTCCAGAATGTTGTTATCGATCGGCATCCTGCCGTCGCTGGTATAGCGCGTTAGATAATCCCATTGGTTCAGGGTGTAGGACACTGCATCACCGAGCTTGGTATCCGGCACGACCTTCGGCGCGATATTGTCGAGCCAAGTCTTCAGAGCGTTCAGGACAGGCAAGCTGTGTTGTTGCCGGAAGCGGCGAATGCAGTCTGCTTTCGTCTCGCCGGCATCTGGGGTTTTGTCTCTTGCCTGCTTTTCGATCCGGTAGAGCTGCTCGAAGAACCGGAGTGCCTGTTCCGGCGGTCCGCCTCCGTTCTTCCTGGTTTTGAGAGCCTCGACGAAGCGCCGCCGTGAATGGGCGATGCATCCGACATGGGTTGCGCCATGTAATGTGCGCCAGGCGGTGTAGCCATCGGTCACCAATATGCCGCGGTAGTCACCGAGAAAGGCCTGCGGGTGGACCTGGCCGCGGCCCGGTTGATAATCGAGAAGCACGATTGGCTCCTCACTATTCTCGCCGCTGCGATATGCCCACATGTACGACGTGCTGGTGGCTTCCTTGTCCTTTTCCTTCAGCACTTGAACTGTCGTCTCGTCACCATGAATGAGAGGCTGCGACTGAAGCCGCAATCTCAGCGCATCGTAGATGCGATGCAGGTGCCTCTCGCTCGAGCCGATCACCCAGTGCGCGAGAGCGCCCCGGCTGATCGGAACACCGGCCCGTTCGAATGTTTGCGCCACGCGGTAGAGCGGCGTGCCGTCGACGTATTTGTGGACGAGTGTGAAGGCCAGTGTCGAGGCAGTGGCAATGCTGCCCGGCAAGGGCTGCGGCGGCATCGGTGCGATCACCACAGGCGTGTTGATCCCGGTGCGGTCGCAATGGCGGCAGGCGTATTTGAACCGCACATTCTGCAGAACCTTTGCCTTGACCTCGATATGGAGCTGTTCGCTAACGGCCTCGCCCATGCGATGCATTTGACTGTCGCAGCAAGGGCAAGTTTTTTGATCGTCGGGTAGATCGTATTCGACACGCTCGCCCGGCAGGTCTTCCGGCAGAGGTCTGCGGCCCCGCTTTTTACGCGCGGCGCTATCGACTGCTGGCAGGCCTGTATCCGTAAGATCGGCGACGTCGTCGCCATAATCACGATCATCCTCGTCTGCGGCCTCTTCGGCCTCGTTGAAGATGCGATCGATGTGCTTTTCGCTGCGGGGGGCAAAACGATGGAGCTTTGCGAGTACCAGCTCTTCTTCCAGCTTGGCGACCCGCTGCGAGAGCGCTTCCTTCTCGGCTTTGAGCGCGGCGATTTCGGCGGCACTTGCCGCCAACTGCGCCATCAGCTCTGCAACATCAGGTTCGCCGGTTTGGGTCATCCCAGTTTTGAATCTGAACCGCGTCGCCGCGTCAACAGATCAACACGCCACCTCAGCCGGCAATCTGATATTGCCGCACAGGATGACGGATCATCGCATCGATATCGATCCCGTCGAGAATCCAGTGCAGCTGCTCGGTCGTCAGTGTGACCACCGGCACCTCTCGGCGCGGCCATCGGAACTTGTCTTCGGTTAACCGCTTCAGGACCAGCACGAACCCGGACCGATCAAAGAACAGCAGCTTCACCCGGTCACGCCGACGGTTGCAGAAGGCAAACACTGCAGGAGCAAACGGGTCCAGCGCCATCGTCTCCTGGACCAGGACCGCAAGGCTGTTGATGCCCGCCCGGAAGTCGATCGGTTCGCGGTGCAGGTAGACTTGAAGATCAGCGCCAAGCTTAAACATGACCCAGAGCTCCGATTATTGCCGTCAATGCGTTGAGATCGCTGCACTCCAGCGTCAATCTCACACCATTCGGCAGTGACGCACTCACCTTTGCTGGAGAGGTCAGGGGGCCGCTTCTCTCCGTCGTCGGCAATCGCTCTTCGCGATCCGTGGCAGGCATCTCAATGTCGAACTCGCTGCTCGGGGCGGCGATCTGAACGGGAATAAACGCAGATGACGAAGACGGCGATAATGGATGGGCCTGGGTGTGTTTCCTGATCCATTTCCAAACGAGGTTCGCGTTGACCCCGTGTACTCGCGCAAGTTTCGATACTGATGCGCCGGGTTCAAGGCATGCCGCAACTAGGCGATCTTTCGAACCTGGATCGAAGCGGCGCCTTCCATTCCGACCAACCAGCCGCACGGCGAGTTTTTGACCTTCATCCATAACTTGGTGTCCACCTCTTTTAGGTGGACACCTCATGCCAAAGCTCACTCAACTACAGAAGGTGCGGTGAAATTCGCGGTTACAGCCTATTGCGTAGCCGTGCCCCGATATTTCCGGAAAAGTCGAACGACGCGCCCGATCTTTGACGGTTGGTTGGCGTCGGACGTATCGAGCTGCAAGGTCACAATAGGAGGTTCGGAGAAGGGATCGCACTCGATAGCCACGTTAACGGCGCCTAACATGTCAGCGCCGGCCCTGAAGGCGCCCAGCGCGTACGCACAACCCGAGCCTATCGCGATGAAGTCGGCCTCGATCGGGCCGGAAGGATAAATGCTGTTGTTGAAGAAAAATCTCGAGCCATCGACCTTTACCAGGAGCGCCTCAAAATCGGGCTCGTTCGTGCCAAACGCTTCCTTGCTCATGCCCCCCGTCACCCACTGCGTGACGAATTCATTCATACCGGGAACGGTGGACGAGACGCCGAGCAGCGAGCCTTTGTATTTCCCTGCCTCGATCCGGTGAATCTTCCTCTTGGCGCCGATCGGATGGCTGCTGCCGGAGAAGGCGCGGCTGTCAGAGGCCATTCTCCGAATCTTGGCGTCGTAGACGATGGTGGTCATACACCGAGCCCTCACTTGATGCGCTTCGGGCGCCTGATGGTGTTCGTAACCGACTGAAACCGGACCTGTGCCGAGTCAGGCACTTGCTTTATGCAAGCCGCGATATTCATGTGTTCCCGGGCTGCAAGCGAATGCTGTCTTGGTGTCTCGGGTTGTTCATGCGCGAAATGAAAAACGTAATCGTAAGATTGGGCATGTTTATCCTCCACGTGAACCAATGCCGTTATTTCACAAGATGGCTGCGCCAGCCGTTCCCTTCGCACATCGGCAGCCGCCGCTGTCGAAAGTCCGATGTTCGGTCCGCCCGTGTCAGTCCTGATCATTGCTTCCTCGCCTCGACTGTGATGGGTAAGCGGGTGCTCTGCGCTAGGTCGGGGAGGGCGAGGAGCCATCCGTTCCTTAGCAATACAAAGCCGCCCCACAAGTCATGACTCTCCACCGCAACAACCGGCTCCTCGACATCCTTTTTGGACATATAGATCGACAAGCCGGCCCCATTTCTCCGGATCATTGCTTTCATTTACTGTACCTCGTTTTACACGTGCTCCATTTCGCACCCGTTGGAACCGACGATGCTGCCACGCTCAACCACCTCATTGTTCCATGGGTTGCTGTCGAGGAGGATGCCCGCCTGCGCCAAAATGCTTTCGCAGGCGGGCCCCTTTTGCTTTCGTTTAGTACGGCTGCTCAGGCAGGAACGCAGGTGTTCGGCATGGGGCAAATGGCTCTGCATTTGGGCGCGTCAAACTCAATCCTGCACTCGGTGCATATTTTAGGATCGACCACGAATCTGTCAGTTTTGAAACTGATTGCGCCTGAGGGGCACTCAAATTCGCATGCGCCGCATTGGGTGCATTGTGAGGCGATGATTTTGAAGGCCATGATTCAGCTCCTCTGGTTTAGTCAAAGCGTGTGTCAAGTCGCGGCTGCTAAAGCGTCGTCGTGAAGCACCGCGCTATAATGAGCGTCGATTGCCTGCTCGATGTAGGAGCCGCCATAAGCGCCCGTTGCTCGAACACCTCGGCGTGCGAGTTTATTCGTAGGGCCCTTGCCGATCTGAGAACAAATCAGCAAATCTAAGCCTTCGAGCGCATTGATGATACTGTTGAGAGTAGCCTCCTCCCCCCATCCACCAAGGCAGTACGGGTCGATCTTCAGGTGACCAATCAATCCGATGCCTTTTTGACAGACTGAGAAAATTTGTAGTTCCTGCGCGTGACCGAAATGTTCATTGACCCGGCCTCCACCTTTGGTGGTTACAGCAATAAGGAGAAGTTCGTCAGATGGACCTGAGACCGATGTGGCCGCGCCCCTTGCTTCCAATGTTTGGGCGCGTCGCTCGCGCTCGATCAACTTGCGATAGGCATTGCGCTTGCCACTGTCGTTGGTCGCTTCAGCTGGGAGTTGGGAAATCTTGAATTCGTTTGCGCGATCATCACTGAGCAGACCGACTGCATCGGCGCGGCACTGGCGGCAATGGCGCATCACCTTCGTGTCGCCTTCAAGCCGATCCCGGAGCGCGATTAGTTCGGAAGGTGTAGGGCAACGCTGATCGTTCATGCCATAGAAAGTGCCATGTGTAGGCTCTGAAATCAGGGGCATTACGTTGTGCATGAACGCACCCCTGTCCTTGACCCACTTGTTAACATCGATGAGATGCTCGTCGTTGACGCCTGGGATCATCACGGAATTGACCTTGATGAGGATGCCGCGTTCTGCCAGCATTTCGAGCCCCAACATTTGCCTCTCATGAAGGATCCTGGACGCGTCGATACCGTTGTAGCGGCGGCCGTCATAGAATATCCAGGGGTAGATCTTGGTCCCGATCTTCGGATCTACCATGTTGATGGTGATCGTCACGTGCCCGACATTCATGTCGACAAGCTCGTCGACATGTTCAGGAAGTGCGAGACCATTGGTCGAGATGCAAAGCTTGACGTCAGGGATTTCCCGGGCGATCGGTATGAGCGTCGCCTTTGTTTTCCTCCAATCGTAGCAGGCATCGCCTGGCCCGGCGATGCCCACCACCGAAAGCTGCGGCACTTCGTTGGCGACCGCCATGGCCCTGCGCAGCGCCTGGTCGGGAGTGAGCCTATGGGATGCTACTCCTGGCCTGCTTTCGTTGGCGCAGTCGTATTTTCGATTGCAGTAATTGCATTGGATATTGCAGGCTGGTGCGACCGCGAGATGCATCCGCGCGAAATAGAGATGCGCCTCCCGCGAGAAGCACGGGTGGTCTTTGATCTTTTCAATGATTGCTGGAGCCATACCATTCGGCTCTGAACTACCACGGGATGAAGACGCATGGTCACCGAACGTTGTTGCCCCCGGCTCGCGTGCGGCAGGTGCTGTGTTGGTGATCCTACACTTACTCATCCCTCTGGACATTACGAACTCCAATGACGCTTGAAAGCTCAGTTCCGCGAGCAAGAGCGATGCCAGTCTGAGAAACGTCACCCTGCCAGCTGGGTATGCTCTTCGTTGTCCGGTTTAGACCTCTTTGCTACAGGGTTTCGTCGGAGACACGACAGGGCCGCTTGGTAGACCTTGTCGGGTGGGGGAAACTAGAATTGCCGGGCGTCAGTTGGGCGCGACCTGCCGCAGCAGGTCTGCACCAATGACCTCCTTGACTAGAAGAGTTTTCGTTCGATCCCGTGCCGGCGCAGAGAGTAACCGACCTGTCGCGGCGTACGACCAAGGAGCCGCGCAGCTTTAGCCTGATTCCCTCCGGCCGTCGCCATCGCCTGTACCAACCGTTCTCTGCCGATCAGACCTGAGTGTCCCATTACGGCTTCGGCCGCGAAGACGGCGGCATCACGCGGCTGTCCCGTTGACACGGTTTCACCTCGAGCGAGCCCATGAACTGCGCCCTTGCCCTCTCGCTCGGCAACCGCCTTTTTGAGGAGCGGGGAATAGCATCGACCCTGTTCACAGGCGAGATCTTGAGGAATGATGACGTCCGAACGGGCGAGCGTTGCGGTCCTCTGTATGCAGTTTTGCAGCTCACGAATATTGCCTGGGAACTCGCATTTCGAAAGGATATCAAGTGTGGAGGGTGCAAAGCTTAACGAACGGCCGTTCTCCTTGTTGAAACGCCGAAGGAATAATTGGGCCAAACGCGGGATGTCACCGTCGCGTTGCCTCAGTGGTGGCAAAGTGATCGGTACGACATTGATCCGGTAATACAGGTCGGCTCTGAATTCTCCCGCCGCCACGGCCGTTTCAAGATCCTTATTGGTCGCGCAAATCAACCTGACATTGACTTTCAATGTTCTGGTCCCACCGACGCGCTCAAGTTCGCCTTCCTGCAAGACGCGCAGCAACTTGGCCTGGAACTCCGCCGAGATTTCTCCTATTTCGTCGAGCAGCAAAGTTCCACCGTGCGCCAGTTCGAACCGACCTTCTTTCGGAGAGGTAGCGCCGGTGAAGGCGCCTTTCTCGTGCCCGAAAAGTTCCGATTCCAGAACGCCTGCCGACAGCGCAGCGCAATTCAACTTTACGAAGGGCTTTTCACGGCGCGACGAAGAATCGTGTATCAGCTTTGCAAAGAATTCTTTGCCCGTGCCGCTCTCACCTCTCAACAGAACAGGCGAGTTGCTCCTTGCGACAATCTGGGCAATTTCAAAAACCTCCTTGAGTGCGGCACTCTCGCCGACAATTTCAGCACCCGGCCGCACTGCAGATTTGGGCGTCGTCTCATCATCTGATCCAGCCACGGGGCTACTCCATTCAGCACGTGGTTCAGAGTGCTTTGGGCACTCAGGACAGTCCTGGAACGTCCTCCGCGCTACATATTGGACTTTGAAGGTCAATAAAAATTACAAATTGGTAGGGGCGCCCCATCAGCCGGTTCGTCATTGTTTGCTTACCCTGCGTTTGCAACCGAGTGGCTGTATCGACTACAGAAGAAGCTGTTCATCCAAACTTGAAGAGAACGCCGAACCCACCCCGTGGATACGTCCACTCAATGTCGCCGTCGGGTCCGCATAACACGTTGCACGTCCCGCATTCCAGGCAGCCATCGGAAACGATGATTACCTGACGTCTGTCGTTCAGCTGGTAGCATTTCGCCGGACACACTTGCGTCAAGGCGATCAGGTTTTGGGTTGGAAACAGGTGTTTCCTGACCGATATGTGTGGGCGGCCCGGGTCAACCAGATATCGGTTCTGGTAAAGCTTGTCCTCAACTCGCCGTTTAACGATGGCCTTCATCTGGATCTCCTTTTAGCGCCACGCGCGGGCGAGCCGGACTGCGTCTGAAATCAATCCCCACCGGGATCGTGCTTTCAAGAAGGCGGCGGACGTGGCCTTTTCCTTGTCGAGTTTTGAATTTCCGTCGACACGGACGAAACTTTGCGCAGCCTTAGATATCAACTTTGGATATGAAACAAACAAGTTCTGGCTGTTGGCATGGAGAAACCTTGGCATCTCTTTATGCTTCATCAGATCTTTGATGACGAAGGATGAGTCGAGCATGCTCTTGTACAAAGCCAAGTTGCTTTTCACCATCGAGCCGCCGCGATCCTTTACGTCTGCAATCGCTTTTCCCGCCAGATACCCTGATGTCATTGCGAGGTTCGAGCCCTCCCGATGTGCGGTATTGTTCAACTGGGCCGCGTCTCCAACCACGACCCACCCATTGCCGAAGAGCTGTGGGATAGCCGTAAAACCGCCTTCGGGAATGAGATGCGCGGCATATTCCTTCACCTCAGACCCGGCGATCAATGGCCGGATCGAAGGATGGTGCTTGAAAGCTTCAAGCAGATCGTATGGCCTTTCCATGGCCGCGGCCAAACCGGAAACGAGGCATCCTATTCCAATAGAGATGGACTCCTTGTTCGTATATAGAAAGCCAAGCCCTGGGACTCCCCGTGAAATTGTACCGCCTGCCTCGATCACACAGCCTTCGTCTGCAGTCAGGCCGAAGCGTTCTGCGATAACGTCCTCCGGTAGGAAATGCATCTCTTTCACGGCAAGTGCCACGCTGTCCGGCTTGGGAGTTTCGCGCAAACGCCCTCGTGTTCCAAGGAAGCCGTTCACCCCCTCAGCAAGCACCACGACGTCGGCAGAGATGGCCTCGCCGGGTCGGTCGGTGTATACGCCTGTCACGTTGCCCCTCGAATCCTGCTTAAGCCTTGTGGCCAATGTTTCGCAGAGGACGGTGCATCCGGCCTCGCGCACCTTGGCCGAGAACCATCTATCGAATTGGGCACGGATGATCGTGTATCGGTTTGGCCGCCGTTCGTTGAAGTCATCCGACCGATAGTGAATTCCGGTGTGCGACGCGCCGTCCATGATCCAGAAGCGCTGCTCGACGAGATGCCGTTCAAGCGGCGCGTCATCGCGGAAGTCTGGAATGATCTTTTCCAGCGCGTCGGCGTACAGTATCGCTCCTTGAACGTTCTTCGAACCCGGGTACTCGCCGCGCTCCAACTGCAGCACTTTCAGACCACGCATGGCCATCGCATAAGCAGCCGCGTTACCCGACATACCTGCCCCGACGACAATCGCGTGAAATTTCTCGCCCTTCATTAGCCACACCTCAGTTTACTTGCATCGATTGGTATGAGGCGCTAGTCGCCTGGTGAACGCCGCGGTCAGTGCCGGCAGAAGAGCGACTGCATCAGCCACAACGGCGACATGGGCGAAATCGAATATCGGGGCGTTGCTGTCGGTGTTGATGGCAACGATCAAATCAGCCCCTTCGACGCCAACCCGATGTTGGACCGCCCCTGATATTCCAGCCGCAAGATAGAGCTTGGGCCGGATCGTCTGGCCCGTTTGGCCAATCTGTCGATCAACCTCCATCCAACCTTTTTGAACCAAAGGTCGGGAGCAGCCGAATTCACCGCCAATCGTCCTCGCTAGAACCATCACACGTTCCAGATTCTCGGCGGTGCCAATACCAAGCCCGCCAGCGACCACGATATCTGCATAGGCGAGGTTGATTTTTTCCGATCGTTCATCCGGAAGGAAGCCGAGAACCTTTGTGACAATCTCTTCCTCAATCATCATCAAGTCATGCCGAATGATAGGTCCAATCGCATGGGTCACGCGTTTGGGGGTCGCCATGACCCGGGGTCGCACTGTCGCCATTTGCGGGCGAGAGTTGAGAGTGTAGATCGTGCACAGCAGCGAACCGCCAAATGTGGGCCGGGTCGCTGCGAGCGAGCCGTCTGCATCGACATCCAATTCGGTGCAGTCAGCCGTAAGCCCTGTTTCCAAAGTAGTTGCCACAGAACCGGCAAGATCTCGCCCAAGCGAAGTGGCGCCAAGAAGCAGAATTTCCGGCTTATGAAGGATGACCAGGTCTGAGAGAGCTTTGGTGAAGGGCTCGTTTCGGTAGTCCGATAGCAGCGGCGACTCGACGAGATAGGCGAGATCGGCCCCGTACGCGAACGCCTCCGCAATGGCAGACCGAACTCCCAGGTCTTCCGCGGTTCCAATAACCACTCCCGCCAGTTGAACGCCAAGCTTATCGGCAAGCTTGCGTCCTTCACCGAGCAGTTCAATAGACACGGGATGCACTTGGCCTCGTTCCAGCTCGATGAAAACCCAGACGTGCCGATTGTCGCGGAAGTGTCTGGGCAATTCCTTCTTCGCGCTGGCGCGACTGACGATTGGAGACTGACTTTCAGCTTGGTGGGCTTCCATTTATGCTCCTTGTTTCTCACGTGAGCCCATTCGGTTGAAAGCTCGCTTCCAATGCGGGCTGGTGCTCGAAGATCGATGCGATTATTTCGTCAACCAGCGGACCGCACTGGTCATCGTTTAATTTGATTTGGATTGCTTTTTCGGCCCTTGGGGTGGGGGCGAATACGCGCTTGACGACGGTCGGTGATCCTCTCAAGCCGCAATTAGCTATCTCCACAATACCGGCGTCGGCTGCACGCCAGGTCGGTATTTGCGCGCGTGCGGCACGCAACGCGTCAGCGACGGAGCCGCGACGGAGGGCGTTGACGCCTTCAAGGACACTGATCAAGCACGGCAGTTGGCTCTTCAGCATTTGTGTGCCGCCTTCCGAACGGCGCTCCACCGTGATCTCTCGGGCATGAAGATCGACTGAGACAATTTTCGTTACGTAGGTCAGTTGTTGCAGTTCGAGACGCCTGGCAATCCCCGGCCCCACCTGCGCAGTATCGCCGTCGATCGTCTGCTTGCCAGTAAACACGATTTCAGGCGCATGGCGGAGTCCAAGGTTCGTGATAGCTCGCGAGATAGCAAATGAAGTTGCCAAGGTGTCTGACCCGGCGAAGTGACGGTCGCTCAGGAGTACCGCTTCATCTGCGCCGTATGCCAGAGCTTTCTCCAGCGCTTGTTTTGCCATAGGCGGGCCCATGGTAAGCACAGTGACTTTACCCCCATACCGGTCACGCAGTTTGAGAGCTTCTTCCAAGGCGAAAAGATCATAAGGATTGATGATGGTCGGCACGCCCTGGCGCATGATGGTATTCGTAACCGGATGAACCCGGATCTGTGCAGAGTCAGGCACTTGCTTTATGCAGACCACGATATTCATGCTGTCTTTGGCTCCGCCCGAAATGTAGTAGTTTGTGTCTCGGTCGGTCCTAGCACTCGTCGTGCCAGGCCGATTGCGCGGTGATTAACTCGCGAGTTTCGGGCGGGTCGAGTTTGCTATTGGTCCAACGGTGCGACAGCTTTGCCAGGTTTGCGACACGGGTGGCTGCATGCGCTCGGCAGCGGTGCAACACTGCTTGCGCGATTTTTTGACCGCAAACGATTTCGCTAGAGCTCCGCGCCGCTTTCCAATTGCCAGCATTTGCGTCAAGTGCGGCTCATTCGACGGAGACGTGCTTGCGCAGAGTTACCGTGGCTCTCCGAGAGCCTCACGACATATGTGCGACATTGTCGTCAATTTTGTCGGCTTCGTGACACGACTCAGGATTCTTCGGTCCGGAATTTCATCCCCCCTAAGTGTTTGCGGGAGCACCAGTTTCCGTTCTGCCCTATCAATCAACTCAATTGGCACGACGCTTGAAAATTGTTCTCGGGCTGCGACGGAAGCAGCCGCGTCCGATGTCGCGGCATCACCTCGGTCGGTTCGAACACGAAAGGGAAGTAATAATGGCTGCTCTGCGTCAGATCGCGTTTTACGGAAAGGGAGGTATTGGCAAATCCACTACATCCCAGAATACGCTCGCCGCCCTTGTCGAACTTGGGCAGAAAATCCTCATCGTCGGCTGCGACCCCAAAGCTGACTCGACGCGATTGATCCTGAACTCTAAAGCACAGGGCACGGTTCTGGATCTAGCCGCAACGAAGGGTTCAGTCGAAGATCTGGAACTTGGCGACGTGCTAAAAACAGGCTACGGCGGCATCAAATGTGTGGAGTCGGGCGGCCCGGAACCTGGCGTCGGCTGCGCCGGACGAGGCGTCATCACATCGATCAACTTCCTGGAAGAAAACGGCGCCTATGACGATGTCGACTACGTCTCCTATGACGTGCTCGGAGACGTGGTGTGCGGGGGCTTCGCTATGCCCATCCGCGAGAACAAGGCTCAGGAAATTTACATCGTCATGTCCGGTGAGATGATGGCCCTGTATGCTGCAAACAACATCGCGAGAGGCATCCTCAAATATGCCAGCGCCGGAAGCGTGCGGCTGGGCGGCCTGATCTGTAATGAGCGGCAGACCGACCGCGAATTAGACCTCGCCGAAGCCCTGGCCGCCAAGCTCAATTCGAAGCTCATTCACTTCGTGCCGCGCGACAACATTGTGCAGCACGCGGAGCTTAGAAAGATGACCGTGATCCAATACGCGCCACGCTCCAAACAGGCGGCGGAATATCGATGGTTGGCTGAGAAGATCCACTCCAATTCGGGAAAGGGCACGATCCCGACTCCTATCACCATGGAGGAACTGGAGGACATGCTGCTCGACTTCGGGATCATGAAGTCGGACGAGCAGATGCTCGAAGAACTTCTCGCGAATGAGGGGCAGGCGACGTCCTAAAGATGGGCGGAGCGGATGACGCACCGTGTTAATCGACAAACATGCCTCCTTGTCGAGGCTCAATGCGAACCTTCGAGAGAGGAAAGGCCCTATGAGCCTCGACTACGAGAACGACGGTGATTTCAACGCAAGGCTTATAGATGCGGTACTCTTGCAGTATCCGGATAAGACGGCTAAGCGCCGCAAAAAACACCTTGGCGTGGCGAAGGCCAGAGAGGCACTCGAGCGGGGCTCCGATGCGCTTTGCGAGACCGGGGTGAAATCCAACATCAAGTCTATTCCGGGCGTGATGACCGTCCGCGGCTGCGCTTACGCCGGCTCGAAGGGTGTCGTGTGGGGGCCGATCAAGGATATGGTCCATATATCGCATGGGCCTGTCGGTTGTGGCCACTATTCCTGGTCGCAACGCCGCAACTATTACGTCGGTCTGACGGGTGTCGACGCCTTTGTCACCATGCAATTCACGTCTGATTTTCAAGAGAAGGATATTGTTTTTGGTGGCGACAAAAAGCTCGAGAAGCTCATCGATGAAGTTGAGGAACTGTTTCCACTGAACAATGGTGTGAGCTTGCAGTCCGAGTGTCCAATCGGATTGATCGGAGACGACATAGAGGCTGTGGCGCGCAAGAAGGCCAAGGAGCACGACAAAACGATCGTGCCGGTGCGATGCGAAGGGTTTCGTGGCGTGTCGCAATCGCTTGGCCATCATATCGCCAACGACGCGATACGGGACTGGGTTTTCGATAAAAGAGAGGCCGACTTCGAACCCAGCCTTTTCGACGTTAACGTCATAGGTGACTACAATATCGGCGGCGATGCATGGGCCTCACGCATTCTGCTGGAGGATATGGGGTTGCGGGTAATCGGCAACTGGTCGGGAGATGCCACACTCGCGGAGGTGGAGCGTGCACCAAAGGCTACGCTCAACCTTATTCACTGCTACCGGTCCATGAATTACATCGCTCGGCATATGGAGGAAAAGTACGGCATTCCCTGGATGGAGTACAACTTTTTTGGTCCTTCCCAGATCGAAGCTTCTTTGCGCAATATCGCCGCGTTTTTCGGGCCGGAGACCCAAGATAAGGCCGAAGCACTCATCACCAGATACCAACCTCTCGTCCAGGCGGTGACGGAGAAGTACCGTCCGCGCCTTATTGGCAAAACTGTGATGCTCTACGTCGGCGGATTGCGTCCCCGCCATGTCATCACCGCCTACGAGGATCTTGGAATGGAGATCGTTGGTACGGGCTACGAATTTGGCCACGGCGACGATTACGAGCGCACGGGCCATTATGTCAAAAAAGGTACGCTTATCTACGATGATGTGACTGGCTACGAGCTCGAGAGCTTCATCGAGGCCATTCGCCCGGACCTCGTAGGCTCGGGCATCAAGGAAAAATACCCGGTTCAAAAAATGGGCATACCGTTCCGTCAGATGCATTCTTGGGATTATTCTGGTCCGTATCACGGCTATGACGGCTTCGCCATTTTTGCCCGAGACATGGATCTTGCCATCAACAATCCGGTCTGGGGCCTCTACGACCCGCCATGGAAAGTAACGCACAGCTCCGATGCAGGCGGTGCCTGCAGTTGTTGCCGGGATGATGAATAATTTTTGCTGAGCGACAACATTTTAGACATCTCGCAAAGTCTACGCAGCCGCACTCGCGGCGAAAAAGGATGAAAACTATGCCGCAATCGGCCGAGAAAGTTCTCGATCATGTTCCTCTGTTCTGCGAGCCGGAATACGAGAAAATGTTCGCCCGCAAGAAGTTGAAGTTCGAATGTCCGCATCCGGATAAGGTCGTCGAAGCGCAATATGAATTCACCTGGACATGGGAATATCGAGAAAAGAATCTGGCGCGCGAAGCGCTGGTCGTAAACCCCGCGAAGGCTTGTCAGCCGCTCGGCGCGGTTTTCGCAGCGGCTGGCTTCGAGCGGACCATGTCGTTTGTTCACGGCAGTCAGGGCTGTGTGGCGTACTACCGCTCGCACCTGTCACGCCATTTCAAGGAACCGTCGTCTGCAGTTTCGTCTTCGATGACAGAGGACGCGGCTGTGTTTGGCGGCTTGAAAAATATGATCGACGGGCTCGCCAATACCTATCAGCTCTACGACCCCAAGATGATTGCGGTCTCGACGACTTGCATGGCCGAGGTCATTGGGGATGATCTTCACGGCTTCATTGAAAACGCCAAAAATGAAGGCTCCGTTCCAGCCGATTTCGACGTGCCCTTCGCCCACACCCCAGCCTTCGTCGGCAGCCATGTCGATGGTTACGACAGCATGGTTAAAGGCATTCTGGAAAATTTCTGGAAAAGCACCGAACGCGTGCCGACGCCAGCACTCATCAACATTATTCCAGGCTTCGACGGTTTCTGTGTTGGCAACAATCGAGAAATCAAGCGCCTGCTCGACACGATGGGAGTGACCTACGTTTTCATCCAAGACGCCTCTGACCAGTTCGACACACCTTCCGACGGCGAGTACCGCATGTATGACGGAGGGACCAAGATCGAGGACGTGAAGGTAGCCAAACATGCGGAGGCGACAATATCGCTGCAGCACTACAATACGCGAAAGACCTTGGACTATTGTCGCGAGCTTGGTCAGACGACTGCCTCGTTCCACTACCCGCTGGGCATTGGGGGCACGGACGAATTCCTGATGAAGATATCCGAGCTTTCCAAGAGGGAAATTCCCGAATCTATCGATCGTGATCGGGGGCGATTGATAGATGCCATGGCCGATAGTCAATCTTGGTTGCATGGCAAGAAATACGGAATCTACGGCGACCCGGACTTCGTCTACTCAATGGCGCGCTTCGTCATGGAAACCGGTGGCCACCCTACACATTGCCTTGCCACCAACGGCACCGCAGCCTGGGAAGCGGAGATGAAGGAATTGCTCGCATCCTCTCCCTTCGGCGGAGGTGCGCAGGTGTGGGCTGGCAAAGACCTGTGGGCAATGCGCTCGCTTCTTTTGACGGAGCCAGTGGATCTGCTGATCGGCAATTCCTATGGCAAGTATCTTGAGCGTGACACCGACACGCCATTGGTTCGGCTTACGTTTCCGATTTTCGATCGCCATCATCATCATCGCTTTCCTCTCATGGGCTACCAAGGCGGATTGCGTCTTCTGACCGTCATTCTCGACAAGATTTTCGACGAGCTTGATCAGGAGACCATGTGGGAAGGCGTTTCGTACGACCTCACGCGCTAAATGCTTGGCCGGGCGTCGACCGGCCATTCGTCCCTGGATTGGAAGGTCCCGAGATGTCATCGATCGAGACACAAATGCGAGATGCCTCCGCCAAGATATTCCGCACCACGGAAGCCAAGGAGACATGTCACAACGCGTCACAGGGATCAGCAGCCAGCGGTGGCTGCGCCTTCGACGGAGCTAAGATCGTGCTGCAGCCAATCACCGATGTCGCGCATCTCGTCCACGCGCCGCTCGCGTGCGAGGGCAATTCCTGGGACAATCGAGGCGCCGCGTCTTCAGGTCCAGTTCTTTGGCGCACAAGTTTCACCACTGATCTCACCGAACTCGACATAGTGACGGGAGATAGTGAGCGAAAGCTTCTCAAGGCTATCCGGGAGATCAAGGAGGGGTATGCGCCGGCAGCAATCTTCGTCTACGGAACCTGCGTCACGGAGCTGATCGGTGACGACATCGACGCGGTCTGCAGGCAAGCAGCGCAGAAGTTCGCAATACCAGTGGTGCCGGTGAAGTCGCCGGGCTTCGGCGGTTCGAAGAACCTCGGTAACCGGCGCGCCGGCGAGGCTCTGCTCGAGCACGTCATAGGCACGGTGGAGGCTGATGATCCAGGTCCATACGACATCAATATACTCGGCGAATTCAACCTCTCAGGGGAATTCTGGTTGATGAAACCGCTGTTGGACAGACTTGGTATCCGTGTCCGCGCCTGCATTCCCGGAGACGCGCGCTACGCGCAGGTGGCGTCCGCCCACCGGTCACGTGCAGCTATGATGGTGTGTTCAACTGCTCTCATCAATCTTGCTCGCAAGATGGAAGAACGCTGGAACATTCCGTTTTTCGAAGGCTCCTTCTATGGCATTTCGAGCACCTCTGAAGCCCTCCGGCGGATCGCCCAACTGCTCGTAAGGAAAGGCGCTGGTTCCGCGTTGCTCCACCACGTCGAGGCTCTCTTAGCAGAAGAGGAGGAGAGGGCCTGGAAGAAGCTGGAAGCGTATCGGCATCGGCTTGAGGGGAAGCGCGTTCAGCTGAACACCGGCGGGGTGAAATCCTGGTCCATCGTGCACGCACTGATCGAAATCGGCATGGAAATTGTCGGTACATCCATCAGGAAATCGACGACCAGGGACAAGGAGAGAATCAAGCAGATGCTGAAGGACGAGAACCACCTTCACCAATCGATGGCAGCGAGCGAGCTCTACGCGATGTTACGTGAACACAAGCCTGATATCATGCTGTCAGGCGGACGCACTCAGTTCGTCGCGCTTGAGGCGAAAATTCCTTGGCTCGACGTGAATCAGGAACGCCAGCATGCTTACGCCGGCTACGCAGGCATGGTGGAACTAGCACGCCAGATCGATTTGGCAATCCACAACCCGGTCTGGGCGCAGTTACGCGAACCGGCGCCGTGGAAGCAGTTCGTTACGACCGCAAGATCGGCGGAGCCACGCATTAATATGAGGTCTGCCGACGAGGCGACAGCTGGTTTTTATTGAGGTAAAAATTATGGCTGTTATCCTGACCCCAACAAAAACGGCAGCGATCAACCCTCTAAAGTCGTCTCAACCATTGGGCGCTGCCTTGGCCTTCCTGGGCGTCGATGGTGCGCTGCCAATACTCCATGGCAGCCAGGGATGTAGCAGTTTTGCACTGGTGCTGCTCGTGAGGCATTTCAAGCATATGGTCCCGCTGCAGACAACTGCAATGGACCAGATCGCGACGGTGGTGGGCGGCGCTGATTTTCTCGAGAAAGCTCTCGTCAAGCTAAAAGCTCGCACGTGGCCGCGGCTGATCGGAATCTGCACTACCGCCGCGGCAGAAACCCGCGACGAAGATATCGCAGGTGATATCTTCGACGCCAAAGGCGCGCGCCCGAGAAAACTCATTGATACGGAAGTGGTACTCGCACGCACTCCCGACTTCGCAGGGGCGGTGGAGGAGGGGTGGTCGAAGGCTGTTACGGCTATGATCGAGGCAATCACGCGGCCCGGCCAGCAGGATCGCGATCCGGCGACGGTCGTCATACTGCCCGGCTCGAACATCACAGTTTCCGATGTAGAGCATCTGCGAGAAACGGTAGAGAGCTTCGGCTTAATACCCCTCATTTTGCCTGACGTGTCCGGCGGGCCTGACGAAGCTGTCCGCGATCGATGGATTCCGATCGCACGCGGTGGCGCGAAGGTAGAGCTTATCCGCGATCTCGGGGCGGCAACACTGTGCATCGCCATCGGCGAACAGATGCGCCGACCGGCTGAAGCTTTGCAGGGCCTAACTGGATTGCCATACGTGATGTTCGGATCGCTCACGGGCCTGAATAACGCCGACCGTTTCGCCTGGCTCCTTGCAGCGATTTCGCGCGACAACGCGCCAACGGCTGTCCGTCGTGGCCGCATGCAGTTGCAGGAGGCGATGCTCAGTGGGCATTTTCATTTTGCAGGGAAGAAGGTCGCCATCGGCTCCGAACCGGACCAGCTCTTGCAGTTCTCGCAATTCTTTATCGGCATGGGGGCGGTCATTACAGCCGCGGTCGCCACGACCGGGGACTCAAAGGCGCTGCAAATCGTACCAACCGATACGGTCAAAGTCGGCGATCTTGGTGACTTGGAAGAACTCGCCGTAGACGCTGATCTACTCGTCACGCACTCCCACGGTCGACAGGCCGCAGAACGCCTCGCAGTTCCGCTGATGCGAGTTGGTTTTCCTGTCTTCGACCGCATAGGCAGCCAGCATAAACTGAACATTCTTTATCGAGGAACGCGCGACATGATCTTCGAAGTCGCCAACATAGTTCAGGCGACTCAAGGTCTGCCACCCGCTCGCGCACCTCCCGAAACCGTACTCATGAGGTGAGCATCGCCGGACCTTTTCATCCGTCGCGTACTTCTCCTCGTCGCACGAGGAGCCGCTCCTGATGACTTCATCGGCAGCCACATTGAACTGAAGAAGAAAGGAAGCCGAAGGCGTGGAGACAATGCCACTTTTGGCAATTCGTGGATCTAAGTTGAGGATCAAACTATGTCTTCTGTAAAAACCGTTAATATCACGAACTTTCAGTCTGAAGTTTTGGATTCGACAATGTTCGTTCTCGTCGATTTCTGCGCTCCTGGGTGTCGCCCGTGGAACATGATCGCCCCAATCCTCGAACACATCGCCATCGAGATGAAGGGCCTTGTCAAGGTCGTTAAGCTGAATATCGCTGAGAACCCGGAACTCGCTGCTCAATACATTCAGCAACGCTTAATAAACGAAAAGTTCGCTGCCGTCGTACTTCCTGCCCTTGTAATCTTCAATGGCCTGAAGGTCGTCGGCACTTTGGAGGCTTCCAGCCGAAGTCCGATATCGAAAAATGGATATGTCGAACGGTAGCTGATTACTCATGATGTGAATGGACAAGCAGAGCACCCGGCAAACCGCCCTGGGTTTGCCGGAGGCTCCAACTTCTGAGAAAAGGGAGCCGACATGAGCAAGACAATTACCAAGGTTTCAGCGGAAGTCCGCGAGCGTGCGATCCGTTGTTGCGGGTGGGAGGCTGCGCCTGAGCCGGTCAAGAGTCCGTGGGTGCGTGGTGCCTTCAACGCCTGCACCATGGCATCACACGATCTGCGCAACGTCCTCATGAAATATCAAATCTACGGATCGAAAAGGCCACTCTCGAAGTCAACGAGAGTGCCGAACTGCTCAAGCACGACAGACCAACCGTACCGTTTCGTGCGCCTGGTTGTCGCTGTGGTCAGCTCGTAACGGCAGCCGGCAAGAATGATCTGCCGGACCGTCTTACGGTAGGTCTCCAAAAACGGTCCCACAGTGGCGGGTTTGCCGGAGGCACATGACGCGCAGTGTGGGGCAGGATCTGGCTGAATTACGTGACGTCTCGCTCAGTCTGACCACCTTCACGACGCGCGTTTCGTCAGATCAATTCGACAACGCATCAACACATCCATCAAACGGCGCTCAACTCTGGTAACAGGAAACGTCCATGCACTGGGTACACGTCAATTTCAACAATTTCCAGTTAGAAGTTCGGGAATCCCCAATACCTGTTATCCTTCACCTTTGGGCTGAAGGCTGCGGCCCATGCGACACGATTGCTCAGATCCTAGAAGAAGTTGCCGTCGAGATGAAAGGCAGAATCAAAGTCGCCAAGCTGGATCTCGGTAAGAACCGGGAACTCGCCGCGCAATTCGGTGTGCAATTTATTCCGATCCTAGCTTTCTTCAAGGGGGGCATAGTCAACGATTTCTTTGTCGGTGCCCCGCAGAAATCCGCTATTGTGAAGTGGGTAGATAAAACTTTGCTGACTAGCTCGTGAAGCTCAGGTGGAGCAAACCGTAGGCGAGGGTTTGGATGCGGGGAGATTGAGTCGGCTTGACGTGCCCCGATAATTTAGGCCATTTGGAACTGGAATTTTCCACTTTGAACCGCCCCCAAACTCTGGACCAGCTGAGGCTAGAGTTTTCCGGCTTCATTCAGGGAGGCGGGCTGGTTGCGCCTCCTGATTTCATCAGCGAGATCGGCACCTTATTGCCGATCGCACCATGTGGCCGAAACTCATTATACTCTCTACGCCAATCCTCCATCTTTTCGCGGGCCTCCGCAAGGGTTGCGATTTCGTCGTGCCTAACTCAGATCGCTAAGATCCGTGCACTGACGCGGAGCTGCACTGCTTGATACTGATCAGGATGACACGCGTTCACCCGCTCTCTTTCGAAAAATGAATTGGATGGCCGTCGCACAAGCTCTATCGAGAAAGCAACCGCGGAACTGGAAAGTCTAACACATTGTCCGTGTAGCTTTCGACCACGGCGCTAAACGGCGTTCCGTCTCGAAGTTTAAGCACTGCACGATGTTCGAGCAGGAACGGCTGCAGGCTAGGGGAACTTGTTTCATGCGCTACTAAGCCGTCTATGTCCCAGCCTTCGGATAGAGGGGACCAGAGCAACTTGGCAGACAGGTTTGTGCGAGTGAAATTGAGAGCCTGAACGGCTCTGCCAAACGCGATATCGCTGGTCTTCAACGCGTGATTCATCGCTGCAGTAAGTTTTGCAGGTAAATACCAATTGTCGGCCTCGGATAGGACGCGGTCGCCGCAGACCAAGCGGACGTGGCGATAAGCGATCAGCTCTCCGGGTCCGACTGTCAGAAGTTCACGGATGTGCTCGTCGGCCGGCTTGTCTTGCCCGCGCACACGCTGTGCTACGATCTTGGAACCTTCCGGCGCGAGCTTGTGCGCCGCGCACCAGCGGTCAAGGGTCAACGTAGCACTGGCATTGCTCAGGAGATTGGCATTCAAGGTCTGGAGGACCGCAAGCGCTTCCACTCGAGATGCTGGGCTGTTCAGCCAATGAGACCGTGTGGAAGATTGTTGCGCAAAAGCAATCTGCGTCCCCAGCGCCATGCCGGCCGCTGCGCGTGCGGCAATGCGAATGCATTTCAAAGAGGGTAACATCACTGAAAATGAACTCCTTTTCTGCGGTGAATTTGATGGGAAGCCGTGCGGTCAAGTTTTCTGTTTTTGGCAGGCGAGCATATATGCATCCTGCAGCATTATTTGAACTGCGCGTTGCGTGTACCGGATAGGGTAGGGTTCTCGATTGACTTCTTAATCTTTCGATGTCGTTGTTGGAGTTTGCAACCGTTGGCGACTGCGTCGGCGATTTCACCCTGGAATTTGGAAGCAAGACTTAATATTAAATCGGGAACGCGGCCGCCGTCCGAGCTCTCCCAGTTCCATACATCGTAACCCTCACCTACGGGGTTTAGCGCCCTTGTTGTCCTCCTCGCTCTTTGCGAAATGTTCATGCCGCTGGATTGGATAAAATAGGTCGCAACCGTAAGCCCAATCCAAGAGAAATTGTTGAAAGATGGTCTTCTTCTTCGACACAGAGTCCTTCTGCCGGTGGTCGACGGTCGCTGCCAGCAGGCGCGCGTCGGTAACGTACTTGTCTGATTTCTTGTTGCGCTCCATGCCATCGTGCTCCCTGTGTAACCTGCCGGCGATGATGTCGCCTGCAATGGTTCAGCTTCGTAGGAAAAAGACTGTCCTGTTGTGATATCGGTAGCCGGGTTGCGGGGACATTTGATGAAGGCGATAAATAAAGCAACTACTCGCCAGGATATACTTTCTGGCATAACATGAAATATTCAATAAAAGAATTTATAACTGTGGTAAAACAGTAGGTTATACAAATATAAGTTTGCATATAATATTGCATATATCGCACTTCGTTTCTTTGGCTGCAGCCGTCAAGGCCACTTTGTCCTCCACCGCTCTACGGCTGAAGCAATCAGCTGCACGATATGAGGCGCCGAGCCCAGTCTCCGATCGTGAAGGGAATGATCGCGGCCCAGGCATCCCTGTCAGTCCACGAAAACGGCGCGGCAAACGGATAGCCGCCGAAGACGCTAGTGGATTGATTCCAACGTTTGGTGCCCACGTTTGACGGCTGCGATGATCTCATCGGGGTCTGCTTTCCAGATGAATGGCTTTGGTTCGTGGTTGTGTTCTTTGACGAAGCGGTTGATGGCCGCCTGCAGGTCAACGACGGAGTGGAAAACGCCGTGCTTCAGCCGCCGGCGTGTCAGTTTTGCGAAGAAGCCTTCGACAGCATTGAGCCATGAGCACGATATCGGGACGAAGTGGAAGGTCCATCGTGGATGCCTTGCCAGCCAGGCGCGGACCTTCGGCTGTTTATGCGTCGCGTAATTGTCGAGAATGACGTGGACCGCCTTATCTTTCGGCAGCTCCGCCTCAATGGCGTTGAGGAACCGAATAAACTCCTGATGCCGGTGGCGCTGCATGTTTCGGCCGATGACCGATCCGTCGAGAACATTGAGGGCGGCAAACAGGGTGGTCGTGCCGTGGCGCTTGTAATCGTGGGTCATTGTGCCGGCGCGCCCCTTCTTGAGCGGCAAGCCCGGTTGGGTCCGGTCGAGCGCCTGGATCTGGCTTTTCTCATCGACGGACAAGACAATGGCGTGGGTCGGTGGCGAGACGTAGAGACCGACGACATCGTGAAGCTTCTCGGCAAAAGCCTTGTCATTGGAGAGTTTGAAACTGCGCCACCGATGCGGCGCCAGCCCATGCTCGTGCCAGATCTTGACGACGGAAGAGGCCGCGATCCCAACGGCATTTGCCATGGCACGCACGGTCCAGTGCGTTGCCTCCTGTCGAGGCGGTTCCAGCGTCAGCGCAACGACCTGCTCCACCACGTCGCTCTCCAGAGGCGCCATGCCCGGAGGCCTGCTCTTGTCGCGCAACAGGCCATCGACCCCCTCGGACATGAAACGCTCCTGCCAGCGCCAGACGCAAGGTTTGGACTTTCCCGTCGCCTGCATGATGGCGACCGTTCCCAGGCCGTTGCCGCTCATCAAGATGATCTTGGCCCGCCAGACATGCTTCTGCGGAGACGTTGGGGCAGCAATGATGGCTTCAAGCCGAGAACGGTCGGCGGCGGTGACGTCAAATGTGATCCCTGTGCGCATCCCCAACCGTCGCACAATCCCAAACGGTTGGGAATCTCAGGACGGAATCTTTCGTCGCGATCAATCCACTAGAAGGGCAACCTCGCGTTCTCCTTGACTTTCTTCATCACGAAGAAGGTGCGCGTCTGGCGCACGCCAGGCAGGGCGATCAGCTTCTGGCCGTGCAGCTTGTTGAAATCGGCCATGTCACGGACGCGGATTTTCAGGAGGTAATCGAAATCTCCGGCCACCAGACTGCAGTCCAGCACTTCCTTAAGCTCCATGACAGCGCCCTCGAATGCGCCAAAGCTCTCAGGTGTGGAGCGATCCAATACGACGCCCACCATCACCATCGCGCCGAGTCCGACGACGCTCGGCGCGACCTCCGCCCGAACGCCGGTAAGGGGACGTGCCGCCGAACGTGCGATCGTCCCGACACGGGGCCAAATCTGGCTGTGATCGGTGATGCGGCGCGGGCATCTCAATCTGTCGTTATCCACTCCCCGACTCAACCTTTGCGTAAAGTGCGGGGAGTGAACCGTTCGGCCGAGGGGTTTCGCCTCTTACTGGCAGGCAGTCAGACCGCCCGGATTTTGAATGGGGGCGAAACCGACGCCGTCGATTGTGTTGTCGTTGCGGGCAATGAAGCAGTAATTGTCATTGGCATGGGGAGCTGCAACGACGCAGGAGTTGGCCCCCGCCGGAATGACATAGGTGTCCAATCCGTTGATCGCAAAGACCGAGGCTGTTCCATTCGGATGGGGTACCGGCTGCTTTGTGAACAAGATGGCATTCTGTGGTGGCGCGACTGCGATAGGCTGATGGTTCCGGCAATCGGACGAAAAGACGAGTTGTGCCGCCGCGGGTATAGCGGTTGCGATAATGGAGGAGATGGCAATGAGAAGTCTTGCAGCGGTCTTGCCGCGAGGACCTGTTTGGCCGGTGAACTTCGTTGTGATGCCCGACATGGCTATTCTCCTGATTGCAAGGATTGAGGGGATTGCTCAAGCGTCTGTAATGATCCTGATTCTGGGTCTATGGTCCTCCCGCCGCCGAAAAGGTCCCGTTGGCATTGTAGGTTACGGTGTACGTTGCGTAGCCGGTGGTGAAATCGCAGCGCGCGGCGTTGCTCTCGTCGTAAGCCACGGTGCTTCCGACCGGCTGGTAGCCCATTTTCACGAAAAAGATTTGCTTCGGTATGCAGTTCATGATCGCATTGGGGACAGGAGCGACGAAGCTCGAGAGTATGATCGCCTGATTGTTGTTGAGGGCGACGACGCCGCAATAGAGTTCGGGATGCGGCAGCGGCGTATAGGAAGGCACGTTGATGCCAAACCCTCCGATCGCAATTCCGGCTTGATTGGCCGGCGCCGAAAGTCCGAGCGGGTCGAGCGTCAAGGTCGTGCAATTATCCGGCGAACCATCGGCCGTGGTGAGCGTAACCGGTCGGAACGCCGAGGTGCTGCCGACCACCGATAGCGTAGCTGCATTGAGCGCGAGCAGCGCAATAAGCTGGGAGGCAGACGCTTGTTTGGTGCTGAGGGCACCTGCATAGATCTGACTGTCCAACCCGAAATTGATCTGCGCTCCCGTAGTTGCGTAATTGCCGACGCTTTGGCAGCCGAGACTGCCGCTGAGGATGGGATCAGGGCTCGGCAGCAACGGAAATGCGGCCTGCTTCTGGAAGACATAGAAATATTGCGTCGTTTGCGAAAGGTTTCGAACGATGATCTGGTATGACGAACTCGTCATGGCGTGTGATAATCCCCTTTTAGACCAAGCCTGTCCGTCGCCCGGAACGAGCGGTGGCAACCGAACGAATGGTGCGCATGCAGGTGAAGAAGGGGCGGATCCTCACCTGCGTGCCTGCCGGGGTTTACTGGAGCTGCGTAGTCCAGGTCCCGTCAGATTTCAGGCTGACGTTGCAGACGGAATAGCCGCCGGTGAAATCCGAAAGCGCCGCGTTCACGCTCGATTGCGTAAAGTTCATGACGACACCTGGCGTGTAAGCCCCGGTCTGGACATAGTATTTCAGGATCGGCTGGCAATCGGTGTTGCTGGCGGGGTTTGCCTGCACGAAGTTGGAGAGCACGATGCCGCCATTGACGGCAACCGCCGAGCCGACATTGAAATAGGGGGGCGAGTTGAAGACCGGCGTGGTAATGCGAAACGCACCAGGCTGCACACCTTCCCCGTAGATCGGCGAGGAGAGACCGAGCGGGTTGACCGTCGCGGTCGTCCAGTCGTTCGGTTTACCGCTGCCACCTGAACTCGGAGCAAGATCGATGGCGCGGCTGGCTGACGAGTAGCCGGAAGAGGCGCCGATTTGCGGCGGTGTGTTTGCCTGCTGGATGCCGGCATAATATTGCAGGTTGACCTGGAAGGTCAGGATCGCGCCGGTGTTGTCGTAGTTGCCGAGCGATTGCGAGAAAAGGCTATTCGAATAGACTTGCCCGCCGCCGGTGTAAATCGCCGGCTGCTGAAAGAAGTAGAAGTTTTGCGTCTGGGATTCGTAATTTTTCACGTTGATCGTCAGCATCGTAGACATGGGCAACCCTTCTGCGTTTGAGAGTGAAAACGAGGGTCTTCACCGCGGCGAGGGCAGGTGGCCTAGTTTTGCTACCGATGCCGTCGTGAAACCCTAACTAGAAATATTGTTTATGGCGGCGGTAGTTGCAATCTAAAGATGTTGAGTGCAACGTAAAAAAGCCGTATGAAATTGTGCTTAGCGTAACACGTGCTCCCGAGGGATCGATTCGAGCAGCCCGATGAGATTGGACTGGGATGCCGCAGACCGGCCGCGCAGCGCCATGACCCATAGCAACTCCGTGGCGGAGATCGTGCTGTTCTTATGGCCATCTATGGCTCCTCGCCCGAGAAGCAGCCAGTCGAGGGAGACGTCCAGAAGGCGGGCGAGAGCGCAGGCGCTTTCCAGGGATGTATGGCCGCCGTTCTGCCAGCGGGAGACGGCCGCGACGGATACATTCAGTTCGGCCGCGAGAGCGTGTACTTTCCGGAAGTTGCCCAGAGAAATCGCTTCTCGAATACGTTTGCCGCGCGCTGGGTCGTAGGCCATGACCATTCTTCCTTTGGGTGCATTGAATTGGCAGCCACAGAGCTTGGGATCGGTCAAGCTTTGGAATTTAAGCGAAAATGAAAGGCAAAGCGAAGCACCGGTCAACCTGGTGAAATATCCAGATTGCTCCCGGTCGTCTTCCTGTTGTGAAACATCACCACATCAGGAGGGATGGATATGTTGCGGATACTCACCAAAGACATGCTCGAGACCGATCGACCTGCTTTTGACAATATGTTTCGGGCTCGCGCCGCCGTCTTTCGTGATCGGCTGGGATGGCAGGTTGATGTCCGGGACCGGTGGGAGAGGGACCGATACGATGAGGCCGAGGATCCCGTTTATCTCGTCACGCAACGACCTTCCGGCACGCTGACCGGTTCGTTGCGCCTGTTGCCGACCACGGGGGCAACGATGCTTAAAAGCGAGTTTCGACATTTCTTCGATCAGCCAATCGACGTTGATAGCCCGACGACCTGGGAATGTACTCGCTTTTGCGTTCACCCGATTGCCGGTCACCTCGATCAGCATTCGTCGCGCGCAGTCGCCACGGAGCTGCTCTCAGGGCTTTGCGATCTCGCTCTCGACACGGGTATCGATACTATCGTCGGCGTCTATGATGTCGCGATGATCGGGGTGTACCGCAGGATCGGCTGGAGGCCGACGCCGCTTGCGCGATCCCGGCCGGAAATCGGCAACCTGTATGTCGGCTTATGGGACGTGACGGCGCAGAATTGTCAGATGCTTCGAGCCAACCTTTCGGGACTTCTGCCGCAAGCTTCTTCCGACCCTGCCAGGGTGCTTATCGGTGGAGGCATACGGTAAGCGCGGTCGCCTCCCGCTGCCTTCAGGGGGAGATTCCACGTCGCGCGGGGACATCCGACGCTAAGCCTTAACCTTCATTGACGCCGTGCCGCGGCTGGCATTGAATAGTCTGTTCCAGACAGAGATGAAATGTTACCTTGGCGGGCAATCTTTGTAACCCGCAACCGCGAGTGCATCTCATGCTGAGCAGTTCTCGTTTTTTCTACTGTGTGGACCAGATCTCTGCATCGCCTACGATGCAGGACCTGGAAACAACTCTGGATGAAGTCCGCCATATCTATGCGATATCGCACATGGTCCTTCATGTCACCCGCTCCTCAGGGGCGGCAGCCCACAATCCGCTGCTGATGCTGACCTACCCGCCCGAGTGGGTGAAGCAATACCTTGCCTGCGATTACTTCAGCATCGATCCAGTTGTGCGCCTCGGCCGACGCGGTTTTCTGCCACTGGAATGGTCCGCATCGAAATGGGATTCAGGGCGGGAGATTGGCTTCTTCAAGGAGGCGATGGCTTTCGGTATCGGCCGGCAAGGGGTGACCTTGCCTGTGCGTGGGCCTCACGGGGAGCGTTCACTGTTTACGGTTACGTCCAATCATCCGGACTCTTACTGGCGACAGTTCCGCATGGAAAGCATGCGCGACTTGCAGTTTCTTGCTCACCATCTCCACGATAGGGCGATGGTTCTGTCGGGTATGAGAACATGTACCGACTTTCCGAAATTGTCCCGCCGCGAGCTGCAATGTCTGCAGATGACTGCCAACGGCTTCCTGGCAAAGCAGATTTGTGCCCGGTTGTTCATTTCGACGAGTGCTGTGCAGCTCTATCTCGCATCGGCTCGACGGAAGTTGGCAGTCGCGACGACGAGCGAAGCGGTGGCCAAGGCAACAGCACTCGAGTTGATTTAGGCTTAGAAGCGCTCGGGCCGTCTCGCACCATAACCAAGCGCTTCCGGAAGATAGTGGAAGTCCAAGGAGCAAACGATTATGAATTTCGGCGATGCGCTGAACCGTCTCAAGCACGACGGAAAGGCTGGACGCCGCGCTTTGGACGGTAGGAACTAGCCGGTTCTGACCATAGATCGCCAAGGGATTACTACACCTCCAAAACCATTCTTGCCGCGGAAGTCACGGTAACGAAATGCATCTCTTCCGCATTGACTGGTGCGATCTTCGTCTTCGGCATGTTCGAAACTGCTCGTCATTTCGCAGCTCCATGAGGCAAGGTAGGCGACCTCCCCGTGGGCCGATAGATCGCTGCCGAGAAAGAGACCAAGTTGACGTTCCGAGTGAGCCGGGACATGCCCTCGAGCATTCCTGACTTTGCTGCGCGCAATGATCCAGCAGACTCAAACCGCTCCCAAGAAGCGGTGAAGTGCTCGGCATGGTAGTGTTGAATCGTCCAATTGGGCGGGCTCTACTTGAAACCGGGATCATCGCCGACCCAGCACACAATCGAGAATGCGGCCCAGCTCCTCCGTGTCGATGTCGCTGTCCACGCGGACACGGCGATCGCGGCCCAGCTCAATCGTCACATCGCTACGCTTCCGGCGGGGCTGCGATGGGGCCGGCGCTTCCAAGGCAGGGGGCTGGGCTGCAGGCGCGGCCTCCGAAACGATCACGGGCACCAAGGTGCTCGATACCTGCATTGACGGCTCCTCGATTTGGCAAAGCTCCTTGCGCCAGCGGAAGAGCTGGCTGACATGGATACCGGCCGCACGAGCAATCTCGGAAAGCACCGCACCTGGCTCGAGACAGGCTGCAACGAGCCGCTCTTTATCCTCTTGAGACCAGCGCCGTCGGCGCTCGACAGACGTGATCACTTCAATCTGATGCTTCGTCATAGGACTACTCCTAGTGTTTGCACTAGGACTTCCGCTAGAAAAATGGCCTCACCGCACGCTTACGTTGCGATTCCGGATTTAGTGCTTTCACAAACAAGGAGAATCGTGCAGGTCACTAGCGATGTGATGATTTGAGGATTTGGAAGTTTGACCAAGGGCACAGCCGAGATGACATCGTCGGAAAGATATAGGTTCAAGCGTGAAGCGCAGGGCGAGAAACAGGTGCTTCTATGGATTGAATCCGGTCTGACGACAATTTTGGACGAACTGGTCGAGTCGGGTAACTTCCGCAATCGGTCTGAGGCCGTTGCGGCTGCCCTCAAAAATCTGGTTCATGAACGATAGTAAGGGCTTAACGCTGAAGGCTCCAGGACGGCAATCCCAGAGCCTTCGAGATTAGATAGTGACGATTGGGACACCAGAGCTAACATGCACTTCTGGCTATCCCAAGTTACGCTGATTTGTCAACGCCTACTTCGAGGCGAACGGCGAAGCGTTGCCCTGTGAAAGGGATAACTATGAGAAACGCAAGCTCCTCCGGCTGGCGCCCACAAAAGCCGACACCATCACCGGCAGCAAAGCCCGCTACAGCGGACAAGAAAGTCCTTTTTCAGGCAGCGCACAAGGCGGGCCGCGCGTTGAAACTGCCGTCGAGCGCCAGGTTCGTCCTCGACCAGCTCGTCGGCGTCTTCGACGGAGTGCTGGTCGAAAACCGAATGCTCGTCTGGCCCTCGAATGATTTTCTGGTCAAGCGCACGGGACTGTCGGAGCGGTCTGTCCGCTATTCTCTTAAACGGCTGATCGACCTGGGATTGATCCTCGGGAAGGACAGTCCGAATGGCAAACGGTTCGCTCAGCGATCGCCGCGGGGCCAGATCTCGAAGGCATAACGTTGTTAGATTGCGCTACCAGCGCTTCAGTCTCTATCATCGCGCAGCCGACCGATATGGTCTGACGCTTAGGCCGGCGGCCTCCTATCGCTACGTGTACCCGCTCTCTGAGCGCGATCTTGCGGATCTAGTTTACTACTTCGAAGACAGTGGTGACGATGATACCCGCCGTGAGTTCGGTGCATTTCACGCAAACCGCCGACCCGGAGTTCACGCGGTTATTCAAGGTATGGATGCCTGGAACGACTCGTGGCAGGGCCTGACGCCACCCATGCTTTCGATGCGCGACAACGGTGACGAGATTGTCGTGAAGGACACGCGCAATATAGCGGCGGAACGTGAACATCACGTCAAAGGCATAGCGCGTGAAATCCTACTGGCTGCCGATCGAGGCACGCCAGAGATCCACCTGGGCCGACAGCTTAAGGGGGCGAACACAATTGAGATTGAGGAGGCAACTCTTCATCACCTGTTCCTGCCGGCCTTGTCGACGGCGATCTGGCTGGTGCCGGTTCTGACTCAGAGCCTTCGCGCCGCCCTCATCGAAAAGACAACGGCCGACTTCGTCACAGCCGCGCGGGCGCTGGGCGCCACAGAGCGGCAGATATTCTGGGAGACCATGTTGCCGAATGACATGAACAACGAAGTGCCTATGCCCGACGGTAAGGTGGAAACCCGCTTCCGCGGTGTTCACGTTACAGAAAGCGAGCTTATGGTTCCCGATCGAATAGACGGTATTGGATCGCCAGGCTTGCCCGGCTACATGGATGCACAGCATGATAAACTATTCAGGCAAGCTGTGAATAACGCCAGATCATCGATTGCCGCGCCTCTTCCGGCAAACGCGCCGATTTGGAGCTCGAACTCTCCATACGGAGACTTTTCCTACGGCGGTTATTCTTGGAATAATGATGTATGGGGAACCGGCGCCGGGCCTCAGACGATTTCGGTTCATGCAGGCAAACAGTGGAGCGTTTGGTCGAACCAGCCTAATACAGATGGCATCAAGAGCTATCCCCACCAGGCGTTAAATATCGAAAAACCTCTCAGTTCAATTAATACTCTGACTTCGAGCTTCAAGACACTGAAGCACCCCATCTCGTTCGACGCGCCCGACGACAGGAAAGTCAATCTGCTGCTCGGCGTGATATGGCCTCGCGACAGCAGGGAAGGATTCGTTCCCGCGCTGTCGCGATCCGTCCGCCTGCTTCGCCAGCCTGGCTATCGGGAATGCCTTCGCAACGCGACGTCGTCGGCCGAAGCCCACGCCGGGATCGAAGCCTTTGAGGCGGGAAGTGGCGGGTCCCTTCGGTACGCCCCTTCCAAGGGGCGGAAGGCATGAGTCGATAGCGCTTCCGCGCGGGCCGCGGGACTCCGGACGAGGGTGCGAATGCGGGTGCGCGTCCCGAAGATCAGGGCACCCGGTCGTTCGCGACTATCCCGCCCTCGCCCTCCATGCGGGCGATGCGCTTCGCTTCCGATTCCGTGAACTTACGCCGTACCCCGATGCCGCCGCCGTTCTCCTCGATGAACACCGCGCCAAGTTCTTCAAGGGCTGCCTGGAGGGCCGCGATGGTCTTGTCGTCAGGCTCGTAGTGCTTGTGTTCGAAGTCGCGGATGACGGCTTCATCGATGCCGGAGCGGATGGTGAGCTTGCCGCGGGTGATCTCGACGAGTGCCCTCGCCGCCCGGCATTGCGAACCAGTTATCATTCTCTTCTCCTTCAGTCCTTAATGGCGGGCCAGTCTTCTCCTGCCGCCGTCCGGAAGCAAGGGGCGCCGGGCCCGGGTCGCGGCCGTCACGTGTCGCCGGAAGGCTCGCCGTAGTGTGGCAGCGACTAATTCCAATGCAAGGCCCCGAAACGGGTCGCTAGGGCCACGACGAAACCAGTTACGATCGCCGGCCAGCGCCAACCGGTCACGCGCTTTCAGGCCGTTCTCGGCAGCCGCGAGCAGCCAGTGGGCGATGGGGAGCAATCGCGACTCACGATTGCGATCCCGGCGGCTGCCAGCGTCCAGTGCTGTTTGCCGCCGCCGCTCACCTTAATCCAAGTCGATGATGCGTTGACGCGCTTCACACTGACGCCGCGGCCCCCTGAGTGCGGAACGGGCTATACTGATGAAGGTTGTCGCGTGAAATGGACGCTCGACAAAACTGACATTGCCCAAGATTTCCGGCAGTCTCGCCGCCGATGGATTGCGTTCTGGACCACCGCCGCGCCCCGTCAGAATTACGAACGGAAGATAGGACCAGCTTGGTTGTTTTTCAATCCAGAGCGCAATGGAGCGTAGATCAGCTGCGCGTGAGGCCCCCTCCGTGACTACTCCAAAGGCGATCAACGGCACGCCAAAGCCAGTGTTTGCTATTTTGATCGCGCGAAGCTTGCAGCCGTTGCACAGGTGCTGGTTTAGCGTTCTTGTATTCCGCTCCCATGCAAGCCGTGGATGACCGTTCGACGCCACGAGTGGTCAGGAGACTCGACGTCTTTCAAAAGATCGTGTTGTCACCGGAGTGTGTGTGGTCGGGCTCGCTAGCTCAGGCTAATTGCGTAATTCGGTGAGTACGAATGCGCTCTGTTGATAAAGGCTGATCAATGTCGATTTTGAATACCCTGAGTTCCGGACATCATGTCGTCGATATCGATGGAATTCGCCAAAGTTTTCATGTCACGGGCAAAGGGCCGGTGATCGTGGTTCATCCCGGCGGCCCAGGAATTCACTGGCAATATCTTCGCATGCCCCTCTTGGAGCGCCATTTTACCATGGTGTACCTTGAGCCGATTGGTACAGGTGGTTCAGGCCAATTAGCAGAACATCCGCACGGCTATACTATTGAACTCTTTGCAAATCAGCTTCGCAGATTTCTTGAGACGCTCGACATTTCTAATGTCATCCTTCTCGGTCATTCGCACGGCGGTTTTGTCATCCAGGAACATACGAGCGGAAGCCCCGATCGCGTATCGGGGATGATCTTGTACTCATCGTCGGCGGTGACAGGCAATGACTTTATGAGGAACGCCGCAAACGGCATTCAAGCCTTTGCTGATCGCCATCACGCCGATGGGCCAGCGGTACTCCAAGCTTGGCAGTCGGTCCCTAAGATGTCGAGCGATGACGACTATACAAAGATAATGCGCGACCTACTCCCCGCTTACTTTGCCGATGGTGTCCGAGAGAAGCTTGATCTTGAAGCGTTTCGCGCAGGGATTAACGCCACACTTCTCATTGGCAACAACGAACCCTTTGATGCTCGATCGAGACTTCAAAATCTTTCCGTGCGGACGCTAATTCTCACAGGTGATCACGATTTCATATGCGGGCCTAAATGGGGCGAAACCCTGCATGACAGCCTTCGAAATTCCGAGCTGGTACGCTTTGCCCATAGCGGCCATTTCGCTCATCTTGAGCAGCCGGAGGAATTCCTCGCCTCGGTACTTGCATTCGTTAAAGCTCATAAGCTAACCCCGCACTGAGGCCTTAGCCAATCTCAGCTTCCTCGCAGGATCGTCACTCCGCATGACTTTGTTTCCAGATGGACATTACGTTGCCGTCGGTTGGCTAGCCTTCTCGACATCTTAGAGTTCGCCGATCCGGTGTAAGGCTGGGATCTCGTCGTGCTGCCAGTAAATGATTTTCAGCCAGATGCGGCAGGGCCGCTGTTCAACCTTCATTCCCCGGGGCGTCCACAGATGCCCCTTTAATGTTCAGGGGCCTGGATGGTAACGAGGTGGCTCACATGATCCGCAAGCGCCAATTTTCAACCAGTGGCCAATCGGCATTTCAGCAATTCGCCGCACTCGCTGCATAACTGTGTCCAGCGATGGCCGCTTCTGCGATCTTTTCAAACGTTTGCGACAAAACCCGCGCGGCTTCTGAGCAGTACGTGAATGAGAACCAGTCTTGGAGGGGAAGTGGCGTCACCCCGCCGGAGCACTGATACTCGCATGAATCTTTCGGCGCCCCCTTGCAAAACCGCCCGCGAACGTTTAGATGATTGTTATCATCCATTTGCTAGGGAAGGTGAGCCGCCATGCGAAACAGCGCAGCCAAGAAAGACGCTAATCGCCAGCTGATCTTGCAGGCCGCAGGACGGCTATTTCGAGAAAAGGGCATCGAGCAGGTCGGCGTGGCGGATGTCATGAGAGCCGCTGGAATGACGCACGGCGGATTCTACAGGCATTTCTCGGACAAGTCGGATTTGGCAACGCAAGCCATCAGCCAAGCCTTAGCCGTGCAGCAGGAGGCAGCGATCAACGGTGCTCCTGGCATTCCCGCACTTGCAGAGAGTTACCTGAACTCCGAGCACCGGGACAGCATCGGTTCAGGCTGTGTATTTGCGGCCCTTGGCTCGGAGACGGCCCGCGGACATGATGCGAGCCGTGCGGCGATGTCGCAGGCCATTCGCAGCCAGATCGATTTTCTTGCGGCAGGGGCTGCCGGCAAGACTGACGAACAGCGGCGACAGATAGCGGTCGGCAGTTGGTCCGCAATGATCGGCGCCTTGATCCTCTCGCGGATCAGCGAAGATGCCACTCTCTCAGAAGAGATTCTCCACGAAACCAAAGGTTGGCTGCTCAGCCAGCAAACATCTATCTCGGCCGATCGCCCGTGAGCGTCGGCACGAAAGCAAGTACGCAAGCGCGATCGAATTGAGGATTCTGCACCATGAACGTCACCCCCCTTTTCCGTCCCTTTAAGCTTGGGCAATTGGACCTGAGAAACCGCATCGTCATGGCTCCGATGACGCGGAAGCTAAGTCCAGACGGCGTTCCGGGTGAGGATGTATCGCAATATTATCGGCGTCGCGCCGAGGGTGGTGTCGGATTGATCATCACCGAAGGCACGACTATCGGGCGTCCTGCCGCCTCAAGTAGTTCGTCTATCCCGAATTTCCATTCACCCGACAGCCTCGTTGGCTGGGCAAAAGTAGTGAGGGAAGTCCATGCTGCCGGGTCGCGAATTGCGCCGCAGCTCTGGCATCTCGGCAACCTCCGCGCAAAAGGGACCGGACCATCACCGGAAACGCCCTCTGAAGGCCCGAGCGAAACGGAATCTGGGGCGAGGGCGATGACCGATGCCGATATCGCCGATAGCATTGCGGCGTTTGCCACGGCTGCCGCGGCCGCTCGCAAGATTGGATTTGACGCGGTAGAGCTCCACGGAGCCCATGGCTACCTCCTCGACCAGTTTTTGTGGTCGCGCACAAACGGCCGCGCGGATGCTTACGGTGGCGACGCGGCGCAACGGACGCGATTTGCGACAGATGTCGTCCGGGCCGTTCGTCAGGCCGTCGGACCTGACTTCCCGATCATCTTCCGCTTTTCGCAATGGAAACTTCAGGACTATGCGGCAACGCTCGCGGGAGATGCTGTGGAGCTTGAGCAGGTTCTAGGCCCACTCAGCGACGCCGGGGTCGATATTTTTCATGCTTCGACGAGGCGCTTTTGGGAGCCGGCATTTACGGGCTCCTCACTTAATCTCGCGGGATGGACCCGCAAGATCACAGGGCGGCCAACGATCAGCGTTGGTTCGGTTGGCCTCTCTGGTGCCGATTTCCTCGAACAGCTGCTCGGCGAGTCAAATGGCGCACCGCTCGGCACGCTGGAGGAACTGTTGCGACGCATGGAAGAGGAAGAATTCGATCTGATAGCAATCGGACGAGCCCTCATCAGCAACCCGAACTGGCCGAACGCCATGCGGCGGGGGGATTTCCAGGCGCTGTTCCCCTTCGAAAAGTCGCATTTGGCTTCACTCGCCTAGCATCGACAGTTTCCAATTTAATCCATCAACAGGAGTTAAACCTTGACTACTTATCTGATCAACCACCTGCGAATCCCCGGCGACGTTCCCAATGACCAGGGCCTCACTTATCTCGAAAGCGTTGAAGCAACAGTTGCTCCATTTGGCGGTAAATGGCTTGCGCAGGGACCTGCGACCGTTGTCGAGGGGACTTGGTCTGGTGCCGTCGTCCTCATGGAATTTCCGAGCCGCGAAGCAGCTGACACCTGGTACAATTCGCCTGAATACCAGGCTATCCTGCCGCTTCGCACGAAGAACTCGATCTCCGACCTTATCTTGATCGATCAGTTGCCTGAAGGCTTCACCGTCAAGGGCTTTGCCCAGGATGTCCGGCGCGCGATCGCCGGCGCCTGACCCAAAACAAGTCGCTGCGCCGCGTCACGCGGCGCAGCACAAGATGACGGGTTCTGTCGCGCGCTGCTGCATGGACTCATGACTGTTAGACCGCCTGCGAGACCAGGAGATAAAAACACACCAGCCGGCGGATGGGCCGCTCCGCATGAAGTTGGCTCCTCACCAAGCGGTTGGTTCCGTTGTGAGCAATAGGCTGTAGTTCCACTGGGCTGTTAGACGCGGGATCCCATTCATTTGATTGAGAGGGAAGAGCCGTCTCATCTGCATCCGCAACGAAGACTGCGAGTAACCTTGCTGCATCGTCTCGTCGCATTTCACACCGGCTGGATCCCACCAAGTGGTTCAACGCGTAGGTCTTTTTTGTCAGACGCCGCCGTCGAACGCCGCTTGAGAGATCAGGGCCTAGCCCGGGCGATCAATGGATTTCACGGACGTTCCTACCATACGAACGAACGGAGAAAGGCGATGAAGCGAAGCGCGGACACTTGCGGAGGCCGAGGGCGCAGTCCTCCGCCACCTATCCTCATGCGCTATTTGCACTGAGCTTGGCTTGGCTGTGTACGGACAGGTCGGTGCGGCGTGGGAGATACTGGCGCAGCAATCGATTGGTGTTTTCATTCGAACCGCGCTGCCAGGGTGATCGGGGATCGCAGAAGTAGATCTCAACGTCAGCGGCCATTGCCAGACGCTGATGGTCGGCCAGTTCCTTGCCCCGATCCCAGGTCAGTGATTGAAGTTCGCACGGTAGTTTCTGCGACTGCTTGATAAGGGCAGAGACCACGCTTTCGGTATCCTTGTTTGCGACCTTGATCAGCATGACATAATGCGAGTGACGCTCGACCAACGTCGCTATGTAGCTGTTCCTCGACCCGCCGATAAGATCGCCCTCCCAATGACCGGGAACGGCACGGTCTTCGACAGACGCAGGTCTCTCGCTTATGGAAATCGCATCTTTGATCTGGCCCAAGCCGCTCCGTGTCATGCTGGCATGCCGGGAACGACGGATTGTTCGTCTTGCCCTAAGGTGTTCGAGAATTCGTTTTTCAGCGCCCCGCGGGCCTGTACGTACAGGCTGCGGTAGATCGTTTCGGAGAGGCGCGAAAGCGACCAGGAACTCCTGGGGCCGCGCGGGGCAAGACGCTCGCGAGGCGGGACCTGCTGAACCCGGCGATCCTCCACACGGTTAGCACTGCCAGAAGAGAGACCTCCAAGTCAAATTGCGCGGCAGGGTAAGTTTGTCGGGTGTCTTATGGCCGATTGTGCTTGCCCTGTTGCCAGTGCGGGACACGTAATCCGCGGTCCGGCGCGATGCCGTTACGGCCGGGCGACATGCCAGACGCCTTCGGCGCCGTCACCATGGACGTCTCCCGGCTGGGAATCGAAGTGATAGGTATAGAGCGGCGCGCCGTTATAGGCCCACTGGGTGACGCCTGTCGGCCGCGTGACGATGCTCCAAGGGCCGGAAGCCTTGGCGCCGGCCGGTGCTTCGAACGGAGGCCAGGCGAGAGCGCAGATCAGGGTGCATTCGGACTTTCCGGGCTGGTCCTTGTCGAAGGTGTAAAGCGACTGACCATCGGCATCCGTCAGCAGCTTGTGCTGTCCGATTGTTGCGACGGCAGCGGGCGACATGGTCTTTGCCTCTGCCAGCGATGCCGACATCAGGGCGAGGCCGAGGGAAACGAAGAGGGTTCTGGTCATTGCAGACATTTCGAGGTCCTTTCTGTTGTTGCTCCGAGCCGAATGGGGGTATGCGGCACGGGCGGCGTGTGTTTGGGGGAGGGTTTCAGTCTCGCGGGCACCTAACCCTTGGGGGCGAGTGCCGTCGGCACCGGCAGAATGAATTCCGAAGCAACCTTCAGGTCGTATTGTCTTCGACGGCGCGCATCGTGCCGTCGCGATTCCAGTCCCCTCCAAACTGAATCCAGTCGATGATCATAAGGAAGGGCTTGGGCGTCCGCCCTGGCTAGCATAGGAGACGGTGATGTTCATCGGCGCGTAGGATTCGGCCACCGTCCCTGCAGTCTATCAAAGGTGGGACCGGAACCAGTCGATGACGGCTCCCGATGAGGTTTCGAATTCCCGCTCGTAGGGGTCAAAGTGGCCGCCCTGGATCATGACGAGACGCTTGGGATGCAGGGCGCGCTCATAGGCCTTGAGTGCAAGATCGGTCGGGGCGGTATGGTCGTGGTCTGCCACGATCACCAGAAGCGGGGTGGGAGAGACGCGGTCTATCCATTCGCCGGGGGCATACATGCGGGACCAGCGGGTCGAGCGCAGCGTGACCTTGTTTTCCCATTTTCCGGCGGGCGCTTTCTTCAGGTAGAAGTCCACGGCGTCGGTTGCCTTGTAGGACGAGTTCTGATCCGCCTCCGTGCTGACGATCACCTGCATCGCGGGGGGCTCGCCGCGAAGCTGGGCAAGGTCGTCGGCGGCCAGCAGCGCTTCGAGATCGGCCACTTTTTCCGAGGGTACCCGGCGCAGGCCCGAGGCATATCCATCGATCGTTGGAACCTGGGCCGCGATCGCCTTCAAGCGGCGGTCGGTCGCACCGAGGACGATGGCGTGGCCGCCAGCGAAACTCGTTCCCCACAGGCCGACGCGATTTTCGTCGACTTCGGGGCGCTGCTGCAGATACGAGATCGCCCGGCGCCAGTCGGTGATCTGCTGCCACGGGTTGACGTCATGGCGGGGTTGACCGCCGCTGTCGCCAAAGCCGCGATGGTCATGCAGCAGCACCACGAAACCGGCCTTTGCGAAGGCTTCGGCAAAGGCATCAATGCCGTGATACTTCGTACCGGCATAGCCATGGGCCATGGTGATGGCCGGAAGCGGTTGCTGCTGGCCCTGCGGTATGTAGAGCCATGCGGATAACTCGATACCGCCCTCTGCGGGAAAGCGAACGTCTTTTTTCGTAAACATCGGTCGATCCTCTCATTGATCCAGTGAGCCCAGCAAGGGGGCAAGGCTAAGCTCTGCGTCTCGCGTCTGAAAGCCGTGCTCCAATGCGCGTCGAATGCGCCGTCCGGCCTCTTCATGGCGCAGGCTTTCGCCGAAGAGGTCGGAGTCGCGCCGGAAGTCCTCGATCGGCGCAAGGCAGGCGGCGTTCACCCGATCCTTGATAGCGGCGAGCCCCGCGGCCGGGAAGCGCGCGATGCGATGGGCCAGTGCGGTCACGAAATCGGCAAGCTCCAGGGGCGGCAGCGCCCGATTGATCCAGCCGTAGCGCTCGGCGGTATCGGCATCATAATCCTCGGCGGACAGCATGATTTCCAGCGCGCGGCCGCGGCCGACAAGCGGGGCCAGATGCTGGACGCCACCGGCGCCCGGAAGCGCGCCGAAGGCAGCCTCGATCTGGCTGAAGACCGCCGCACCCCGGGCCGCGAAGCGCATGTCGCAGGCAAGGACAAACTCGCTTCCGGCGCCCCGGGCGCGACCCTCGATCTGGGCGATCGATATGAGGCGGCTCTGGCTGAGGTGGCGGAACAGGAGACCGATGGAGGGTTCGCCTGCGAGCCTTGCGGCCTCGTTGCGATACTCGCTGACGCGGGTCACATCGACGTGGGAAATGAAAAAGTCGGGATCGGTGCTGCGGAAGACGACGACCTTGATGTCAGGGTCGCTCTCGGCATGTTCGATCAGCGATACGAAATCCCGAACCAGTTCGGGGCCGATCAGGTTCATCGGCGGTGCGTCGATCTCTGCAAACAGGACGCCTTCAGCACTCTTCGTCTTGATGGTTTCGAGGTTCATGGCAGCAACCCTTCCTTGGCATGGTTTAAAATAAACCCTTCCAAGGCTGAGCAGCAGCCGTTAAAAACGAGAAGCACCCTTTCATAGGTGGAAGGATATGGATCGCCTCGAGGCAATGACAATATTTCTGGCGGCCGTGGAAACGGGCAGCCTGTCGGCGGCCAGCAGGCGCCTGCGTATTCCCCTGGCGACGGTGAGCCGAAGGGTGTCCGAGCTCGAAGACCATTTGAAGTTTCGCCTGTTGGTGCGGGGCAATCGCAAGCTCACGCTCACGCGGGCCGGGCGGACCTATCTGTCCTCCTGCCGACGGATCCTCGAAGACCTGGCCGAAGCGGAACGCGATGCGGCCGGCGAATACGAGACGCCGCGCGGCTTGCTTACGGTCAGCGTGCCGCAGGTTCTGGGGCGCGTTCATGTGATGCCGGTCGTTGCCGAATTCCTGCGCGAATACCCCGACATCCGCGTCAGCGTTCAACTCACCGACCGCAAGATCAGCGTGGGAGAGGAAGGCGTCGATCTTGCGCTTCGCGTCGGCGAACTTCCAGACAGCAGCATGATCGCCTTGCGCGCCGGTTCGTTCGGCCAGGTCCTCTGCGCCAGTCCATCCTATTTCGAGGATCGGCACGTTCCGGAACATCCTGCGGATCTGGCCGCGCATAGCTGCATTGGCTATGAGGGTCTGGCAACCGGAAGGCGCTGGGAGTTCGGCTCCGGCACCGCGCGCCGGACTGTCGAGGTGCCGTGCCGCCTCCTCGTCAACTCGATCGAGGCAGCGTTGAGCGCCGCGCTGGCCGGCGGGGGGATTGCGTGCGTTTTGTCTTACCTGGCCGATGAGCTGGTCGAGGCGAAAAAGCTTGTGACCGTTCTCGACGCTCACGCTCCGCCTGCCATCCCGGTCAGCTTCATTTATCCCGGTCAGCGCCAGGTGCCACTCAAGTTGCGCGCATTTCTGGATTTCGCAGTCCCGCGGATGAAAGACAGATTGCGGTACGGACAGCACTAGAACTGTCAGGCGAAAACGGGGGAGCGCCCGTCATCGGGCGGCGGACGTCGATCTATAGCAGCCAGTGGCCGGTGCAACCCTCACGCCTCGGCGCCTGCCATCCGGTCCATTAAGGAGCATCTGTTGCGCGACATAGCTCCCAAAGGTGGCGTCGCCTTTACGGATCGTAGCCGCGGGCAAGGCGCGCGTCCCGAATTTCAGAGCACGTCGACAATGCGATTTCACGCCAGGTGTTGACGGCGCTGGCGCGGAGTTGGCCGTGGTCTGCGGCAGTGAGATGTTTCCGATGGAGATGAAAGAGGTTGGCGACCTGGCCATGAACCGAGACGAAACGTTGACATTGCCGCGCCGATTTGACGCGCATCATCCGCCTCTCTCGTCGCCGCAGCGGAAGATGAGAATATCCGGCGCGGTTGTTCAACCCCTTGTGCGATCGATGCTCAACGCCGGGTATCAACTCAGCTTTCGCGGCAGCATAGGAGCGCAGCTTGTCGGTGACCATCACCCTCGGCGTGGCACCCTGGCTTTTGAGCAGTTTGCGGATCAGCCGCAGCGCAGCGCTCTTGTTCCTACGGCTTTGTAAAAGCGCATCGAGAATAAAGCCTTCGGCATCGACGGCACGCCACAGCCAGTATTTCCTGCCCTTGATCGATACCACAAGTTCACCAAGATGCCATTTGTCGGCAAAGTTGCCGCGTGATCGCCGCCGGAGTTGATAAGTGAACTTGAGGCCAAATTTCACCACCCATTTCGACACTGTCTGAAACGACACTGCAATCCCGCGTTCGGCAAGCAGGTCTTCGACATCGCGGAGGCTCAGCGGAAATCGGCAATAAAGCCACACGGCATGGGCGATAATCTCGGCCGGAAAACGTTGGCGGTGGTAACGGGCAAGCGGTTCTTCGGTCATGCTGGTCGAATATCGCCTCGATCAGCAAAATCCGTTAAGGCGACGCCACCTTTCAGAGAGATTTCTCTGTCTAAAATAGCAGCCAATCGCTCGGAAAAAGTGTCCTGCGACTCACGGTGTTCTTGGACAGCAATCTTAGCGAAGCTAGATCGATATCGCCGGATCCTCGACGGGGACCGCCCAAGATGAAGACATCGGCGACTGAAACCAACGAGGAGATCGAAAACGATAAGCTGGCTCCTGAGACTAAATCCAGAAGCCACTCTCGCCACCGGATAAGGCGGCATTTCCTTGTTGGCGCACGGCCCTATAGTAATACGCGGTCGGTTTCCTGAACCAGTATTCGCCGCCGGAATCAGCCGGGCCAGCTTGAACCCAGGATGACGCTGCACATATCGACCCGCTGAAACCTCGGGTCCTTGAATGCCAGCACGTCATCATTGAAGGTCCCGAAGGTGGTGTGGGGCCGGTGCTTCATGCCGTGATAGAACGCATTGATGATCCCGTGCTTAAAGTTATCCTCACGCGGAAAAGCCTGGACGACAGCCTGCCGTTCCTCATCGGTGAACTGATCATAGCCGCGGCCGGCCACATCCATGCCGGCGCCGCTCTGAAGCAGCGCGATCTCGGGATCCATGAATTCCGGTATGCCGGGCGTGGTGTGGAGAGCGACCGCGTTCCAGACGATTTGCAGGTCGTTGTTGGTGACGCCGTAACTCTTGAGGAAATCCCGGGCAGCATTGGCCCCATCGACCTCAAAGCGCAGCTGGCTGTTCTCGTAGTGCGCCGTCAAGCCGATGTCGTGGAACATCGCAGCCGTGTAGAGCAGCTCGGGATCGAAGGTCATGCCTTTGCGGCGTCCTGTTATGGCGCCCCAACAAAAGACGCGCGCAGAATGATGGAAGAGCAGGTCGCCCTCCGTGTCGCGAATAAACTGCGTCACATCGCGACTGAGTTTGCTGCCAGGAATTCCTAAGTTGGAAAGCTCGTCTGTGTTCATATCAGTATCTCCTTTGCTGCGAGACCGGTCGATAAATAGCACCCGGCTGGCTAGGCGGCTCAGCATGACTTGGGATATCGCGCCGCGCGGCTCGGTGCCTTGTGGAGCGATATGGCTGTGGTCCGACCGCTTCATTGGTCAGCGCCCGGATCCCGTTCATTTGATCGGGGTGGTAAGGGTAGTCTCGTCAGCATCGACAACGAAGACGGCGAGCAACCTGGCTGGTTTCGTCTTGCTCGCGTTGCGGCTCACCGAGTGGACCGCACCGTGTGGTTCAAACCAGCTGTCGCCGACCTTGTAGATCCTGGTTCGGCCGTCGTTCACCTTCGATTCAATCGCGCCTGCAAGCACATAGGCGTAGATGAAGGCGGATTTGGCGTGGCTATGTGCCGGCGATGCTGCGCCCGGTGCATAATCGACCTCTACGACACGAAACGACTTACCGGGGATATTACCAATCGCCTGATCGAATTTGGGTATGACCGTTTCGACCTGGCCGTCATGGGCAAAGGTATGCCCGCCAAGAGTAAAGGCGAGTGCGACGCAGATCGCGGGGAGGATGGTGCGGATTTTCATGGGTTTCTCCTTCTGATGCTGGAAAGATGGCCAGCCGGAAGATCAGAATAAAGTACCAAGAACGAAGCAAAATCCTGTACCATGGCTCATGAACAAGCCATTGAACTTTAATATCGATCGGTCAGCCAAAACGTCCCTATCGGAGCAAATCCGAAAAGCGATGGCCGTGGCTATGGAAAGCGGGGTGTTGGTACCCGGCGCACGCCTGCCGTCATGGCAGGATCTTTCTGCCCAACTCGGTGTCGCGCGGGGAACGGTTCGAACTGCATACGCAAAACTCGCCGCCGCACAACTGATCGAAGCGTCCCGAGCCTCAGGTACCCGGGTTGCGCAGCGCCCTCATGCGGTCAAAAAAGGCGACCCTCTGCCACAGGCAGGCTCGTTTCTGGAGACCTATCTGGAGATGACGCAGGGACCGGCGTTCTTCCAGATGGGCGTCCCGGCAACCGACACCTTCCCAGCGACGTTGTTCTCACGCATCCACGCGAAGGCTGCCCGCACAAAGGCAGGTGCGTTGCCTCTTTATCCCGATCCGCGCGGCGAGTTCGAGCTCAGGCGCGAAATCGCCTCCTACCTCGCCGTCGCCCGAGGGATAAACTGCTCGCCCTCGCAGGTGATTATCACCGGTGGATTCGGCGCGGGCCTCGGCTTAGCGCTCAGCGTCCTTGCTCTGGCTGGCCATGCCGCCTGGGTCGAAAATCCGGGATTCCCTTGGTCAAGAAAAGGCCTTGAGCTTTCCGGCCTTTCACTCGCACCAATTCCCGTCGATGCGGATGGCATCGATATTGATTTCGGATTGCGTCAGCATCCCGACGCCAAGATTGCCGTTGTGACTCCAGGGCAGCAAGCCCCTCTCGGGCCGACGATGTCGCTTGATCGACGTCTTGGTCTCCTCGAATGGGCCAGCAACGCTGGCGCATGGGTCATCGAAGACGACTATCTGAGTGAGCTTCAGTTGACGGGACGCGCCGCGCCGGCGCTGGCATCACTCGACCGGGGCGGGCGCGTCATCCACATCGGCTCGTTCAGCAAGACGATCAGCCCGGCAATACGGCTCGGTTTCATTGTCGCGCCGGCCGATCTAGTCGGCCGGTTCTCCGAGATGGCAGCCTGCCTGGCGCCGGCCCCTGGACCTGCGATACAGGTCGCCACCGCGGAGTTCATGCAGGAGGGTCACTATATCCGCCATCTGCGCCGAACCAAGCGCGCCTACGCAGCCAGGCAAGAGGCGCTATTGGATTACCTGCGGTCGCGTGTTGGTATCGATAGGGCCGAGGCGACCGGTTTGGCCGTCTTACTGAGATTGCCCGAGGATGTATCAGACGTGGCAGCTGCTCGCGCAGCTTTCAGCTTTGGAATGTCGCCATCGCCGCTGTCGGCCTGGTACGTGTCGTCCGACGACGCGGCATCCGGGCTCCTTCTCGGCGTCGCGACGACGCCGATGAAGAATCTCGACCGATCCTGTGATCGACTGCTCGAGGTGATACGTCAGCCGCGCGTGCCCGCTTTACCCTAAACCAGCTCTACGCGATCTTGTCGGGCAGTTCTTTAGACGGAGAGAACGATCTTGCCGCCCGGCGCACGACGCACCCCGTCCAGCATCAGATGAGCCTCGTACGCTTCCTCAAGCGGGAGGATCGTCCCGACCCGCGTCTTCAAAGCGCCATTGTCGATCAGCTCGGCGATCTTCGTCAGCTGCTCGGTTCCGACGCTGACCAGAAAGAACGCCGCTTCAACCCCATGCTGGCTGGCAAGATCCTGTTCGGGCGGTGAGACAGCCGAGACCAGTTTTCCGCCGCGCCTCAGGACCTGAAACGAACGCCTTTGCGTTTCGCCGCCGACGAGATCGAGGACAGCGTCCACATCGCGGGCAACGTCTTCAAAGCGCTCGCTGTGATAGTCGACCAAAATATCTGTGCCCAGTTCACGCAGGTAGGGAAAATCTTTGCGGGCGGCGGTGGCGATGATCTCGATGCCCGCACGTCTCGCAAGCTGCACGGCGTAAGCGCCGACATTTCCGGCGGCGCCATGGATGAGCACCTTTTGCCCGGCGACGAGCTGCGCTTGATCAAAAAGGCCCTGCCAGGCCGTGACGGCGATCACCGGTATGGAGGCAGCATCTGCGTAGCTGATCGTTGCAGGCTTGCGAGCCACCATCTCCGCCGACGCCACCGCGTACTGCGCATATGCGCCGATGAACCTCGGATTGGTTACGCCATAGACCGGGTCGCCAACGGCAAGACCGGCCACACCGGCGCCGATGGAAACGACGTCTCCGGATAGATCAGAGCCGAGCGTCAGGGGCAGGGGCTGAGGCAAGGCGCTCTTGCCTGCCCTGATCCATCCATCCCATGGGCCCACTCCAGCGGCCTTGACCTTGATCAGCACCTCGCCTGGATCAGGCACCGGCTTCGGGACAGACTCGAATTTCATAGCCTCTGGCGAGCCGAAGTTATGGACGCGCCACGCCATCACGGATGCATCCCTTTGTTCGGGATTTGGATTGGTGGTTTCGAATGTCATCATGAACTCCTTGAGTTTGCTTTTCGTGAAAGCTCGGAACTTCTGCCTGTCCGCCTAATCGCCGACAGCCCATTTCGAGTTGCGCATCAAATTGCTGAAGTCCCTGCGGCGAAAGGCGGGATCTTTATAAGCCATGACATCGGCAAGCCCTGTGCCTTGTGTCGTCTCCGGCCGATGCCCAAGGCTCTTGTAAAGAATGTCCATGAAGCCATCCGCAAAGTGTGGCGGGTGGGGATGGGCCGCCTCCACTGCGTTACGCTCTGCAGTCGTGAAATCATCGTAGCCTGCCCCAACTAAATCCATATTGGCACCCTCGGCAACCAGTGCCGCGGTCGGGGAAAGGTTGGCGGAAATGCCATTCGTCGTGTGGAGCGCGATCGCAAGCCAGATATTCTCGCGTGAAACTTCCGCAACGGCGTGGCCGCGCAAGAAATCACGTGCGGCGTTTGCTCCGTCGACTTCGAAGCGAAGATGGCTCTGACCGTACCTGTCGGTCAGGCCAAAGTCATGAAACAAAGCCGCCACATATAGTAGCTCAGGATCAAAGATGAGCCCTTTGCGTCTGCCCGCCAGCGCGGCCCACTGATAGACGCGGACAGAGTGCTCGAACAGAAAGTCGCCCTCCGCCTCGCGAACCAGGCGCGTCGCGTCGCGTGTCAATTCGGTGTCCGGTATATCTGCTGCGGGTTTACTCGTGTTGATATCTGCCTCGGCTACAAGCGGTTCGGCTTGGCCGTCTTTCGGAAGACCAGTCAAGCCGGCAAAAACCGAAAGCGTGGTGCAGGTAGCCGCGATGATGGTTCGGAAGTTCATTGGATTTCTCCTTATCGCACGCTGGATATAATTCCGCGCTGGATCAGGAAACAGGACCAAGAATTTCGAAAAATTATGTACCAGCTGGGTCCGTCCAGTAGCGTCCTACACTGAGACCGCGGCGCCGAAGCTGAAGCCGGACTTACGGCGTCCAGCCGTTCTTGATCGCCGCTACCATATTGCGAGACGTTGCGATCGCCGTAGGCGTTGACCGTTATATATAGAGCTGTGTTTCACACAAAGCCTGTCGCCTTGAAGGGATCCGAACCGTCGGCCCCATTATTTCCTCAAACCCCTCTGAAAATATCGACGCATTATACATGTCGGCGAAGCCTCATAGCCGGGTCATGCCATCCTGGCTGTGGGCCAGTAGTGGCATGTGGATGCCCATGCATGATTGACGATCGCTGTCGGTAGGCGCTCGAAGGCACCCTCGTCCCCTTGCCGAACACGCCGTGACACTCCGTGCATCGGGCGAAAACCCGATCTGGTTTACAATCTTAGCCGCGGTAACTGCAGGATCAGTTGCGCTTCACCAACGCTATGATGCAATTTGACCTGTCAGTAGGTTCCGAGCAGACAACTAATTCGAAAAATTCTGTTAATACTCTAAGCATTTCGGCACGATGTTCTTGAATAGTTCCGAATTCGATCCCAAATTCGACAGATTGAAGTGGAGGCGCTTATGTCCGCATCGGTTGTATTCTTTCCCGTAGCAAACGGGGATATGACATTAATCACATTGGACAACGGTCAGACGATCCTGATCGACATCAAAATCCGCGCGGCGGCCGACGACGAGGACGACGAGACCTACGATGTCGCCTCTGACCTCAAAGATCGCCTTAAGACGGACTCCGAGGGCCGCTCCTACGTTGACTCGTTTCTACTCTCTCATCCGGATCAGGATCACATCACCGGTCTTGAAAACCATTTCTATCTGGGACCGCCGGCGGACTATCCTAAAGATAGCGGCTTGATTTTCATACGGGAAATGTGGTCATCCCCGCTTGTCTTCCGCCGCGCCAGCACGCAGCACGTCCTGTGCGCGGATGCCAAGGCCTGGGCGAAAGAGGCCCGCCGCCGGGTCCAAAGGTTCAAGGACGACAAATTCGGGACCGTTGATGGTGATCGCATCCTGATCATGGGTAAGGATAAAGACGGCAAGACCGACGAGATCACGGACATCGTGGTCGAACAGGGAGAGCTGATTACATCCGCGAACCGCGGCAGCTCCGGTCAGTTCACCGGGCGCCTGCTTGCGCCCATGTTGGTGGCTGAAGACGATGAGTTGGTCGCCTTGCTCGAGAAAAACAACTCTTCAGTCATCATCAATTTCTCCCTCACTGGTGGCGGGAATGCCGATAAGTGTCGGTTTCTTACCGGTGGTGACGCTGGCGTCGCAATTTGGGAGCGGCTCTGGCAGAACCATAAGGACAGTGACCCCGACTGGTTTACCTACGATCTTATGCAGGCGCCGCACCACTGCTCATGGCGTACTTTGAGCTATGACCGATGGTCGGAGATGGGCGAGAAGGTCAAGGTGTGTGAAGACGCTCGCAGTGCTCTTGGACAGGCCAAGTTCGGCGCGACTATCGTGGCCAGCTGTAAGCCCATTCTCAAAGACGACAGTGACCCGCCGCACGAACGCGCAAAACGGGAATACGTCTCGATACTTAAGCCAGACACCGTGAAGGGCGAGTTCATCTGCACATCCGAATACACGAACGCCAATGACCGACCTCTTGAGTTTACTGTGACGTTCTCGGGCGTGTCAAAGAAGCTTCGGGCGGCAGCTGCGGCGGCCACGATCGTTGGGGTATCAGCCGTCGCTTCGAGTGCCCGCGGACACGGTTGATGTCAGCTGGGAAGTCCGAGCTCGTGCAACACGCGGAGCATCTGCTCCGTGTGGTTCGACGCCACCCTCAAGTCCGCAGCGCGGAGCTAGTGATTGCCGAAGCGGATGAGTGCCGTGTCGCCATCATGTTCGACGTGGAAATGCCGTTCGACGTGAAAGCGCGCGGTCTTTCCACGACGGGTGTTCGAACTCTTGAGGAGGTCGAGATTGTCATCCGTGCCGGTTACCCTTGGAAAAGTCCGACGATCTATCTGCGTCAGGATTTTCCGCGGGATCTTCCGCATCTTCAGCCGTCCCCCGCGGATGCATTGCCCCGCCCTTGCCTGGTGGACGGGTCGCAGGACGAGTTCTTTAGCCATTTTGCCCTGATAGAATCAGGGATCATTGGCTTGCTCGAACAGCTTGCGTCCTGGCTCGCGAATGCCGCGGTAGATTCGCTAATCAATCCCGCTCAAGGCTGGGAACCGGCCCTTCGTGCCGGGCTCGCCGACACGCTCATCGTCGATAGTGAATTTCTTGAGGAAAAGACGTCCGCAGAAGGTGCTTGGAGGAGCTACCGTACCTATTATCTCCGCTCACTAGGGAAAACGGGACCAGGCGCATTTACCTTCTTGGAAGCCGGTACGGAGCTCGCAAGCCTTTTCTCGAAGACGGATATGACCCTTTTTCAGAGTCAACGGCTCTCGAAAATTAACGGCATTTCCGGTACTTCGGTTATGGCATTCATCACACCCGACCCCGATGACGACGGCAACCCGCGGATTAACCGCCGATATTTGCCGGAAACCGTGACTAATCTCACTCAGCTGCACGCTCGCGCCAAGGCGCTTGGTTGCGGCCGTCATTTCCGCGAGTTTATGGAAACGCTGGTGAAGAACTGGGGCATTTATCAATTCGAAACCGCCATTCCCATCGCGGTGATCTTCGCTGCCCGCCGGCCTTTCCATCTCATAGGCTCAGTCTCAAACCTCGAGCATCTCCCCTACCTGTTCGAAATCTATCCGCGACCCGGCCGGACGACCCTGTGGGACGAACCAGGGGAGGATACTGTTAAGCCCACTCGGCTGCTCTCCAGGGCGACCCCCAAGCTCCTCCGCAAGCTTTCCCCCGTAACGTCGGCGGCGCCCACGGCGATGATCGGGGCCGGCAGCGTTGGATCGAAAGCTGCGCTTCATCTTGCCCGCGCTGGCGTGCCTGTCACCGCGATCACAGATACATTGGTCCTGATGCCCCACAATATGGCCCGGCATGCCTTGGTCAGGCCATCCTTGGGCTCGGGAAAAGCGGAAGAGCTCGCGACAGAACTCAAGGTGCTCGGTCAGACGCCCGCAGTGTGTTTCGAGGACGCCGTGGAGCAACTACGTTCGGCAGACGGTCGGCAGACGCTCGCGCCGGAAAATACCGAGCGCGTGCTCAATTCCACCGCATCCTTACTGGTGCGCGAGGCACTGTCCATCGTACCAAAGGATGCCTTCCCGCCACGGATCTCCGAGATTGCGCTGTTCGGCCGGGGAGACGGTGCCTTCCTGCTGCAGGAAGGCACCGCCAGGAATCCTACGCTCGCCGATCTTCTGACCGAGATTAGTGCGCACGCGACAACAGCCGAGCGCAACTTGCTCTTCAACCCTGAACATGGGTTGACCGAAGTTCAGATCGGCCAGGGATGCGGCTCCCTAACGATGCCCATGACGGACGCGCGGCTGTCCGCGATGACTGCCGCGGCCACCGAGATCTTCCTAGGCCGAGAACCGGAACAATCGTCGGGAACCTACGCGATCGGCCATCGGCTTGCTGGCGATCCCACCACGCATTGGCGTGCCATCGAAGTTGGGCCGTTCATCGAGGTTCCTGTAGAGGGCCGCAACGGTTGGCAAGTCCGACTTTCCCCTTCAGTCGATCGTCGGATCCGTGAAGAGGTTGCCTTGTATTCGCATGTGGAAACTGGTGGACTTCTCATCGGTACGACGAGCGCCCGGTGCAAGACCATTACAGTGGTTGACCTCCTTCCCGCTCCTGAAGACAGCCGACGCACAGCAGGCCTGTTTGAACTCGGGACTAAGGGCTTGAAAAAGGCGATCAAGGTCCGTCATCGTGCCAGTGGCGGAAGCCTGTTTGACGTAGGAACGTGGCACAGCCACCTCGCCGATATGGGTCCTTCCTGCCTCGATAGAAAGACCGCGGCGCAGCTGGCAGGCGAACGCCCCCCTCCCAGCGTGCTGCTGATCATTACTCCGAACCGGTATCACGCCCTGGTTCACCCGGAGGTCTAAGCAGGCAACGAGTGGTGATAGCTCGTAAGGACCTGACGGCCATAAGCCGCATAGTATTTGAGGAAGCGACCGTACATCCCGATAGCGACAGCCGCAGCACCGAGAGCGAGCCAGCCGTCCTTCGGCGCAGAACCTTGCCAATATTTGTAGGTCAGCATTCCGGTAGCCAACAGGGCGACAAAGCAGATGTTTCGACAAAACCCGTAACTGTTCTGGAAGCTCTCGAGCCTTGTCACGGTATCGGGACTCGCCCGCGCGGCGGGAAAAGCAACCTGGAAGATGTGCTCACCATCCAGGTTTGCCATACTCATACCCAGCTTGTCGGCCGCTCCCGACTTAATACGATCTCGAACTTTCGTCGCAAGCGGACTGTATTCCCGATTGGCAAAGAGCCACGCCGCTACGTGCTCGCGCCAACGGCGTTTCCGCAAACCAAGGGCGATTTCCGTGGGCGAACGGAAAATTATGCGGGCAATCACGAATTCAACGAGTCCTGATGATGGAGCGGCACAGATCTGGCCGGCGATGTACGAGACAACGGTCCAGAAAATGATCTGCACCACCGTCCATTCAGTCCTGTTGACCAAGACAGCGTCAGCAAAACAATAGTCGATGCTGGCCACTAGCAGCATGCCTGATGCCACGAAAGCGTAGAACTCGTAGTTAGTGAGTGGGAACCAGTCACGCATCTTCAGCACCCTAACCAGCGCAGGCAAGTACGAACGACGAGCCTTTCAAACTCTCATTCATATAGCTCGTTCATTGTTAAATCGCGAGGCAGAATTAGGATGAGGATCACAGCATGATTTTGATTCACCAGCAACAATTTGGAGTGATCGAGGCCATTTGCCCCGCACATGATCACCAGACGAGACGGCTGGCTGCCCCTTTCACCGGCAATGCTCCAAATCGAGATGTAACCACTTTCCTTACATAACCCCCCACGCCCGAAACCTCCCCCTCCCCGTCATCTCCCGCAAGCCGAGTTCCAAAACGATCCGCCGCGCCGCCTGCGGCGTCACCTCGAGCGTCTTCGCCACCATTTTTGCCGACACCAACGGTTTGGCCATCACCAACTCAACCAGCTCCGGCAGTTTTGACGACGTCCGCCGACCATCCAGTTTTCGCTCCAATAGGGTGCGGGCCAGCGCCAACCGGTCATGTTCTTTCAGGCCGATCTCGGCGGTCGCCAAAAATCCGTGGGCGATGGCGAGCAGCCGCGTCTCCCGATCACGCTGCCGGCGGCGATCCACGGGAATGGTTTTCAGGCCGAGGTTGATGGCAGCGAGATGAGCACCTGACGTGATGCCCGCCTGGCGCAGGATCGAGGCGGCAAGCAGCCGACCGAGCCACGGCGCATGCTGAAGGACGGCGATCTCGTTCCAGGCATCAAGGACGGTGATCGCCTGCAGCACCGCTGGCAGGTTTTCCGCCTGGCGCACCACGCCCCGCCATTCGTCCAGCCTGGAATCCTCGTCCCAGTCGAGATCATACACCAGCGGATCTTTTTCCGCCGCGCCGCCACGGCCGGGCCGGGTCGCGTTTGCGAGCGCAGCTTCGGAGCGGGCCAGCACCGCATCGATGGCGGCATAGTCGATGCCGGGAAGATTTTCGATGTCGTCGACATCTTCCCCCTCCCCTTCCGGATCTTTTACGACCGCGCGCCGGATGACACCTACCGTGTCTGCCGCTTCACTGCCGGACAACGTGATCTCCGAGGTCTGCCGGAGCGTCCGAAGCCCGTCGGCGGAAAAAGCCCAGTCGGGTTGCTGGCCAGAAATGCGCCGGCGGGTTCGCAGCACGTCGCGGGCGATTGTCAGCTCATGGGTGGGTGTGCGAATATCGCGGGTGGCGTCATGGAGGACGAGGTCTTCGAGGTGGACGAGTTCGCCGTCTATCCAGAGCGAGGCGCAGGCGTCGGTGAATTGGGATCGCTCGATGAAGCCCGCGCCGACCGGTGAGCGGGCGATCCGCTCGTCCAGACGCGCGAGAGCGACACCGGCGTCGAAAGCCGGTCGCATGAGTGGTGTCATGCTGATTTTTTTGAGTTCGTAAGCCATTGAAATCATGGTAAATGATTTCTTAAAAGAACTCTATCTAAATATTGTGGTTCCTCACATGGTATGGTCGCTAGCTGTGGCGATAACCATCGATAAGTACCTCTTATCGATGGTAGATTGATTTCAGGGCGCAAATCAGCGAGAATCGCAGCAGATCACGGTCCTGGAGACCGCTGAAACCCGCTATTGTGGAGCCTCCGTGGCAAAACCCAAGACATCACTGACCGCCGTCAAGCGTCGCGCCGAGGAGCTCGACACGATCGCCGCCGTGCTGCCGCTGGAACGCCGCGACGAACTCGCCGAGCTGCTCACCGACCACGACGTCGAGACGCTGCGCCATCTCGTCAACCAGGGCATGGGCGACAACACCCTTCGCGCCCTGACCTCGGATCTCGCCTATCTTGAAGCCTGGGGACTGGCAGCGACCGGACGATCGCTGCCCTGGCCGGCGCCCGAAGCGTTGCTGCTGAAGTTCGTCGCGCATCATCTTTGGGATCCGCAGCACCGGGAAACCGACCCTGATCATGGAATGCCTGTAAATGTCGACGACAACCTTCGAAGCCAGGGGTTTCTCAAGTCCGTCGGCCCGCACGCGCCAGCCACCGTGCGCCGGCGGCTGGCGAACTGGTCGACGCTGAGCAAATGGCGCGGTTTTGACGGCGCCTTCGCCTCCCCTGCCCTCAAGTCGGCCATCCGCCTTGCGGTTCGCGCCGTCCCCCGGACGCGGGGTCGCAAGAGTGCCAAGGCGGTGACTGGTGACGTGCTGGCAAGACTGCTGGCGACCTGCGCGAGCGACAGTCTGCGCGATCTGCGGGACCGGGCGATGCTGATGGTCGCCTTTGCCTCAGGTGGCCGCCGGCGCAGCGAGATTGCCGGCCTTCGTGTTGAGCAGCTGAGCCCTGAGACTCCGATCGAGATGCCGGACGGGCCTCCCCTCCCCTCTCTCGCCATTCACCTTGGCCGCACCAAGACGACCACCGGCGAGCAGGACGATATCGTCTATCTGACCGGTCGGCCGGTAGAGGCGCTCATCGCCTGGCTGCAGGCTGCGAAGATCGACAATGGCAGTGTGTTTCGGGCGATCGGGCGATGGGGGACTGTTTCGCGACGGGCGATCGATCCGCAGTCGGTCAACGCGATCATCAAGCAGCGGGTGGAACTGGCTGGATTAGACCGTGGGGAGTTTTCGGCGCACGGGCTGCGGTCGGGCTACCTCACCGAAGCTGCCAATCGCGGCATCCCCCTTCCAGAGGCGATGGAACAGTCGCGACATCGGTCGGTGCAGCAGGCATCGAGCTACTACAATGACGCCACGCGTCGGAGCGGACGGGCTGCACGTATGCTTTGATTGCGGGAGGGGATTTTCTCAGATTACCGATAGTCACTTATGTGACATTCCCGACTCATCGCTACTCTATCGAAGAACGCCCGACCCGGGTCGTTTGCCCAGCAGTGCAAACCCGTGCAGCCATGCATCGCGCTGCATCCTCGCAGCGGCGGTTTTATGGCCTCTCCGGCGGTGATGATTCTCAATCATCGGTACGCCCGGATGCTAATCTGAGTTGCCAGATGGGTGGTCGCCACCGCAAAATGGCTCCCCTCCGCCTTTTTTTCAAAGATTCCAGTGTACGGTTGAAAACCGGATCTTGAGTTGCGGTGCTTATAACCGTTTGTTGTTGCTTAATAATGTTGAGATCTCTTGGCCTGAGCAACCGTCGTCATTAAGGTTCTGTTAACCCTAAATAGCTTGCCAGCCCGTTAGAATCGATGCTTATTGCAAGCAGCGGATTGAATAAGAAATTCCGCTGAAAAGCGCTATTTCAAGAAATCAGGTCCGGGG
>NZ_CP053445.1 GCF_000769405.2 Rhizobium brockwellii
ATGAACGTGAAAATGGCCGCTTCGGAGAAAGTGTCGAGTTTCGCAGATATTATCCTCGCGCAGGGCGGAGATATATCCTCGAAACTCGACATGCTGCGGCGCGAGAAATTCCCGCCCAACGCACAGAAGTCGCTTCGCCAATTCTCATTAGCGGAAGTCGCGGACTTTGTCGGCGTTTCACAGAGCTATCTCAAGAAACTGCACCTCCAGGGAAAGGGTGTCGAGCCAAGCACCACCTCGACCGGCCGACGCTACTACACAGCAGATCAGGTGAACGAGCTTCGCCAACTTCTTGATCGGGTTCCGCACCGGCAGGCTGATGAGAAACTGCAGGTTATTGCAGTCGTCAACTTCAAAGGCGGCTCGGGTAAGACCACGACCTCGGCTCACCTCGCACAGTTTCTGGCGCTAAAGGGCTACCGGGTTCTAGCTGTCGATCTCGACCCTCAGGCATCGTTGACTGCGCTTTATGGCATTCAGCCAGAGTTGGACGAAAAAAAGTCCTTCTACGAAGCGCTGCGCTACGACGACGGACGCAAGTCCATCAAGGACGTTATCCAGCCTACCAATTTCCCAAACCTCGATGTAGTGCCAGCCAATCTCGAACTGCAAGAGTATGAGTACGACACACCGATTGCTATGCAGCGAAAAGATTCGACTGCCGGCAAGATGTTCTACACCCGTATCGGCGACGCGTTGGCAGAAGTCGACTATCGCTACGATGTTGTTGTTGTCGACTGCCCTCCCCAGCTTGGTTATCTGACGCTCACGGCGCTGACGGCAGCAACATCGGTCCTCATCACGGTGCACCCGCAGATGCTCGACATTATGTCGATGTCCCAATTCCTGCTCATGCTGGGCGAGATCCTAAAAAGTGTCGAAGGCGTCGGCGTCGACGTATCCCTGGACTGGTTCCGCTATCTGGTCACGCGGTACGAGCCAACCGATATACCGCAGCAACAAATGGTCGGTTTCATGCAGTCGATGTTTGCTGAGCACATGATGAAAAATCATATGGTCAAATCCACTGCCGTTTCCGACGCAGGTCTGACTAAGCAGAGCCTTTATGAGGTCGAGCGCGCTCAGTTTACGGCCGCGACATATGACCGAGCCCGTGAGTCGATGGACGCCGTCAATAACGAAGTTATCGAGCAACTTCAGAAGGCATGGGGGCGTCGCAATGCATAACCCGTTGTCAGCCGTACAAACTGCGACTTTCCGCAGCGATATCAGGAAGATGACCAAACCCGGAGTGTGGGTCCATGGCTCGTAAGGACATTTTTGCGAACATAACGTCTCCCGCGAACGCGGGTATAGAGCGTAAGGCAACGCCTGGATACGCCACCCATGGTGCTTCGAGGTCAATGATCAGCTCCTTGAGCGAGCTTCGAGACAAGGTTGAACAGGCTGCGCAACAGGTTCCAGGCGAGACTATCATCGAGCTCGATCCCGAGGCGTTGGAATCCTCTTTCGTCTCAGACCGGATGGGAATCGATGATGTCGCTTACGCCGAGCTCCTCGAAGCGATCCGCGAGCGGGGACAAGACACGCCGATACAGGTCCGCCCTCACCCGACGGCTGAAGGTCGCTACCAAATCGTCTTCGGGCATCGTCGCGCGCGCGCGGCCAAAGATCTCGGACGCCCGGTCCGCGCTGTCGTAAAGGCAATCTCAGACGCAGATCACGTGATCGCCCAAGGTCAGGAAAATTCGGCGCGAGAAAACCTGTCTTTTATCGAACGCGCAATGTTCGCGCAGCGATTGGTCGAATTGGCCTACGAACGGGCGACAATCCAGGCCGCCCTCTCCGTGGATGCGCCGATGTTGACCCGGATGCTGTCGGTATCAGGTCGCGTACCAGCTGAAATCGCGAATGCGATTGGCGCGGCAAAGTCCGTCGGCCGTGATCGGTGGACTGAGTTGGCGCAGCAGATCGAAAGACCGACAACGCTTGAACTGGCCCGGATCCTAGTCAACGATCAAGCATTCCTTTCTCTCGAATCAGACGCTCGTTTCGAGTTTCTAGCTAGAGGCATCAAGAAGGCAACGAAGCCTTCGAAGCGGCCAAGCAATGCGAGCGAATGGCGCGCAGATGATTCCAGTGTACGGGCAGAGTTTAAGGGAAGCGGGAAAAGCTACTCTATCGCACTGAAGGCGAACGACGCGGCAAGGTTTGGTCGGTTCATCGCCGAAAACCTCGGTCGTTTTCATCAGGAGTTTCTAAAATCAACTGAAACAGAAGGAAAATAGCGGCAAAAGAAAAAGGCCCCCAAACGTCGCCGTCGTGGAAGCCTTCCTCATGTCTAAGCAGCCTGAGAATCGCATTTCCATGAATCGCAGTCAAGAGTCTTTGGCGCCAGTTTGGTGAGCGGATTTCCTTTGCCTTTAGAAAGGTGAGAGGAAAATGCAAATAGGAAATGTTACGACGCCATTCGGGCGGCGGCCGATGACGCTTGCCTTGGTGAAGGCTCAGCTTTCGACGGCAAACATCAAGGCGGGTAAGTCCGTCGACAAGTGGAAAGTTTATCGCAGCGCATGCGAGGCAAGAACGATACTTGGTCTGCGTGACCGTGCCCTTGCTGTCTTGAATGCCTTGCTGACATTTTACCCAGAGCAGGAGCTGAGTGAAGAGAGCAATCTCGTCGTCTTTCCATCGAACGCGCAGCTGGCGATCCGAGCGAACGGGATCGCAGGAACGACGCTACGCGAAAACCTTGCCATTCTTGTCGAGGCTGGGCTTATCCAGCGGAATGACAGTCCGAACGGCAAACGTTACGCTCGGAAAGGAAACGACGGTGCGATCGAAACTGCATACGGTTTCAGCCTCGCGCCGCTCCTTGCCCGGGCAGAAGAACTTGCAATCATGGCTCACCAGGTCGCCGAGGAGAGCCGGCGGCTGCGCGTCATCAAAGAGCGCATCACGATAACCCGCCGAGATGTCCGGAAGCTCATCAGCGCTGCGGTGGAGGAAGGCGCCGCAGGAAATTGGCAAGCTGTCGAAGACGCTCTCGTATCCGCGATTGCAAGTATCAAAACGGCAAAGACTGCAGCGGCCCTCGAAGCTTGCCTCGACGAACTGACGTTGTTAAGCGAGGAAGCTATCAACATGTTGGAAAACCAGCTTATCTCGACAGAATCCGGCACCAATGATAGCGGAAACCGTCATCACATACAGAATTCAAATACCGAATCCTTAAATGAACTTGAACCTGGCTCTCGAAACGACCAGGACGAGGGAATGGCGCCAAAACGGAGATCAGCTGCCGAACCGATAAAGGCTTTCCCGTTGGGTATGGTGCTGCGGGCTTGCCCACAGATATCGGATTACGCAACAGGTGGCACAATCTCGCATTGGCGGGAGCTGATGACCGCCGCAGTGGTGGTGCGAACCACACTCGGGGTCAGCCCGTCAGCCTACCAGGAGGCCTGTGAAGCGATGGGACCCGAGAACGCTGCGGTCGCGATGGCTTGCGTTCTGGAGCGGGCCGGGCACATTAGTTCGCCCGGCGGATATCTGCGCGATCTGACTAGGCGAGCGGAAAGAGGTGAGTTCTCACTCGGGCCTATGCTTATGGCGCTTCTTCGGACGCATGAGCTAGGTGGACGCAAGTCCGCATGACAGATTTTGGTTAGGAAGTTCAGGAGGGTTTACAAAACCCGCCGTAAGATTTTCAGTTGTCAACCGTACAAACAGGTATTTTCGTAAGTGATTACAATAAGATGATGCGTCGCCGTACTCGAGTGGCTATCGTAGGCGTCGCGACATTATCGCTCCGGTTGGAAACCAGCGCCGGAGCCAACTTCGAAACTCACCGCGTCAAAGTTGTCTTTGCGATCCATATTGGCATATGCCTCCTCTACAAATATGTTTGACTAGGGCACTATCGCAGCGGGGGCTGATGGATCACGGCTTTAACACAAGGCATTTTGCGCTTCTTGCGGAGCTGAGCGGTCAGGTGCGGCGAGACGGAGATGTTCGCCAGGATGCTGCGTACGCTGAACTCGTTCAGGCATATGAAGCAACAGCCGAGTGGGCGCATGCTCTGCAGCGCAAGTTGTTTCCCGAAGGGGTTGTTCGTAAGCTTTCAAAGCCGACTGATCAATGGCGACAGAAATTCAAGCCCTATACCTGGACCCGGGTCTATCCGCGGCAGAACGCAACCAGACATCTCGCTTACACGGTAGGGATAGACGCCGAGGGGTTCTGCGTAAAAATCGATACCGTGAGCGCTCCAGACTCCGTTCGCTCCATCTACGATCAGCTGAGTCGCTACGATCACCGCCTTTCACCATTTGCCAGCATCGCGTCACCTCAACTCGGTTTGTCTTGGACGCTCGATCAGCTGGTCGACTGGAGCATAGAGGCTATCGGCCGTTTCGAACCTGGTTACGATGAGATTTCGCGCAGATTGGGTCTCGCCACCGGGGCATTGCATCTAGTGACGAACAAGGAAATGTCGCGGAGGTCATTCGATTACTGGCGCAGTGCAATCGTTGAGAATGCAGATGGCTCAGGACCAGTTCCAAGAATAGTGCAACAAGACGTTTGGTTCGTTGAGCGAGACGGCGAGGGCGGCGCCGAGATAAAGGCGGGCCTTGATCCTCTTGGCAGCGAGTGGGCAGTGGAGCTCAATGCTCCACCGGAGCCAGGGAACTACAATCGCCTGACTGCAATGGCGACAGACGAGACTGGTGGGCTGCATCTGCTGCGTCAGGGTTGGTTGCGCGGAAGGCGTCCTGCATCCGATATCCGCGTCCCGGAGTTTATCTCATCGACTGGCTTGAAGCCTGTATCGGTCGTTGCGGAAGGAAAAGCAGCCGAGCGGAGCTGGTTTCTTGTCGCAGATCTGAGCGATCCGCCGGCGCGTATTCGTCGGACAACCGCGGCCTTCGTTGAATTGTGTTGGGCGGCCCGTACACCGGTGCAAACCCAAGCTGAAGGAGAGGGTACGGGCGCACGCATTGGAGGGACTGAGAGTGATCAACCCTATCTGTTGCCTGCTCGACCAGCCTTAGATCCGCGGATCGTTGAGCAGATGCACGGTAGGGTATGGCAAACCCTCGCTACAGCTCTATCGGCGAAAAAAGTCGGCTATCGGAAATGGCGCCGAGCAGGAGGCTTCTCCATCGATATGGAGGTCGCCCGTGAGAATGGGTGGCCCCTACTCATTGAAATAAAGACTGGGTGCAGCACGTCTGATGTGCATACAGCGGTCGGTCAGCTCATGCTATACCGAAAACTTTTTCCAAACCTGTCGGGTCACAAGCCGGTGCTGTTGATCGACGCAATACTGTCCGGCGCCATTGCCTCGGCGGTCGCAGCCCTTAATATCGAGGTTCATCAATATCAATGGACAGGCGAGGGTGATGCCAGATCGCCTATTTTTTCTAACGCATTTCGCGAACTATGCGGTCTCGTCTAGAAGAACGGAGTTGGATCGTAAACACGATGGACTGCAAACCCATTTTCGCTAGGCTAATCCGCCTCGGGACGCTGTCGTTTCGTGGGCAAGCGAGGTCATGACCCTAACGCCTCCACCACCTGAGACGGGCGATGCTGGGATAGACAAGTTCCACGCGGCGGCCAAATTGTTTGAAGGCTCCCTTCGAAACAGGTCGCAGCGCGAATTCTACCGCAAAGATCTCACCAGATGGCAGAAGCTTTATAGTACGCTCGCAGGCCAACGTGGGCCCAGCTCTCCTGCTTCAGCGCATTTTGCACGGTTGGCGCAAACGTGCGCGGCTTTGCTGGTTGAATTCGGGGCCGAAGCCCAGCCAAGGAAGCGAGCTCCTCTAGCGGCAGCGCTCGTGCCGCTGACGTATCCCCACTTTTCAAAAAACATCACACATCGGATCCACTTTGTAGAGGGGACCGGCATTCGACGGCAGCGAGCCGTAGAGTTCTCAGGCTACGCTACGGACGTGTTTCGACAGACGTCTGGACGCAACCGAGTCTTAGTTTCTGTCGGCTTCAATAAGGATGAGGTCCTTCTCTTCACTCGGCTCGTCGAAGCGATCGGAGACTTGGCGCGAGGCGATTATGAGGCTGCCGGATTCGACATTGGGTACGAACCGCGCCCGGCTGGAGTGCTTGAAGGGGAAGCTTGGAGTGCCAATCCCCTCGACCCTAGCCTTCCAATCGCACGGATCTGGGCGGACAATCAGATTGCCATGGGTTATGGGCTTAGCGCACGCCTACTAGGCGACCAGTGGCGCGGCTTCGAAGGCGCGGGGTTGCCCCATGACATGCCTCGCTCCGATGGCAACATCTTTGATCCTGATCCAATCTGGCAGCGCGTCCTCGAGCATACCGAAGCGGACCGACTAGACGATGCGCTGGAGTTGGTCGAGACAGTTCATGGCCGCGACCGAGAGGTGCTCTTTGATGAGGTTATCTATCTTCGGTATCTGACCGGGTCGACGCTGCAAGCACAAGATATCCGCTTGTTAGCCCGAAAGTATGCAGCCACCTCGATTCTCGCGGACCGGCTTCTGGAAGAGTTTGAGACGTTCCTTGAGATAATCCAAGCTCAATTCGATCTTAATCCCCCGGTCCTGCAGGATCTGACGAGGCTGCGGCCTGACTTTGGCACGGGAATGCTTCCCCAGATGCGCCCCGCCTCCGACTGGGCGGGGTACCGCCGTTACATGGCGCAATTCTCGAACCCCGGCGCTCAGCGCGGACGCCTATTTTCAATCAACATCGGGGCCGCCGACATGGGCGCCTCAGTCTTTTTTGCCGAAACTTTTGTGGCGGCGGAGAATGCATTTCGTCGAGAGCGAGCCATTCCTGAAATAGGACGCGGATGGGTGTCAGAGACAGCGCTCTTTGATCTCGTTCGGTCGATTTGGCCGTCGGCTGTCCATCAATGGAGGCCGCCCTTTCTAGGTTTTCAGTCAATCGATATTCACGTGCCCGAACTTTCGCTCGCGATCGAGTATCAGGGCTTGCAGCACTACGAGCCGGTGGCTCTTTTTGGTGGACAGGAAGGATTGGATCTCACCCGAGCACGTGATGAAAGGAAACGGCTCATCCTGCAGCGCCACGGTGTTCGCTTGCTCGAATGGCGGTTCGATGTCCCGATCACGAGAGCGGCGTTGGTTAGCCAGCTTTCCTCGCTCAATGTCGAGATCACTGACCCGAAGAGATAAGGATCTCCGATACCGAGCTTTCAGAATGTAATCAGCTAGGCCTTACCGATGCGATGAAGCTCGTTTCGGAACCACGCTTTATAGCCTCCTGTGGCCGCCGCGATCTCTTCGTCGAGGTCGATCTCGGAGACATCGAAATCGTCTGGAAGAGAAAAGCGCAACTGGTGTCTGAGGAGCACGGCGACCAGATAATCGTAGCCTACGTTATGGTCCTCGTGGAACTCGATTGCGAAGAGTCCAAACTGTGTGCGTATCAACGGGTCGAGAACCGAGTAAACAAACTCTAGCGCTAGCCGGCTTGGATCCTGCTCACCATCTGGCGCGCAAAAATGCTGGATGGAATTACGAGCCTTCCTCAGGCGTTCAAACAGGACGGCATCTGGTATGGAAAGGCCCGTTATCGCCTTCAGCACGTCGGGCAACTTTTCGAAATTATGCGTCTTACCGTTGGAGAGCAGCGCGGCGATCTCGCTCGGATTCGTTGGGATCGCCGCCGGATCGACTTTCGCAAATACCAGCAGCGGGTCCACCTTTGCGATCATAGCCTTGATAAATAGTTCGCCGGCGTGCGCCGCGTTTAGGACGGACATGAGCCCCCAGTGCTCGTTGCCCGGATCAAGAAAAGCGGCATGCATGTTTGCCTGGCGAAGCGCCGACTCAGCGAGCCCTAAAATACGGTCTGGGATCTGGGTTAACTGAGATTGAATCGGTACAGCGCTCATTCTTGCATTTCCTGCATCTGTTGGCTTAGGTCGAATCTCTCTGTTGCCAATTGTGACTAGTAAATTTTCATGTTTACCGCTGGGTCGGACCGAAGTTACAACAAGTCATCGGCGTAACGTCAGATGACACCGTGCCACTTCTTTTATAGATTGCCAATTATGAGCCCGACAGACATCCGTAATTTCCTGATAGGCAGAGAAGCTGTCCTGGTTCATTTCTCCACGGTTATGGCAAGAGACCCAACCAGGTACTTCCCCGATGACATGAAGAATGCGATGTCGCTCACAGGGGTCGGTTTGTCCTTTTCGACAATCCAAAAAGGGGACACTTTCGACCCTCTGGATAGCGGGAAAGGAGGAGCCGAAGGTGCGGTCGGTATACTCGCGGATGTAGCTCCAATAACCCAAGTCCTCAGAGTGCACCCGAGCGACATGGGAAGTTTAGTTATGGGTGGAACCGCGTCAGGACTTGGCGTGGCGCCATCACCTCAAGCGTGTGCGGATAGCATTGATCGGCGGCAGCGAAGTAACGAGTGGCTGGTTCAAGACTATAACGTCGTTGGTATCTTTATCTTACAGCCTCTGCTTGTGCGAATACCCGTTCCCGGGACCGTGCCGGTGATCTACGCCGAGTCTCTGACTACGATAGATGATGTGGTCGACGTTTGCTTCCCTCAACACCGCGTCTTCAGTGTTAACCATGGGTCCTTTATTGAGTTCGACCGCGCATCGCTCTCCTGGGTCGCGGTTGCGATCCGGGACATTTACGCATGAATCTTGAAGGCTCGCTGTAAGATGGCAAAAAATGGACTAGGCAAAGATCGGGGTGTCATAGATCCTCATGGAGAAATCGATTTCGGCACCATCGACCACGAACAATTTGAAGAACTGTGCTACGAGTTAGTTGAAGCGGTTGGCTATCGTAACCTGGAATGGAGGCGCGGCGGTGCCGATAGCGGCCGGGATATCCAAGGCACACGCTCAGTCGACACTGGTTTGTTCACTGAGTTTGATGAATCGTGGTTCTTCGAATGCAAGCATCACTCAAAGGGTGTCAGGCCAGAGCTGCTGGCCTCGAAGTTTATCCATGCCCTGGCCGAGAACCCCCGACATCTTGTCTTCTTCATCAGCTCATACCCGACGACGGCCGCAAAGCGTTGGATTGAGGGCATCACACAGAGATCCACTTTTAAAATTCATGTCGTTGATGGAAAACAACTTAAAGAGATACTTCGGCGCCATCCGGCCATAGTTGAAAAGTATTTTAGTAGTAAACTCCAATCCGTAGCGACGGCAGCGCGGCGGTCTTGGCACCTCCGTGATCTGGTGCCTTCGGTACCCACGCTAGTCGGATTTGTGGAGGACGAAGAGTTCTCAAAATTGAAGGCAATCGATAGGGCACTGATTTTTCTATGGACCAGGCGGACGTTTAATGACTTCGAACCCGAGGACGTCGTGTGGCGGCCAATGGTCTCAGAAATGGCGGAATTGAAAAACACTTCGATTCCAATATGGCGCTCATGCGAGAAGGTCAGTATCTTCGAGCAAAAATTTGACATGAATGGTCATTCCTTAGTCGCAGCTGCGTTGAAGCTGACTAAAGGCAATGCTTCCGTCATTGGAAACTACTGTTACGAAAGTTACGATGACGTTGGCGTCGAAGTGTTTGTTGAGCAGGCCAGCTTGGATTTCTACGTTCGATATGTTGGAGTAGGCGCCGACCAAGAATTCAAGCAGATAATTGAATGGCTTTTACCAAGAGAAGAGCGTTCTGTATTATAGGGTTCTAAAGCATCCGTGCCGCGCGACCGCTCCGCCGCGTGGCATTGTTATAATAGCTGGATGCTTGTTGAACAGAGCGATGACGAGATTGCTCCATGGCTTCCGGCAGTGGAATCCCACGGTTGGCGGCCTCTGTCAGATACCCCGACCTTAGCCCATGAGCGGAAAACTCCCCCGGCTCCAACCCGGCCATCTCAGCCCGCTGCTTGAGGATCGCGTTGACCGACTGCGGATCGATCGCCCGCCGCGATACAGTTCCCCAGCGTCCGATCGCCCGAAACACGCTTCCGCTCTCGATCTTGGCTGCCGCCATCCAGGCATTTAGCGCCTCCACCGGCCGGCCGGTCAGATAGACGACATCGTCCTGTTCCCCGGAGGTTGTTTTCGTGCGGCCGAGATGGATGGCGAGAGAGGGGAGGGGGGTGCCGTTTTCGACTGGGATCGGTGGCTCGACGGTCAGCTGCTCGCGGCGCAGCCCGGCGACCTCGCTGCGCCTCCGGCCGCCGGACGCAAACGCTACCATCAGGATTGCCCGGTCACGGAGATCGCGCAGGCTGTCGGTCGCGCAGGTCGACAGCAGTTTTGCCAGGACGTCACCGGTGACCGCCTTGGCGCTCTTGCGACCCCGCGTCCGGGGGACGGCGCGAACCGAAAGGCGGATGGCCGATTTCAGGGCAGGGGAGGCGAAGGCGCCATCAAGGCCGCGCCATTTGGTCAGGGTCGACCAATTCGCCAGCCGCCGGCGCACCGTCGCTGGCGCGTGCGGGCCGACGGATTTCAGAAACCCTTGGCTTCGGAGGTTTTCGTCGACGTCGGCCGGCATGCCGTGATTGGCATCCGTTTCGCGGCGTTGCGGGTCCCAGAGATGATGGGCGACGAATTTCAGCAGGAGCGCTCCGGGCGCGGGCCAAGGCAGGGATTTTTCGGTCGCCGCCAGCCCCCAGGCTTCGAGGTAGGCGAGATCGGAGGTGAGGGCGCGCAGTGTGTTGTCGCCCATGCCCTGGTTGACGAGATGGCGCAGCGTCTCGATGTCCTGGTCAGTGAGAAGTTCAGCGAGTTCGTCGCGGCGCTCCATGGGGAGCACGGAAGCGATGGTGTTGAGTTCTTCAGCGCGGCGCTCGACGGCGTTCAGTGGTGTCTTGGGTTTGGCCACGGAGGCTCCTAAAGGACGGTAAAGCGGCCTCCAGGGCCATGATTTGCCCGATTCTTTCTGATTTGCGACTAGAGATCAACTACCATCGATAAACAGTTGTTATCGATGCCTACGACCTCAACCAGCAATCATACGATGTAGCGAACCGCAATATTTGAATAGAGTTCCTATAACAAATCATTTACCATTATTTCAATGGCTTACGATCTTACCAAAATCATCATGACTGCCCTGATGAGACCGACTTTTGACGCCGGTGTCGCTCTCGCGCGTCTGGACGAGCGTATCGCCCGCTCGCCGGCTGGTGCGGGCTGGATTGAGCGCATGCAGTACGTCGATGCCTGTGCATCCCTGTGGATCGACGGCGAACTCGTCCATCTCGAAGACCTTGTCCTCCACGACGCTACCCGGGATATTCGCACGCCCAGCCATGAGCTGACAATCGCCCGCGACGTCTTGCGCACCCGTCGGCGCATCGCTGCCCAACCCGCTGGCTGGGCGCTATCGACGGACGGAATCCGCTCGCTGCGGAAAATTTCCGAGATCGGGTCGGGGGGCGGGGACGAGGCGACGACGGCCGGAGTTATTCGGCCGGCGGTCGCGATCGCCGAATGGGAGGGGGAAGATGTCGACGAAATCGAAAATCTCCCCGGCGTCGATTATGCCGCCATCGATGCGGTGCTGGCCCGATCGGGGGCTGCGATCGAGAGTGCTAAACGACCCGGCAGTGCGAGCGTTCAAGAAAAGGATCCAATGATTTACGATCTCGACTGGGACGAGGATGCCCGGCTCGACGAATGGCGCGGCGTACTGCGGCAGGCTCAAGACCTGCCGGCGGTGCTACAGGCGATCGTCGCCGTCGATGCTTGGAACGAGCTTTCCGTGCTTCAGCATGCGCACTGGCTCGGCCGGCTGCTGGCCGCGTCGATATTGCGCCAGGCCGGCGTCACCACCGGCACCCATCTCGCCGCCATCAACCTCGGACTAAAAACCATTCCCGTCGATCGGCGCCGGCATCGTGATCGGGAGACCCGGTTGCTCGCCATTGCTCACGGCCTGATCGCAGCCGCCGAGATTGGCTTGAAAGAGCATGACCGGCTGACGCTGGCGAAGACAATGATGGACCGAAAGCTGGAAGGGCGCCGGACGTCTTCAAAACTGCCGGAACTGGTCGAGCTGGTGATGGCGAAACCGCTCGTGTCGGCCGGGATGGTGGCGAAGGCGCTCAAGGTGACGCCGCAGGCGGCGCGGCGGATTGTTTTGGAGCTGGGTCTGCGGGAGATGACGGGGAGGGGGAGGTTTCGGGCATGGGGGATATCATAGACGGAAGGGCGTACGGACTTTACAAAGGTTGACACCGCAGCTTCCGATGGGGACTGCCGGTGCGTAAACCACAGCAGTCCCCTGATACTGAATGACCGCGATTGGAGTAGACGGTTAGTGCTAAATCACAGGAAGTTTTTAAGTAGCGCTGCTATTGCGGCAATCTTCGTGCCTATTCCGGCCACGTGTCCAACACCTGACTCTATGGATTTCAGCGCTTTATTGACACCCTCATGATCAATCTGAGGAGCCTCAACGCCTTTTTTTACGGCTTCTAGGTTACTTGAGACGGCAGTTGCCTCAATCTCACGAGAGCTAATCGCGTCGCTAATCCTCGCGGAAAGCTCGTCAGTCATCCTGATCAAGTCGTGACGGATGTTGGCCTGTTGAACTCTTTGGTCTTGCCCAATTATGCTGCCAACCTGTGCGGAGTCATTGAGCACGTTGAATTGGCCATTGCCCTTGTTTTCATATTTGTTGGTCACGGTCCGATCTCCGAAGTATAAATTGTTGACGCTATTGTCGATGTTGTAGATGGTTGTTGGAGGCGGTTCTTTACCGGCCATTCCCATCAATGCTTTTGCCAGTGTGGGTCTGGTCCGGATGTTGTCCAGTGCCATTCTAAGCTGATCAATCTCATCCTTTGTGGTTTCTTCCAGCACCGCGTAGCCCAGGTCGTACAGCTCGTCTCCAGCAATTTTAGCTGAACTGACTCCCATCCGCTTTATTCGCTTCAAGGTGCGGTTCATAAAGAACTGAAGCTGATCCGCTTCGCTGCTGTCTGGATCCGGGGAGATCGCACCAGAAATCAAAGCCCTCAAGGTGTGCCTAAGGCATTCGATCTCTGCCCACATCCGCGTCAGAAAGATTCGGATATTACGTGCTTGCTCGGCAGCATTTGCGGAATAGAGAGTATAAAATACCGGTATATCGACCCCTTTGTGACGGAATTTCCAATAATATACGCGGACCGTCGCATCAGAGTGCCTAAAACCTTTGCGTTGATCGAGGAGCTCCACTGGAACTTGGAATTCGCGACAGTACGGCGGTACGCCGCTGGCACTACGAGACCGCTGCTCGACGTATACGATCGGCCTCCCGGCGATGACGTGCTTCGAAAACTTCTCAACGTTGTCTTTATAGGGTGGCGCGCAGCTAGCACTCAGGTATTTCTGGGCTACAATCTTGCCCGTCTCAGCAAGAGCAAATGTGCTGCCGTCACCGAACTTTGGAATCTTTGTCGGCCGTGTCATCATTTGCTCAACGATGCGGTTGACGTTTCCTGTTTGTCCACGACGCAACTTTATTTTATAGCCGATTTCGAGCTTCGCCAGAGCTAGGTCGTCGTGGAAAAGTGATTTTGTTACACCCCAAACGCGCCATGTATCTGTGCCAAAGGTTCTATCGACCAGACCCTCCGGGAACGTGACTGCGTTTCGTGCCCTGCAGATGATGCCCTCGCCGACCCACCCCGTCAGACCGCCAAGATACCGATTTCTCAGCCCGCCAAAAGTTCTAAGGAACTCTACATCTGGCTCAGGAACTAGCCAATTTGGCTTCGACAGCCGCGCCTGTGTTTGAACAAATGGTCGCAAATCCGCGATAGGTATTTGAAATAGACAAAGCATCAGCACTCCACAAAATAATAGCCCTGCTCGATCAACGAGCAGGGCTCGATTGCAAAGCCGGGAATTGAACCCGGGCACTTAACCTTGTTAGGGTTACGCTGCACCATTCAGCTTCAATGCATAAACGTCGAGGCCAATCAATCGCCGCCCAGACGACTGAAATGGTGGAGCGAAATCAGTTGTTTGTCAACCATCGCAAGTTGTTCATATCGACGATTTATTAGATATCTCGCATGCAGCTATCACCGCAGAGCGACAAAGTGTCAAAGTATAGTAGACACTTTATTCCAACATGCTGAGCCTCAGTTCTGTAGTTCAAACGATGGCGAACTTTGGTGTCTTTTTGCATCCAATCGTGCAAAGTGACAGGTGTTGGCAAAGCCACTGGTGTCGGGGGGATGATTGTGAAAGACCTTGCCGTCACGCCGCGGGATACACTGGATCGTCGAGGAGCTAGGATTGCGGGAGACCACGGGGAGGGGGAGGTAACGTGCATGGGCGGTCATCTAAACAACCAGTTGCGGTAACCGCTCCGGCATTTCAAGTCGGCGAAGTAGTGGAGCTTCGGGCGGTTCTAGTATAACTCCAGAGTTGCAACCCCGCGCCGAGACATCATGCATAAGCAAGCGCCACCAAATGCCACACTGAACAAATGGCTTACCAGCTATCCTACGTCGACGAAGGGCTATGGTCATATCCTGCTGGAACAGATCGTTCCCGGCGACGCAACTATACGAGAGGGGCTACGTCCCTATTTCGAATCCGCGCATTCGGATGCACGTGAGTACTTCCACAACTATGCAGGGATGAGCCTCCATCCGGATGCAGGGGCTCCGGGATTCAACGCGAAATATCCAAACTGCCTTCCCCCGAAGGCAAGGCGAGGCGTGTTCGGAGAGGTGATGTCGGGGTTGATGACCGAGGCGCTGGACTTCGTCGGCCATCACCAGTGGGTCGTCCCGGTCTTTCTCTTCCGCAACCAGGAAGACGCAAGGCAGTATATCTATGTTCTGTCGCGTGACCCCCTTCGCACAAGAGAGATTCTTGGCCGCAAGGGCGACGACTTCATCGGCATCGTCGTCAACGAGGACGGCTCGGTCAGCCGTTTCATTGCCGGCGAAGCCAAATGGCGCAAGCAATGGATCCCGTCCGTTCTCGACGAGGTCATGCTTGGCAAGAAGGTCGAGGTGCCGAAAAAGTCCGGTAACCTTGTCCATGATGGCAAGGGTGTCTGGTTCGAGATCAACCGAGCCCTCGATGTGCCGATTGGCGTCAAACAGCTGCAGGACATCCTCCAGGAGTTGGCGCCCGATGAATACGCCGACGTTATCCTCTCCCTGGACAGGATCCAGCAGTTGGAAAATCCGGCACCATCCCAGCGTACCGATCTTGTTCTCCTGGTTGGGGGCAGCGCCGCCGCGCGTAGCGCGGGACAACCGCTGCTAGAACGTGGAAACAAACCCGTCCAGCACCAGAAGAACAGAGACCTTCAAGTCGTAGAAATCATCTTGTCCGACGGCGATGCACTGATCGACGCGCTCTATGACAGTCTGTGGACCTGAGGGACATTCATGCCGATCACCGATCCAGAACGCATAGCAATCGCAACACGGACTCGGAACGCCATCGGCCAGGATCAGCTCCTGACACCGAGGCAGGCGAGGGCTTTCGTCAGGGCGATACAGACCACATGGGATGTGGAGACCATCCATTGGTCGCAAAACGATTCCGCAGAAACCTTGGCGGAGGCCTACAGGCTCATCCATGCCGGCGGGGTGCTTCAGTCGGTCGCGGGCGGAAACCAGATGGACGCGAGCCTTGCTTTCCGCCGGGCCGGCGAGCTGTTCGAATGGCTGGCCCGTTCGAACGATAGTCTAGCTGAAGTCGTGCCGCTGGCACTGTTTGCGGCGGGATCCTACCAGCTGGGCGGGTTGCCTGCGATGGCAGCGGGGCTTTTACGGCAGGTAAAGTCGAATGACGACGGCATTCTCCTCTTCGCCGACTTCCTCAGCGCCGATTTCGACCGCGTGCTTGAAAGGGTTGCCGTCTTCTGGAACGCCAATCCTCAAGCGACCGTGCCGGACGCGTCCAACGCGTTTTTCAAGGAAGATATAGACTCCGATCTCGCGTGGTTGACGACGCTCGAGCTGATCAGGTCGGTCGGCCTCGCGGCTGACAGCCTGCGCCGGGGCCAGTTCGACAGGCTGGAAGCTGCAATGACGCACCTTCGCCAGGTCGAACGCTTTCTAGTGCGCCTCGCCCCCGAAGATGTCGCGACGCTGGCTTTCTTCATCCGGTCCGCCTGCGAGCGTTATGCCAAGGCGACTATCTATCAGCCTCTTCGGCGATTGGCCGCAATGCGTCCGGGGCATCTGGACTATTTGGACGGTTTTGCCAGGCGGCAATATGCCAGAGGACGCGGGGTGCTCTGGCAATCACAACATCAGGGCATCGAGCGGCTGCTACAAAACTCCTCCTTCGCCCTGTGCACGCCAACCGGATCGGGAAAAACGCTCGTCGCAAATCTGGCAATCGTAAAAGAGCTGCTTTTGCAGGGCGACGGCCATCTGGCGCCGCTTGCCCTCTATATCGTTCCCTCTCGCGCGCTTGCTGGCGAGGTCGAGTCAAAACTCACCGGCGAGCTCGGCCGCGAATTCATCGTCACTGGGCTCTACGGCGGCGCCGACTGGGGCATCACCGATGCATGGCTCACAGCCGATACGCCGACCGTGCTTATTGCCACCGTCGAAAAGGCCGATGCGCTGATGCGCTATCTTGGACCCATGCTACTTGCGCGGTTGAAGCTCCTCTTGGTGGATGAGGCCCACCAAGTCGTCATTGAAAATACGGTTTATGCCCAGGAAGCACTGGCGGGACATACCAGCCGCGCGGCGCGGCTCGAGGCCTTCATTTCCAGGCTTTTGGCCCGCAAGCCAGATGTGGTCAGGATTGCCCTAACGGCCGTCGCGGGCGGGGCAGCGGGCCCGGTCGCTCGATGGATCGAAGGGAATTCGACCGCTGAGGCGGTCGGGTCCTATTACCGCAGCACGAGGCAGGCGATCGGCACATTCGAAGTACGCCCAGGCGCTGCCCCGGAAATCCTCTTCGACATGCTCAATGACCGCGTTCTCGCGGTGAGAGGCAGAGATGCGAATGTCTATATGCGACTTCGAATTGCGCCGATGCCACAGGCACCGGCGGTGGTCAGGGGTAGCCTCAACCACAATACGCAATTGGCGGTCTTGTGGACGGCGCTTCACCTGACCGATAGTGACCGGCGTATCCTCGTCTCTGTGTCACAAAGCCCAGAGGACACTATCAAATGGTATGCAGACGCTTTTGCGTTAAACGGGTGGGACGCGGCGCCCGCTTTCGTGCCGCCGGCGGAAAGCCCGGACGTTGAGCTGTTTAAGTCTGCAAGAATGGTCTGCGCCGACTATTGCGGCCAGGATTCCCACGAGTTGAAATTACTTGAGAGGGGGATAGCGACCAACCACGGTCAGATGCCGCAGCGCCTCAGGCGCATGATGGTTGCCCTGATCGAGCGTTCGATCTGCCGGATAACCGTGGCAACGGCCACTTTGACCGAAGGCGTCAACCTGCCCTTTGATCTGATCTTCTTGCCGTCGGTGATGAGAAGCTCCTTCGATGTCGCCACGCGAACGCGAACCGAACATCCGATGTCAACGGCGGAGTTTCGCAATCTCGCCGGCCGCGCCGGCCGCCCTGGCGCCGCCAAGGGAATGGAAGGGATGACACTCGTTGCGCTTCCTGTGGCGGAATCAACCACGGCTCCAGGTCAGCGCCAGACGCAGCGTAATCAGATCGGCGCGCGTCGGGCGGAATACGACAATCTCCTTGGAGGTTTGATTGCGGATGCTGCAGGCGGCGGCGAACATCACAGTCCGCTCGCGGTGCTGATGCGTTCGATATGGCAGCGATCGTTGCAGCTCGGCCTCGTGACTTCTGCCGACTTTTTGAACTGGCTGGAAGGTGCTGTGCCGCAGGAACTGTCCGGCGAGGCCGGGACCGCCTCGCCTTCCGCGACAGCTCGACTAGCAGATAGTATCGACGAGCTGGATGGCATCATCTTGTCCGCGATCGAAGAGCTGCAGGCAATCGACCCGGTCCAGTTGACACAAGCGCAGATCGAGGCGGCTTTAGCCAAGGTTTGGCAGAACACCTTCGCCAGGGTGGCCTCGGCCTATGAGAACTGGATGGAAGTAGCCTTCATCCAGAGGGGCAGAGGTCTGGTCGCGACGGTATATCCCGACGCGTCGGAGCGAAGGGTGCTCTACAGCTTCGGCTATACACCTTGCATTGGCCTGCGCTTTCGCCCCGCGGCAGAAAAATTGCTGGACATATTACACTATGCCGATGGCTATGGCGGCATGCAGGACGACGATCGCATGGCCTTGTTCCGGCAGATGGGCGATGTCATCGCCGACGACCGGGGTTTTGGCTTTGCCGTGCGCGACACGGTGATCGGTCGCGCGCTTTACGCCCGATGGCACGAGGTTCTGGCATGGTGGATGTCTGCTAATGATGCTCCACAGCCGCCAACCGACGATCTTCGCGCGTGGCAGACCTTCGTCGCGGATAATCTAGAATTCCGTCTTGCGGTTGCCATCGGCGCCGCCGTTGCCCAGCGCTGGACTGAAGAAAACCCCGATCCTTTCGCGACCCCTGCCCTCAACACGTGGAAAGAAACGGCCGATCTCCCGTGGTTCGCCTTCTGGGCAAAGGAATTGCTGCGCTGGGGGACACTCGATCCGTTTGTGGCGTTCGCCTTGTCGCAGGGCATTGCCCGCTCCCGCGATGACGCCATCCCGCTAAAACAGGACTTCCTGGATTGGATGGACGACCGCGAAGGGCCTGTGGGAGGCGCCGAGGATCTGATCGATCCGCGGAATTTCCTCGAGTGGTCGCGCAGCAGGCGAAAAAGCCCGACCGACCGAGTGGTAACCCGATCGCTGCAAGCCGGTCTGTCCGGCACTACCGGCGCAAACGGAAAATACTCCGTCATCCCTATCCGGGTTGCCGATGGCCTACGCTGGATCGATCCGGCCGGCTTCGAACTGGCGGTGTCGACAGACAGTCCGACCATGCTAGGCCCTGACATGTACGGCCAAGATTTCGATCTCCTGACCGGCAAGGGGACCGAGATTGTGAGAGCGTTTTAGGTCGAGATTCAAAGGTCGGCGCATTGTCGACACGCCGATATCCCTTCACCGGGATGGGCGGTGATCACAAGAATTGTGGCGTGCCCGTCAGCTTTACTCTAGCTCGATACGGTTCATAACTGCCGCAATCGGCTGATGGATCCAGTATTCGAAGTGGCCTTTGCCAGTGATCCGTTGGATTGCCCGGGCGTAGAGGTTCACCTGTCCGGCAAATTCGCGCAGGCGCAACTCGTCCAACGCTACCGATCCCGGAAAGCTCTTATGATCGATGATCGCAAATCCGTCGCCAATGTCGATCAGAAGATCGAGGCGGCCGCCGACGATTTGGAGGCCATCCTCGGCATGGATAGGCCATTCCTTCAATTGGGTGGCGCTTCCGAACCGGCGCGTGATGAAAGACTGCAATCGATCCGAGATCGCGACGGTGTCAGCGGCACTTAATTGTGGAACGCCCCAACGGGCAAGAGTGGCGGCAGCGCACTGCGTACGCATTGCCGTTTGCGCGTCTGGATTGTCTGCGGCGAGAAACCGATGAACTGCTTCGCCCAGCATTTGAAGATCGGGATGTCCCACCAAGGGAATGCGATCGCCGATGGTTTCTGTTTCTGCAATCGTGACCTGCGCGTCGGATAGGACGGCGTCGCTGGGTCGAATCCTGAGAGGGGGGTAAGCTCTGGGTGTTGCAACCGGTCTCACATATTCCTGCGGCGGCTTGCTGCGTGACTGCGGCGTCGGCAGGGCCTCGGGAGAGGGACGGCTAGTAAACCTTTCTACCCCCACGCTGATGGTATCTCCGGCATCCCTTACGAGCGGCACGCCTTCATCGCTTTGCAGTTCATCGAGCCACGGCTGGGCACCGCCGGTACTCGACAAAACCAGATAGTCGCGGGCGCGAGTGAGTCCGACATAGAGAAGGCGTGTCCGCTCCCGGCGCTCTTCTGCGAGCGCCGATATACCTTCAGGGCTCACTGGCGCCCACACGTCCAGACCAACGTCCTTCTGTTGCTCCCCGTATGGCCAAGGCCAGAACCGCAAGACGCGCGTTGCAAGAGGGGAACTCCAGTCCGGCGCGCCTTCGTTCTCGGCAACCATGCCGAACGGAGAACCCTTGGCCAATGCATCGAGCTCGGTCAACAAGACGATCGGCCATTCAAGACCTTTGGCCGCATGATAGGTCATGATGTTCACGGCATCTGGATGCCGGCTTTGCGGCTGGCGAGCGTCGTCGCGCGACATGATCCACGCGCAGGCGCCAGTCAAGGTTGACGCCTGTCGCTCGGCACGCTGGTCGTCCTGATAGGCCTCGACTAGGCCGCGGAGAGCTTCCAAGTTCTGAAGCCGCTGCTCGGAACTGCCCCAACTGAGGAGCGTGTCAAGTATTGTCGGCGCATGGAGCAATGCGTCGAAAACCTCTACGGGCGTCAGCTGGAGCGCGCGTTCGCGGATTTCGATCAGCGCATCGACAAAAGGAGCGTGCGAAATCAGGCCGGCTTTTCCGTCCTTTTCAAAAATAGTGGCGAACCAATCATCGTTGTCGGTCGCCAGCCGGACAAGTTCAGCGAGTGCGAGCGTATCGCTACCATCCGCGACCCATCGGAAGGCGGCAAGCGTGAACTCGATCTCCGGCTGGGCAAGGAGTCCCGATCGCTCCACCGCGACCCGGATGCCATGTTCTGATAAAGCCAAAGCGAGCTCGCCGACCTGTTGATTTCCGCGACACAAGACCGCGATGTCGCCACCACGCGTATTGCGCGGCAGACCGTCTTTGCCCGTGACGGGCCACTCGGCGGGTTTGGCAAGCAGACCCGCGATCTGGGCCGCGAGCATTGCGGTGCGATCTTCCTTTTTCTTGCCCGTCATTGGCCAGAATGACAGGGCAGGCGGTGTTTCCATGTTCTCGGTCCGCTCGCATCCGTCGAACCTGATCTCTTCATCCGTCATGCCGACCCGCGCCATATTGGGCGTGATCGCCGCGTTGACGAAGTCAGCAAGCTGAGGGCGGGTGCGGTAGGAGCGACGTAGATAACCCGTGATGCCGCCTGTGGCTTTGGTGATGGCAGCGGAGGCGGCAATGGTTAGCGCCGGGTCGGCATCGCGGAATCCGTAGATCGATTGCTTGGGATCGCCGACCCACAGGTTGCGCCTTGCGATACGCGATAAGGCAGTGAAGATTGCGATTTGGATCGGGCTCGAATCCTGAAACTCGTCGACGAAGACCGCACCGATAAGTTCGCAAAGTCGCTCCTCGTTTGCCGGATTGGTGATGATGTCCAGCGCAAGCATTTCCTGATCGACAAAGTCGAGAAGACCACGAACGCGCTTATAATCGGCATATGCGCTGATGCATTTGGCTGCGCAATCAAAGATCAACGCGATGTAACGCTCGATATCAGCCCTCAGGGCCGGATGTTTTGGATGGGCGGTTGCAGCCGCGATCACATCCGCAAAGAGCGATGCATCCGTTTTGGTGGCCCCGAGTTTGGCGAGTTTTGCCCATTCCGGCCAGGATATCCGCTCGCCGCTACGCAGGGTGCGGAGAGCCTTCTCAACCGTCGGGACATCCTTTGTTAAGGTCCCGCTCTTCAAGCTGGCCCGGTTCCTTTCGATGCCGAACATACATGCCTCGATAGCCGAAGCGAGTGCGAAGTCTATCTCCTCTGCCGTTTGACCAGACGTTTCCGGTGGCAGGAGTGCCATTAAGCTGGCGCTTGAGCGGGTCCCGCAGTGGGCAAAGCGCTCCACCGGTATGCCGTTTGAACGCCCTAGATCAACTGCACGCCGAACGTCGTCTTGCCAGCCTCGAACTGTTCGGCCATGGGTCGAATAGCTACGTGCTTGAATGCCAAAACGTTCCGCAATCTCTGAAATCGCAGGGCCACATTCCTCCATCACCAATCCGGCTGCCCTTCCGAATATCGAAGCCTGTCGGTCCTCGGCTATGACCTCCGAGATCGGCGATCGTCCGAGTTCGAAAGCGAATTCCGAGATCAACGCGCCGCAAACTGCGTTCACGGTGCCTATTCGAGCAGACAGCATGGCAGAGGCAAGCTCCGGCTGACCCCTGTCGATCAAAGTGGCTCGAATTCGACCTGCAAGTTCGGCAGCTGCTTTCTTAGTGAAAGTGGTCGCGAGGATCCTGTGCGGAGCTGTGCCGGCGAAAACCTCGGTGACAATGTCCTGCACGAGCCGGTATGTCTTGCCGGTGCCAGCACTGGCAATCGTCGTGTCAACTCGGTTTTGCGACGTCGTTTCTTCTTTCATGCGATAGCCCTAACCCGACAGAGCGTTGAATAGTCGCAACGCTCGCAATGCACCTCACGCGCTATGGTTAGATCGCTTGGGAGCAAGTGCGCCACTCCTTCCACGCCGGTTGCGAGAATCTGCCCGCCTTCGGTCACAGATCGCCAGCTCCTCCAAGCGGCGATGATTGCCGTCCAGGTATCGGGCAACGACCTGTTGCCCTGAACAAGGCGACCAATTAGACCGCTCCCCTCCAGTGTCGCAAACTGGCGCTGGTTCAAAAGGAAGTAGCCGGCACGATAGGGGTGATCTCCGGCAACGAGTGCTCCATAACTGGCCAACTGTACTGCGCCGCCTTTGGCGAGTTCATCGACGCGGGTCCGATCGCTGCGGGTCCATTTGAGATCGACGATCACGGCTTGCCCCATTTGGTCACGGGTAATGAGATCAACTGCACCTCGCATGGAAAGCACGGCTTCAAATGTCCCGCTGACTTGTTGTTCCGTTGCCTCGACGGTTAGATGATTGTCAACTAGGCATCGTGCCAGGCTAGCCATCGCAGCTGGCAGCCGCCTGCGCGCGAAATTGAGCTCCTCGGCAAATTCTGGATGCCGCAGCGGGGCCGCGAGCTGATCAATCTTGTTTTCAAGGAGCAAGGTTGTTTGTTGCGCGGCGGTATTGGGATCGGGCGGGACACCAGGCACGAAGATATGGCGGGCGATAGCATGCGCGAGATTACCAAGCAGCTGATTTGCGTCGGGGATTGAGCGAACTCGACCTGCCCTAAGCCTTGCGACGTGTCGGAGGGCCCACATAAGCTGACAGGATAACAGGCTTTCCAGCGAGGTTGCCGATTGAGTAACTTCCGCTAGGCGCGTGCCGAAGTCTGCCGGGGTTGGCCAGGAAAATTTTGCTTGCGGGAGAGGTGACGAGGCGATTGGATGCCGTCCGATCACCGTACCGGCGATATTGATCTCCGAAGCGCTTAGCGCAGTTTCAAGCTGCAGAATCGTGCCTACCCGATCGAGCGCCGGTTTCAAGCGATGTGCCAGCGGATGTAAACTGTCTTCGGCGTCGCTGTCGAGCCCGGCAGCGATCAGGAGAACGGAGCAGCGCGCGTTCAAGATCGCGCGCTCCCAAGCAGCGCTCGCTGCGCGAGCCCCCATCGCCATGTCGTCGGCGGGACAGCCCGCGGACGAAAGCTCCTGTCTTTCGCGCTCGCTCCAGGGTGAACGTAGGGACCCTTCCCGCGTCACGCCAAAATTCCACCAGACCACAGTGGAAACCGGTGCCCAGATGGAGCCTGGATGCGGTACGCTCCGCCAGCTAGCTGCTTCTGCCCGCGCGTTCGGATTGGCTTCGCCGAGATCGAGGGCCTGGTCAATGATGCGTTCAACAAGAAGCCGAGGCAACTGGTCTCGCTCCAACGCCGATAGCGCTGCCCGGACCTCACCTGCAAGGGTGGAGGTCGCGGAGTATAGAAAATCATTGGTCATGGCGTATCTGCGTGCAGCCCAGACCGCAACCCGGTCACAGATCGCCAATGCCTGTTGGAGAGGGATCCCAAGAATAGGGTCGGCGGTCTGAGGTTCTGCCCATTCCCGCCAGCGTGAAAGCCGCCGATCGGAAGCGTCAAGCTCGCCTGTCTCGCCCTGTGCCCTGAGACGTTCGTTCTGGTCAATCTTGGTCCAGGCTTCTTCCCATTCAATCCCTCCGCGGCCTGGAGCTTGTTCAAGCGCTGCGGCCAGATGCCAAGCCGCACGCGGCGAGACGGGCGAATTGGGAAAAACCAGGAGCTCCATCAGCGCGCGCGGGTCAAATGGTGCCCAGACGATCTTGAAAGCAAGTAGCAGAAGTTGCAGCGATCCCCGATGGATCGAGGACCGGCTGCGGCCTGCGCGCGGCGCACCGGCGCCGGCCAGTCCATGGTCGAGAAGATCCGTGTCGCCGTCCTGTGAGACGAGCGCAATCGTGGTGTTCCCCGTCTGGTTGGCAAACCATTGCCCGACAATTTCGGCGGCGAGCGGCTTGCTGGCCGACGATGCCACCGTCACGCTACCGTCTGCCCCTTCCAACGTTCCGCTTGAGTTGAGCATCCATCGCTGTAGCTTTCCGAGCGACGTCTCTACCGGGGCCGCGGCGGTCGACTTGATCGCCTCCATCACACAACCGAGATTGCTAAGCCGTTCGAGGAGACGGCGAAGTGGCGACGGACATAAATCGATTGGATCGATTAGTCTTATTCGGGTAAGCGGACGCATGCTGGATGCCGCCAGTTCGTTCATGATGGCGGCGATCCGATCGGACAGACCGGCCGGCAGCTCGATGGCTGCCCGAGACGCGGCAGCGAGGTTGCTGAGCCGTGGCTCTCGCCAGTTCTGGTCATGCTGCCATCCAAACCCGATCAGTTCGTCGCGCCATCCAAGTAGTGTTTGCGCGGTAGACCACGGATCCATTTGAAGGGACGCGGTCCAGAAGTAGTCTCCATCGAGGCTCTCTAAGGTCGCTTGGAACGATGCGATTCTGACGACCTGCGGCTTACGCGGACCTCCGATGCCCAGTATCGTCTCCAGCGTATCGACCAGACCGGCCGGTCCAAGCACAGGTTGTCCCATAGAGCCGCCGCGATCACCACCATGATCCGGGACGGAGCCAGCGTCAGCCCAAAGTCCAAATACGATGTCCATGAAATTCGTTCCCCCAGAGGCAACATGTCATATTAAGCGATGGTCTTTCAATAGATTGCAATCAAAGGTCGTTGCTTTTTAGCCAATCTGGATCCGTCCAGGTCTGAAGCTTAGATTATCCCTAGAACGAGCGTGGCAGCTTATCTCCAAGACATCGGACACCAGACTTACGCCACCCAGCAATGAGAGCACGCTCCCTTCTGGCCGCAATGCCGGAGCCGTGAAAAATCAGCGCATATTCTGCAAATTTATCGCCCTTAGGTCTAATCGTTGAAGTCTTTCCTCTCCAAATAAAAAAGGGTGACCGACGTGCCCGATGACGTCTATTGGCAATGGCCTTAGGTAGGTAAATCAACATCAAGCCAACGCGCATATGCCCGGATGTCAATCATAGGAACTGTGGCTTTTTCCTGCAGTCGAGCAATCAGCTCAAAGAGGAATGCCGTCGCTGGCTTGCGCATAGGCGTGAGCATGTCGGTTCCTTCCAGATCGCGAGCAAAGATACCGTGTGCTGCCACGCAGCCTAGATCGAGCCGGTCAGCCTCGCTACCGTCAGTCAGCGCACTGGTGAGTGCTACGCCAAGTCCGGGTGACCAGTCGCTCTCCAGCGTCAACAAACCTCCGATAATATTCTGCAGCGGCTTGGCTGGATATGTGCCACCAGCATGGGGAATAGGAAGGCTCGTGCGATGCAGAGATCGTACACTAGCAACTTTCTTGCGGGCGTATGCGACCTGTTCTGCATTGATCGACTGCTTAGCCTCAAAGACCGCATACACGCTCTCCGCGGGAATGACGGTTTGCCCCTGAAAAGAGAAGATAAAAGGCGAATACTGGCGATCGAAGACGACCACGTCGATCTGGTCGCTGAATGCTCCGGTGCTGTCGACGACATGGGCAGATGCTGCCTGATAACGCATAGGCAGATAAGTTTGCATCATCTCAAGCCAGACAGCTTCACTGGCGTCGCCCTTCGTTCCGGGATGGCCGAAAGCCTTTCGGGCACGCCCTAGTCGCTCCTGAATGTCGTCATGCAGCTCTGAAAGGAGCGTTTGGATAGACCAAGTGCTCATCGGGTAACCTCTATTGCTACGACCTCATCGCGAAAAGCTGGCGTCGGCTGCATCGCCTTTGCGATCTGCAGTGCGCGTGCTCCCTCAACCGGTTTGTGCGGGTAAGCATCAAGCGCGATTGCCGGCAGGAGGCGTTGGGTTAGGTCTGAAAACGTAAAACCGGGAGCATCTCCCGTTGCCCCAGTCGCCGAGACCAGCATCTGCAACTGGCTTGCGGTGATTCCAAGCGGGCCGAGACGAAGCGAAAGGATGTGCTGTCGCTGCTCGTTGCTCGGACGAGCAAACTTTAATATGTCCGCAGCTCGGCGACGTACCGCAGGATCGAGGGCATTGAGGCGATTCGTACACATGATCACCGCTGCAGGAAGCCGAAGGTTCGCAAGGCGGTCGATACCCCGGATGAATGCGTTGACGCCAGCGCGATCCTCATGGTGCATCTGCGAGGATTCCCGTGACTGTGCAAGGGCATCGGCTTCGTCGACTAGAAGGATGATGCCACCTTTGGCTTTTCGATCTCCGCTGAGCTTGCTTGCCGCCTGCACCGTGTGCTCGAATGCCGCGGAAAGCAGCTGTGTCATTTCACCGACACGGCCCTGGCCGCGTGTGGCCAGACTGAGTGGGAACAAGGTGATCTCAATGTCTTCCTGGCGCGCTACAGCGTCTCCGATCGTCTCGGCGAGCTCGGTCTTGCCCGACCCCACGTCCCCTGCGAGGATAACAAGCGGCGGACGACGCAAGATGACATCGAGCAAGGCACGCGCTTCAGCTGCATGAAAACGGGCAGCCCACTTTTCGAGCCCCTGCGGATTGACCATGAGACCAAGGATTTTGGCCAGACGAGATTTCTGGTCATCGAGACCGACTAGTCGCGCGAGCCGCTCCTGAGGCTCAAAATCAGGATAAGTCTGACGTCGCTCGAAAAGCTCGTCCAGGCCGGGCATATTTTGCATCAGTAGCTCCTTACGCATGAGCGATCGAGTGCGCGACCGCCGGCAGAATAGGTGTGATCGGAGGTGAGATATCCATTCACCGGCGGTTCAGTTCCGGTGGAGCGCTGAAAGGGAAGCCCACTTCTAAAGGCATCGCGATCCCCTTGAGGCAGAGCAAAAAAGGCGTCGGTATAATTCATGAAGCTGGTGAATGAGGCGTTTGATACATCTTTCCCGGGGCGAATCTTGCCGGGATCATCATCATTCGCCATTCCGTTGGCGAGATCGCGCGCGGTGTACTTCAGCGTCGGTTCAATCCATGAACCGTCGCGCTTGAAACCATAGCTAACAGACGACAGATAGCCCGCCTGCATCATAGCGACGGCTTCAGCCTCATAGTCGGCAATGGTCTGGTCAGTTGGCTTACCGTAGAGGCGTTGAATGCGTTTTAGGTCCGTCGCGATCTTAGCCGCCATATGACGCGCATGAGTAACGGTGAATGTAGTACTTTCTGTGTAACTATAGCTGGACATCACCGCCCTCAAAACTGAAACGTGGAACCAAAGACCTTCTGCCAGTAGCCGACGGTCAGTTGTTTGTTAGGAGCCGCTAACGCGGCGTCGATTGCATCGCCTGCGTCCAGTGCGGCATCCACGATGTCTTCCATGTTGCCGCTGGTGTAGAGTCGCGAAACGTTATTTAGTGCGTTCACGGGATCGATAATCCGCATAGGTTCGGAAAATGAACCGATGGTGGAGAGCGGATAGTAGTCAGAAAAGGCGATCCGATCTTTAAGGCCGCTCGTCGCGATATAGGTGAAGAAGTGCTGCAGCGCTTCGGGATAGTCGGACAAATCGAGACCGTCATCGCAAAGCTTGGCCAGGATCAGCTCGATCATGAACGACTTGAATCGGAAACCATCGCGCTCCTGCTTTTGGCGGCGAGCCCAGAATTTGACGAGTCTGACGACCTGGGCAAAATGCTTCTCCTGAGCTTTCTTGCGCTTACCTGCGAATTCGAGGTGAAGGGGAATACTGGTCTTCAGGAATGATCCGTCATCTTGGCTCACAAGGTTTCCGAACCACTGTGCATCCCCATCATAAAGAATAGGCACAACATCGACGTCTAACCCGGACCCTCGAAAGGAGACGGTTACGGAGTAGGTCTGGGGGGTCACCTGGTCGGCCGTGAAGTTCGGGAATGCCTTGCGCAACCGCTCCGCAAGATATGTGAGCAAGGTGCTGACTGATTGCGGCGCATCAGCGCCGCTGATGTAGCAAGCCACGTCAATGTCATTCAGCGATCGCAGGGCAGTACCCTTTGCCAAGCTTCCTGAGAGCATCATCTTGCGAAGAGTAAAATCGGGATGTTCGTCGAGATAGGATTCGAGTTTTTCGCGCAGCCGTCGCGCTTGTGCTCGATACTCATGCGCTTTGTCCCGAGGAAGGTTCACGCGATCCTCCGCGAAACTCAAGATCTCCCGATGCCCCACATGCTCACGGCTCATGAATTCTCTCCAACAACCACGTGTTTGTTGACTTCGCAGCCAAGATGCGAGACTCCTAGGAAACCCGCTAAAAACTATATGGGTATAAAAATGATACCCGTCAAGGAATTATATGCATGACTGATGAAAAACGTCCGTGGATGCAAAATCGCCGTTTCGAGTTCATCGAATGGAAGCTTTTTTGGGAAGGTGCACTCAACAGAAGTGACCTTGAAGAGACGTTTGAAATTTCCACCCCACAAACATCTATCGACCTTAGGCGCTACAGAGAACTCGCCGGTGACAACATCGAATACGATGCAACTGATAAAACCTTCAAACCCACGAAAGGGATGAAACCGTCATTCCTGAAGGTCTCGGCTGATCGGCTGTTGCTCCAATTGCGTGCTTTGCTGACGGGTGCGCTTCCCCGTAAAGAGATATGGTTCCGTGAGATGCCGCCGATGGATATGGCGCCTGATATTGTGAGGAATGTGGATCCAGAATGCCTTCGACTGGTTCTTGAGGCGATCCGGCTAAAGCGTTCGGTCGAGGTGCGCTATCAATCCCTGACAAACTCGCGTGTTCGTGAAATTGCCCCCCACGCTCTGGCGTTCGATGGCTATCGATGGCACGTTCGAGCGTGGGCGTGTGATCGTGATGATTTTCGCGATTTTGTTTTAACGCGTATCGATGACATCAAACCCGGCTCTTTGGCAAACTATGATCCGGAAGACGATGTGGAGTGGACAACTGTCGTAACCCTTGATCTTCGGCCACATCCTGGTCTTACTGAGGAGCAGGCTCTCGCTATTCAGCGAGACTACTCCATGAGTGACGGCATGCGAAAAATCGACGTGCGATTGTCGATGGCATACTATTTTATCATGCGGATGAACCTAGACCTGGAGGACCTCCCTCCTGCACGCGCTCAACTTTCCCTGCACAATATCAGCGATATTCGGAAGAGTATTTCTGAAGCAAAGTCAGAGTCAAAACGTAGGATAATTGCGCGCCAAAACAAGGATTAAACGAGAAGCTTCAAGTTTTTCTCGCGGCATGAAAACCGTGATGAAGGAGCGAGGTGTCGATGGTAGTTAGGTGATCTGCTCCTGAAGACCGCTTAGCATTTCAATTGCCTTTTAAAGATCGGGCGGCCCGGAGCTATCGCCACCCAGAGCGTATGCCCTGCATTTTTCGTAAATCTGCCGGGCAAGCTCTTTGTCCGTAGCCCATGACCGCTTGAATGCCCGCAAGCAATTGGAATGCGGTAAGACGGGCGAATCCATGCGCGCTATTACCAGTTGATCTTGATCCGTCGCTTCTCCTTCAGCATCTGCCATGAGGGCGCTACCGCACATTGCGATCATCCGGGCCCTTTCCCGATGTAATTGCTCGCGCCCATTCAAATCGAAAAAGTCTATAATCGTCTGCCCACGTCGCTTCTTAAATTCATCTGATGCAGTTGGAACCGCCGTTGTGGCAACAAACGTCATCAACGTCTCAGGATCATCGTCAATGTCGCCAAATGGGTAGCAGAGATAAGGTTGCTCACTAGAAAGATCATCGACAGTCGCTAAAACGTTCCCCCGGTCGCCTGCTATGGGGAAATAATTGAGTTTGAGCGACGTATTGCAAACCTTGCACGACGCCGCATAGTTTTCCAATTCATATGCAAGCCAATAGTACCCAGTGGCATATGGGTCGCCGGTTCCAAATTCGTACTTCAGCTTTGAGTGACGTACTGCATCTGGCCAAGTCACCACCGATGACTTCGGGCGAAAGTGCTCAACGTCGAACTCAATCGTGCCGTAGTCTGGGTTCTCGAATTGACGCTCGCAGAAAACACACTTATTCTTTTGCAGCCTCATAAAAGTGGGCTTGATCTTGCTCCAAATGGATGTCTTCTCGGCGAAAGCACCGAGCTTAACGATGCTTTTCGTGCGCTTTTCGGCCTTGTTAAACCATCTCGAATCCACGGCGCGAATGTCGGCTTCGACAACAGTTCTATCGAAGTCGTACCTGATCATTTGGCGACATTCCGTTTAGTCGGTGTCGCTGGTGCCGAATCCGAGGGCACCGTCAGTTGGTCTAGGTATGTAAGCGCCGCTGATGCGTCACCCTTCGCTGCTTTCTCGAACAACGTCTCCGCCTGACGATTGAAGGACTCTGGTCGTGTCGACTGGAGACCGAAATACGAGGAGAGCAGAAGCTGTTCAGCGCCAAGCCCATACACCCGCTCCAAGAGCTGCTTGATGGTGGCTGTGCCGTCCTCTGCGACGTCGGTGACAAATACGTTTTCGCGACGAACCGTACTGGCCACGAGCGGGCTATGTGACGTGAATACAAACTGGATCTTTGGAAAAGCCCCCGCAAGCGCGGGGACAACGCTTCGTTGCCATTCCGGATGCAGATGAAGATCGATTTCATCCACGAGAACAATGCCGGGCAACTCGGCGATGCTCCGGCCGTCGGTCGCGACATCAGCCATGTGACCAATGAGGTCACAGACCCACCCAACGAATGCTTTGTATCCGTCGGATAGAGCAGAGAAGGGGGTTGGAACACCCTCAAACTCAAACATATATTGATCCTGGTCGTCATCCCGCGCCCCGGAAAACCTTATGTTGGAAGGCAGCACCTTGTTGATTTGAGAAACAACGAGCTCGTGCTGCTTGGGGTCCTTCGATAGTAACCGAGGCAGCCACGCCTGCATGGGGCGCAACGCGACATGATCTTCAAACAAACCCGCGATCCGCTGATATCTAAGCGCACGGGATCGTTGCGCACTGCTTGGTGAAAATTCTCCGCTTTCCACCCGGCGCGTCGCACCGTAACCGACGACAAAATAAGCCGGCGAGTAATCGTCAAAGAGAACCTCGGCAATTGGAGAGTCCGGCGTGCTATCGAGATGCAGCCGATCCAAATTGCCACGTCCTCTTGTTTGGATCCGCGCGATGAGCTCTAGCTTTTTCCGTCGCGACACATTGGGTAGGATTTCATTCTTCTCCGGCATTCCTTCCACCTTGAGGAAGGCCTTTTCAACCTGATCGTTGCCGGGCATTACGCGGCGCACGAGACGATAGGGCACAAAACCAGAGTCAAGAAGGGCTGGCGCCAGAACGGCGATGGCGAGTGCACGAAGTACCGACGACTTGCCACCCCCATTATCACCAAGGACGAGATTGACGTTTCCGAGTTCAGAAACCCCTTCGCCCGACCGACCGGGATACTGTAGGCGCAGCTCTGCCTTTCGAAAGCATTTGAAATCGTAAATGTGGAGGGACTTCGCGTACAACTCATCACCCTCATTTGGTGCAGCCGAAAAAATGCAAACACACCGTTAAATTGAAGCCGGATACTACCCAGTTTTGCTGCTTTCGGCTAGCCTGTTGGAAAAGCTAGGGGGCTGAGTATGGGAAAGAATATAGTCGTGCTATTCGACGGCACTGGCAATGAAATCGCCAGTGATGAAACCAATATTCTTCGTCTAGCTCGTGCCGTCTTAAACGACGGCGAGAAGCAGATCTTTTTTTACGATCCAGGCGTTGGAACGCAAGGGGCGCCATCTACCGATTTGATGAGTCGTCAGGAACTGATCAAGTTGCTCGGTCTGGGCATCGGGATCGGAGTCTATGATAAAATTGGTGCAGCCTATAAATTTCTGATGGAAAGATATGAGCGGGGCGACCGACTCTATTTCTTTGGCTTTAGCCGTGGTGCTTACATCGCTCGAGCGCTTGCCGGCATGGTGGCAAAGCTTGGAATTATGGAGAAGGGTCGAGACAACTTGATTCCCTATGCCGTCAAGCTCTATGCCGATCCACGCAACTTAGAGCTCGCTAGGAATTTTAGTGACACGTTTTGCAAACGGGAAGCCGACATAGAATTCCTTGGCCTTTTCGATACCGTAAAGTCGGTCTTCCGTTTTGAGCCAAGAGTGCCACAATTCACCTCTGTCGTGCTGCCTCGAACTTTCAGCAATCCTGCGGTTCGCACGCTCCGCCACGCCTTGGCGATTGATGAAAAGCGGCGCTTTTTCAGAACCAACATGTGGAAGACAGAGCAGAGCGACAGTCTTTCCACTGACGTTAAGCAGGTTTGGTTTGCCGGCGTACATAGTGATATTGGTGGTGGCTACCCAAAAGCAGAGTCAGGGCTCTCTTCGTTTTCGCTCGAGTGGATGTTGAAAGAAGCCTCCATAGCGGGGCTGCTTCTAGATCCTAGCCAAACAGCAGTAGCAGCAATTTCCGCCAGTGGCAGCGCCGGTCTTTTTAGTCAGCCGCTTATGAAAATTCACGAGTCGCTTGGTGGATGGTGGAGGCTCGCAGAATGGTTTCCCAAAATCGCAACGCGCGGTCCGTTGGGAAAAACGCGAACTCGCGCGTACTTGCCTCGAGGTGAGAGGCGGTTCATCGCGGAGGGTTCGACGATCCATCAAAGTGTCGTCGATCGACGCGACGCGGGCGTGGGCTACAATCCGTTAAACCTCCCAAAGGCGATGTCTATCGAACCGTACTAAAGTCCCGAAAGAGATGAACGGTCGGCTTCAAAACTGTATCTATTGCTTGCGGCCGATCTTGACCGGTTAAGATGATAGTCGGATTTTCAACCATGTCGCACAAAATGAGCATCACGCCTTCGATCCGACCCATACTCGAGCACAAGATCGCGCACTGGCTACAGCGGCGCGCTGCCGCCGACCTGAAAGGTCGGGCGCTTGCGTGTGCCGTTAACGCGAGAAATTTTCTGGCCCGCGCTGAGATGATCGCAAAGGATTCGACGATAGTCTCTTATTTTTGCGCTACGCATGCGACCGAAGAGGCTGTTGCCGCCTTCGTCTCGGCCTGCAAATCGGCCGGATATCCTGAGGCGAAAGCGATAAATCTGCGCGATCACAAGGAAAAAGCGACTGTCTCCGCCTTCGCCCAATTTATTTCGGGCCACTTGCATGATGCCGGGCTTAGCGTTGAGCATGAGCCTGAAGAGGACGTTCTCGTCGCCCGGGTCCGCAGCGGCGACGCGGTCCAATATTATCCCTTCGGCCTACATCTCTTCACCTTCAACGAAGACCGTCAAAGCGAAACCCATATTGATGCGTTCGAGGGCTTTTCGGCGCTCTTCGGCTCGCCGGAAGACATGCGGCGCCATATCGCCACCCGATCGACGTTTCGCGACAAGGCGCTCTATGCGTCGAGGGGCGGAGCGCCCGCAATGTCCGAAGATATTCTTGTGCTCCAGCTTCAGGATCACGCCTTCCTGACGCTCGGCCTGATCTGGGCTGCCATCGACGTTGTCAATCACAGACAGCGCGAGCCATTCGTCATCCAGGTCCTCGGCGCCATCAACGAAGTGAATGCCGGCTTCAAATCCAAACCACCCGGGCCGTGCACGGACGCGGAGGAACAATCGCATTGACTATCCACCAGTTCTACCAGCCGCCGCTCCACTGGCAGCAATTCGAGGAGTTTGCTGTACAGCTTCTTGCCGAGGTCTATGACGTGCCGACGGCGCAGCCATATGGCCGCCCAGGCCAGGCACAGCATGGCGTCGATGTCTACGGCCGCTCCAGGAAGCACGGGCTGATTGCCATGCAATGCAAGAGACTGTCGGGTCTGGATACGAGCAATCAGCCTCTTCCCGGTGGCCCGATATCGCGGAAATTCTTCTTCGATGAAGCCAAGGCCATCGAGGCTTTTCCGCATGCGATATCCATCTGGATCCTAGTCACGACGGTCAGACGAGACACGCGCGTCCAGGGCTATGCCGAGGAGGTGAACGAGCGATGGGGCAAGAAGGGGATCGACCGGACGGCGACGGTATGGTCATGGGACGATTGCGTCAGCCACCTAAATTCCTATCCGGAATTGCGAAAACGCTACTATCGCGACGTCATCCAGGTGAACAGCGTTGGCGATCTCGACCAGATGGTCTTGGAAACGATCTCGATGGCGTTCAACAGGACAGCCTTTGAACTGCCATTGCATATCGAGACACCGAACGAATTCCTACAGGCTCTTCAGGACACCCAGAGAGCCCTGCGAACCGGCGCGCTTCTCGACCGAAAGAGCGGGCACGTCATCCGTAAGGCGATCGGCGGATGGCGGCAGATCCATGACCCTGAATGGCGATCCGCGCTAGGAAAAATCGACAGGAACCTGCGGACTCTAAGGACGCGCCTCGAACACGGATTGAAGGACGGTACGATCCGGCGAACGAACAATTATCTCGATTTCACGAACTTGCGGCAACTCCAGGATCTGGAGGAGCTTCGCGAACGTTGTGTCCGCGACCTGACGGATGTTCTGATCAACGCGGGGCTGCCGGCGATCTGATGGCCCATTTCGCTGTCTCGCCGCTTCCTCGTTCCGGCCGCGCCGAGCCGGGCTACCCCGGATTGATGCCATGGAACCTGAAGAGGCGTTCGAAAAACACCATCAGGCGCTCCGTGTAATTGCTGCCCACCAGCTCGTTGGAGCCGAACCGGAAGACCTCGTATCCGGTCAGCCTGAGATCTCTATCGGCGGCGACCATATCCGCATAGATGGCTAGCGAAGGCTCCCCGTTCTTGCTGAAATGCTGGCTGCCGTCGACTTCAATGACTATCCGTTGCCGTTGTGGAAGGAGTAGCAGGAAATCCATGCGCTGACGTGGCAGTAACAATCTGTTCGATGGCAACCTGTCCCGCAACTGCTTCATCGTCGCCGGATCGTAGTGAAGATAAACCTGTGGGATGAGCGCTGGTAATGCCGATCCCATCCGATCTCGGAAACCTTTGAAATAGGCCGAAAAGAGATTGCGTTCCCCCTCCGAGGCCAATGATTGTTGGAGGCGGGCGCCCAGGCTCTTGGCCGGCTCCTCGCTCTCGCATTCGGGATGGCGGCGCCACCAATCCACAAGCTCGGACCAGAGCACTCCCCCGGCGCCCAGCGGCCGATCGTAGATTAGGCAGCTCTCCTTTCCCTTCAGGATCACAATGTCATTGTTGATTGCGTCAGCAAAGCCGAGCTCCGGCTTTGGGCCGCATGAGGCAAAGATTAGATTCTTCGCCTGTCCCTCGACCCCGCGCCGTATCGGTTGAAGTTTGTAGATCGGATAGCCCGATTCTTCGCCGCTGGCGACAAGATGGTAATGGTCGCGAGCGAGGATACTGTTGAGCCGCTCGACCATTGCGGTCTGGTCGTCGCCCCGCCGTGCGAGGGGATGAACGGCCTCTTCGATCAGTGCCGAGAAACGTGCGCGGGAGCACTGAAGCGCGCCGATTTGCTCGAACAGGAACTCGACGGTCCAGTCGGTATCGTGATGGACCATATGACGTATGATCTGGCCGCGCAGGCTGGCGGCGGACCGGCCGATGAAGTCATCGAGGGGCGAGCTGATGACGAAGTGACGCTCGATCATGTCGATCAGGGGTCGATCGCCGGCGAGATCGTAACCGAAAGCCTTGGCTATATCGCGACGTGTGATTTCGGTGATGGCAGGCGCGCCCTGTTCGAGCATTGCCTGTGCCGCCTCCTGCAGGGGGATGTCGTCCAGTTCCGAGGCCCAGACAACTGCGAATTCGGCCATCGCCTTTTTAGATAAATTGCCAAGGGCAGCATTGATGCGATCCCGCTTCGACCATCCCTCGCCCGTTGGAATGGTAAAGGTGGTCTCCCTTGGAAGACCATTGGAAAGCTGCTCATGCGTCATGCCATGCAGCTTGTTAAACAGCAGACTGTAAAGGCTCTCTGCCATATTTTTGGTTGCTTCCCCTCACACCTGCAAATGCTTGCGTCAGCAATCCAGCCAACGAATCCAGAAAAGGTAGCAAACCCGAAGAGGGGCAGCAATCAAGGGCTGCGTTCGGATGAGATGTGAAAGCGAACTAAATGTTGGGAAACACAAGTGGCGCATCCATTTCAAGCGGACCCCCGCGCCGGGTGCTGTCGGTCCCGGTTTCCGGCATTGCCGTCGCTCTGCTAAACCTCCTGCGGCAACCCTTTTGACCGGTCTTGCGGGAGGCGAACGGCTTTCGCAGTTTCTGCTACAGCTGGTATGCCCTTCCTATTTTGGATGCTTCTGCCCGAGAGCTCAAGAGTTGTCATCGCGTGAAACTTCGCGATTGCAAACCTTACTGGCCAGGTTAGCTGACATCGCACTCCGAGCAACAAGGTTGATCTGCCGATCATGCCGTGTTTTGAAGGTGGAAGATCGGCGGCGGGGGTTTGTCAACAGGAATGGTAGAACAGTTTGACATGTTTTCGGAACAGGTTTCCCGCGACCCGGTGGTCACGCGTGACATTTCCAAATTGGCCAAGCCCGAACAGCATACTGTTCCCATAAGTGAAGAGGACATGGTCCGGTATCTGTCGGAGACAGGTCGATATCGGATCCTCCAGAAACTCGCGCCGCGCGCAATCTCACCATTCCCGCGTCCGGAATACCCGCTCAAGGGCATCATTCTCGACACCGAGACCACGGGCCTCAATGCTCGCAAGGATGAGATCATCGAGATTGGCGTGATCGCCTTCACCTTCGATGCGACAGGAAGCATCGGTGACGTGACCGGCATCTATGGTGGGCTTCAGCAGCCGAGCGTTTCCATTCCTCCCGAGATCACCAGGCTCACCGGCATCACCGATGATATGGTCGCCGGGCAAACAATCGACATGGCGGCGCTAGAGGCGCTGATTGAACCTGCTGATATTCTTATCGCCCACAATGCCGGTTTCGACCGGCCATTCTGCGAGGCATTTTCTCACCTGTTTGCCGGCAAGGCCTGGGCTTGCTCCAACTCCGAGATCGACTGGTCGTCGCGGGGATATGAAGGCACCAAGCTCGGCTACCTGATCGGGCAAGCAGGATATTTTCACGATGGGCATCGGGCGGTCGACGATTGCTTTGCACTTCTGGAGGTCCTGGCTCGAGAAATGGACGGACCGGCTTTCACCGCTTTCGCCGAGCTCTATGAAGCAAGTCAGACTTCACGTGTCCGGATCTTTGCAGAGAACAGCCCCTTCGATATGAAAGATCACCTGAAGGCGCGAGGCTATCGCTGGTCCGACGGAAGCGACGGCCGTCCCAAATCCTGGTGGATCGAGGTTGGGGAAGAAGCGCTCGATGATGAGCTCCGATATCTCAGGGCAGAGATCTACCGTTATCCAGACGCCGATCCACCCATCAAGCGCCTGACCGCCTTCGACCGATTCCGGGCCTGATGCAATCCGTTTGATGCATCTCTGAAGCGACCCATGCTTTGAGCGCATGGCCGACCTGAGACCTTGTGCCTTATCGACGGTCGGGCAAGAGCCTATATTCCAATCATCGAAACGACGTTGGAACCAAAGCATGGTTGCTGGCGTCAAGAGACCTCACGAAAGGGGATCATCATGAACGTAGCACGCTCCTTCAACAACTGGCGCAAGTACCGTCAGACCGTCACCGAACTTGGCCGCATGAGCTCGCGCGAACTGCAGGACCTCGGCATCAATCGCGCCGATATCCACAGCGTTGCTCGCCAGTCGGTCGCTCGCTAAGCGACTGTTTCCAAGCCAACCTGATTGACAATTCGCCCGCTGATGACGCGGGCGTTTCTGTGTCTGGCCGCCGCGAGGCGCTGTGCTGGAGATCTCTCTCGTCAGGATGAGGCCGTGCATTTTCCGCATGGCTGCACTGCAGCAAAGTCTATTTAATATGCGGAGAGAATGGGTATCTTGGTTTCATCGAGGCGATGCACCTCCTCCCGCAGAGCTTCGAATTCAGACGGCCCACTCCTCCTCCCAAAGGGCGTCTGTCGGAACAGCGGCACTCCTCCTCCCAGCCGTTGTTCGGTTCTTTTCGAAAAGCCTGCCGCACCTCCTCCCGCGGCAGGCTTTTTCGTTTTCAGGACCGTGGTATCAGAGCCCGAGCGCGAGCTGCGGCTCTTGCCCGCTCTCTTCGGTGTTGAGCGATGACAGGGTGATCCCCAATAGCCGCACAGACCGTTTGAACGGGAACACCGAGGCGAGCAGGGTTTCAGCATTCTCCAAGACCATGTCGACGTCGGACACGGGTCCCCACACGGTCCTGCTGCGTGTCGCCTGACTGAAATCTGAATATTTGATTTTGACGGTGATCGTCTTTCCCGTGATGTCATGGGCCTCGCAATAGCGCCAGACCTTCTCGGCCAATGGCCGCAGTTCGGCTTTGGCCAGATCGAGATCATCGATGTCCTCAACGAACGTGTCTTCAGCGCCGACGGACTTGCGGATGCGATCAGGTCTGACCCGGCGTTCATCGATGCCGCGGGCGATGCCGTAGAAATAAGGGCCGGACTTGCCGAAATGCTGCTGAAGGAAGGCGAGGGACTTCGACTTGAGATCAAGCCCCGTCTCAATGCCATGCTGTTTCATCCGCTCGGCGGTCGCTGGCCCCACACCATGGAATTTCTTGACGGGGAGGGCTTCGACGAAACCCGGGCCGTTCTTCGGCGTGATGACGGCTTGGCCATTCGGCTTGTTCAGGTCGCTCGCCATTTTGGCCAGAAACTTGTTGTAGGAGATGCCGGCAGACGCGTTAAGGCCGGTGACCGCCTTGATCTTCGCCCGGATCTCCAGCGCAATCTCGGTGGCGATCTCCATGCCCTTCAGGTTTTCGGTGACGTCGAGATAGGCTTCGTCCAGCGACAGTGGCTCGATCAGCGGCGTGTATTCGGCAAAAATCTCGCGGATCTGTTGCGATACCGCCTTGTAGACGTCGAAGCGCGGCGGCACAAAGATCAGCTCCGGACATTTGCGCTTGGCGGTCACTGACGGCATGGCCGAATGCACGCCGAAGACACGGGCCTCATAACTGGCGGCGGCCACAACACCACGTGCCGCCGATCCTCCAACGGCCAATGGTAGCCCACGTAGCTTCGGGTTGTCTCTCTGTTCGACCGACGCATAAAAAGCATCCATGTCCACATGGATGATTTTGCGCATGGGTTGCACGCTTCCCATGACGTCAGTTCCCACATGGTAAGTCGGCATTTCGTGAACATGCGTCTGACTGCTCTGGTCGTGCTGGGTGCTGGTGATCAAAGCAACAGACCCTCTTCGTCCGGCTTTGGTTTGGCCTGCGGCGGCACGATCACCAGCATGTTGCCCGGGAGCGGTCGCTGTAGGTGGCGGGCTTCATCCCACGGTGCTGTCAGCCAGGTCTCGACTTCTTCAGGCGTGGTCAGGATGGAGGGCATGGCCTTTTGATGAATCGGCGAGACGATCTCGTTGGGCGAGGTCGTCAGAAATCCGAAGAGTTCGTATTCCTGTTCGCCATCCCTGACTTTGCGTACGCCCTTCCACGGGGTCCAGAAGCCCGCGAAAAACATCAACGGCCGATCTTCATTGCCGGCAAACCAGGCATTGGGCACCCGTCCTCCCTCAATCTTGCTGGCTGGATCCGGTTCGGCAAAGGAGGTGAACGGCACGACGCAGCGGCTGGTTGGGCCGAGCCAGCGCCGCCAGTGCGGCGAACTCACATTGCGAATATTGGTGACGCCGGGATCGTAGTTTTTCACATAGGCTGGCGGCGACGGCATTCCCCAGGTCGCCCGGGCAATCTCTCGGCTCCCGTCCTCGGCGACGCGGACAATCGGCGCCTGATAGCCTGGATAAACATCGAAGGAGGCTTCATTCCAGCCGGCCCGATCCCGGAATGCCTTTGTGAACTGGAGAACCGCGTCGCGCGTGGTCGTCACGTTGTAGAGATTACACATTGCCGTCCTCCTATCCAATGCATGTCGAGGCGAAGTTTCCGACCCTTTCGGAACGCAATCAAGCTTTGAAAGCTCCAGCGATCACGTGGGCTTTTGCGGCTCAAAAACCAAGGCCGCCTCCAGCAAACAGGGAAATCCCGTCCCGCATCTATCCTGCCCGTCAGAACAATGCATCTTGTCGCAACCCATTGCCATGCGACGGCGCAGATCCACAAAACGCATGCTGGCGCCAAACTGTTTCACCAACGCCTTGCGATCAAGCTCGCCCCGTTGCCCGCACGGTTTGCATTCGACGGTAATCACCGGTCCCTTGAAATCTCTGAGCGTCAGCAGGCCGGGCATATCTCTATTTTCTCATCGACGATATTTTTCGTCACATTCAGCATCGAATTGAATCTGCTTGATGAATCGATCGAGCAAAAGCCGTCTCGTGATGCTGGCTGCAGTCCACCCGATTCTTGCCCGTTGACTCATCGCTGTTTAAAGAACAAAAACAGAACATATCAGCTTTTTTCGGCTATGCAAATGCACTCTTGACGTTGGAACCCGATGCCAATCACTGCCGCCAATCCCGTCATTTCCGAGCTTCAGAACCGCATCCGGCGGCTTGAAGGCGGAGCTGCACGCAAGGGCGAGGTGCTGTCGTTCGGGATTGCCGAGATCGACGCAAAGCTTCCCGGGGGTGGGCTCGCCCGCGGCGCCTTGCACGAAGTGGCAGGAGGTGGCGCCGACGCGGTCCATGGTGCCGCGGCCGCTCTGTTCGTCGCGGGGATCGTCGCGCGTACGAAGGGCGACGTCCTCTGGTGCCTGACCCGGCCGGATCTGTTTGCGCCGGCATTGGCACAGGCAGGCCTTCATCATGACCGGGTCATCTATGTCGAGGCCGACCGGGAAGAGGATGTGCTCACGAATTTCGAGGAGGGCCTGCGTTTTGGCGGGCTTGGCGCCGTCGTTGCCGAGCTTGTGCGCCTGCCGATGACCGCCTCGCGGCGGCTGCAACTGGCGGCCGAGGCTTCAGGAACGATCGGCATTGCGCTGCGACGATGGCGGCGTCCGACGGAGGCAGCAGATTTCGGTCAACCGACGGCTGCCACGACGCGGTGGCGCATCAGCGTCCTACCCTCCGAACCGCTTCCCGTGCCGGGCATCGGGCGGGCACGGTGGCTGGCGGAATTGATCAGAGCAAGAGCGGGAGAAGCCGCGGAATTTGAAATAGGTGCCTGCGATGCCACGGGTCGTATCAGTCTTTCTCCCCACGCTCGCGACGGACAGGATCAGGCGCGCCGATCCCAGCATTTCGGCTGAAACACCGGTGGTCGTCGTTTCCCGCAGTGGATCGAAACGCACTGTCGCAGCCATCGACGCGGCGGCCTTCAGGGCCGGGGTGCGGATCGGCATGCCCGCCGCCAAAGCTCAGGCGATGATATCCGGCCTGCACCTGGTCGATGCCGACCCCAACGGTGACACCGCGGCGATCGAGCGCCTGGCACTGTGGATGCTGCGCCAATATACGCCGGTAGTGGCAATGGACGGTCCCGACGGCATTGTCATGGATACCGAGGGCGCCGATCACCTGCGCGGCGGCGAGTTGCCGATGCTGACTGGTCTCGTCAACGCGTTGAGAGGTCATGGTCTTCGGGCCCATGGCGCCATCGCCGATACGTGGGGCAGTGCCCATGCGATCGCCCGCGCCACGCGGCGAGAGGTGATCATCGTGCCAGTTGGTGAGACAGCAAAGGCCGTCGTCAACCTGCCGATTTCCAGCCTTCGTCTGCCGCCCGACATCGTCAGCGGTCTGGGCGTGCTTGGGTTTCGGACCGTCGGCGAGCTTTCCGCAACGCCGCGGGCGCCTTTGACATTGCGCTTCGGGCCGGAGGTCGGCCGCAGGCTCGATCAGATGTTCGGACGCCTTGCCGAACCGATCGACCCCATTCGCACCGCAGACCTGATCGAAGTGATCAAATCCTTTTCTGAACCGATCGGTGCGGCCGAGACCATCGCCAAGTATATCGGCAAGCTCGTGGTCGAACTCTGCGCCGCGTTGGAGACGCGCGGGCAGGGCGTTCGCCGCGCCGACTTGATTGTCTACCGCGTCGACAACACCTTGCAGTCCGTGCGTGCCGGAACGGCAAAGCCGGTGCGCGATATTCCTCATCTGACAAAACTTCTCTGTTCCAGCATCGAGAAGATAGATCCCGGTTTCGGCATCGAGAAACTGTCCCTCACTGCTACCATGATCGAACCGTTCGAAGAGAAGCAGTGCATCTCCTCGCTGGTCGAAGAAACCATCGTCGACGTCACACCGCTGCTCGACAGTCTTGGAAATCGCGGCCAGCGCATGTACCGGCTGGCGCCGGTCGAAAGCGACGTTCCCGAGCGCAATGTCGGGCGCGTCTCCCCGGTTTCCGAAAAGCTCGGTCAGGCCTGGCCGACCCGCTGGCCCCGGCCGAGCCGGATGCTGGCGCACCCGGAACGGATCGAGGTCATTGCGCTCACGCCCGACCATCCGCCGGCATCAATGACCTGGCGGGGGAAACGCCGGCGCATCAAGCGTGGTGACGGGCCGGAACGGGTATTCGGCGAGTGGTGGGTCCGTTCCTCCGAAATGGAGGCGGTAAGGGACTACTATTCCGTCGAGGACGAGGACGGCAATCGCTTCTGGGTCTATCGCTCCGGCGACGGCGTGGATCCCGCGACCGGAACGGCCAAATGGTTCCTGCACGGGATCTACGGCTGATGCGCTACGCTGAACTCCAGGTCACCAGTCATTTTTCCTTCCTGCGCGGCGCGTCAGGTTGCGATGAGTTGTTCACGACTGCCAAAGCCCTCGGCATCGAGGCGCTTGGCATCGTCGATCGCAACAGTCTGGCCGGGATCGTGCGCGCCTGGGAAGCAGCCAAGGAAACCGGTGTGCGGCTGGTCGTTGGCTGCAGGCTCGATCTGACCGACGGCATGTCGATGCTGGTCTATCCAACGGACCGGGCCGCATATTCGAGGCTCTGCCGGCTTCTGTCACTCGGCAAGGAGCGCGGCGGCAAAGGCAAGTGCATCCTCGATCTGACGGATGTGGCTCTTTATGCAGAGGGACTGCTCGCCGTCCTGATCCCCGACGAGGCCGATGACGCATGCGCCGTCGAGTTGCGCAAGGTGAGGGAGATCTTTGGCGACCGCGCCTACATGGCGCTGACGCTACGCCGCCGGCCTAATGATCAACTGCGCCTGCATGAGCTCAACACTCTGACGATCCGGCACAAGGTTCGACCTGTTGTCACCAATGACGTGCTGTTTCACGAGCCGGGAAGGCGGCAATTGCAGGATGTCGTCACCTGCATTCGCCATCGCACGACCATCGATCAGGCCGGTTTCTTGCGCGAACGGCATGCCGATCGTTTTTTGAAGCCACCGGAGGAAATGCACCGTCTGTTCAGCCGCTATCCGGAAGCACTCGCACGCACCCGCGAGATCGTCGACCGCTGTCGGTTCGACATGAGTGAACTGACCTATCAATATCCCGAGGAAGCGATCATCCCCGGACTGACGGCGCAGCAGACGCTGGAAAAATTCACCTGGGAGGGCGTTCGCGATCGCTATCCCGAAGGGGTGCCTGATGATGTGCTGAAGACCCTCAATCACGAACTCGATCTGATCCGCAAACTCGATTACGCCCCGTACTTCCTTACGGTTTACAGCATCGTCCGATTTGCGCGATCTCAAGATATTCTCTGCCAGGGTCGCGGAAGTGCTGCCAATTCCGCCGTCTGTTATGTGCTGGGGATCACCGCGATCGATCCGGCCGCAAACGATCTGCTGTTCGAGCGCTTTATCTCGGAAGAGCGCAACGAGCCGCCCGACATCGACGTCGATTTCGAACATGCCAGACGCGAAGAGGTGATCCAGTGGATCTACAAGACCTACGGGCGACAAAGGGCTGCCCTTTGCGCGACCGTCACCCGCTACCGCGCCAAGGGTGCGCTTCGCGATGTCGGCAAGGTGCTCGGCCTGCCCGAAGACATGATCACGGCGCTGTCAGCCGGCGTCTGGGGCTGGAGCAAGGAGGGCGTTGGCGAAAAGCAGGTCAACGAGCTGAACATGAACATGTCCGACCGGCGCCTGCAACTGACATTGGAACTGGCGCAGCAACTGATGGGCGCACCCCGTCATCTGGGCCAGCATCCCGGCGGCTTCGTTTTGACCAATGACCGGCTCGACGAACTGGTGCCGATCGAGCAGGCCCGGATGGAGGATCGACAAACGATCGAATGGGACAAGGACGACATCGAGGCGCTCAAGTTCATGAAGGTGGACGTGCTGGCCTTGGGAATGCTGACCTGCATGGCCAAGGGCTTTGCATTGCTGGAAGAGCACAAGGGAGTGAAGCTCGATCTTGCCACCATCGAGCCCGAAGATCCGCCGACCTACGCGATGATCCGAAAGGCCGACACGCTAGGCACGTTCCAGATCGAATCGCGCGCGCAGATGTCGATGCTGCCACGGCTAAAACCCCAGACCTATTACGACCTGGTCATCCAGGTGGCGATCGTTCGCCCCGGTCCGATTCAAGGCGACATGGTGCATCCTTACCTGAGACGGCGCGAGGGCAAGGAGGCAGTCGTCTATCCGAAGCCGGAACTGGAGGCCGTGCTCGGCAAGACGCTGGGCGTGCCATTGTTTCAGGAGTCTGCGATGAAGGTGGCGATCGTCTGTGCCGGTTTTACAGCCGGCGAGGCCGATGCGCTCAGGCGCTCGATGGCGACATTCAAGTTCACCGGTGGTGTCAGCAAGTTCAAGGACAAGTTGGTCCAGGGGATGGTGAAAAACGGCTACACGGAAGAGTTTGCCGAAAAAACCTTCTCGCAGCTCGAGGGCTTTGGCTCCTATGGCTTTCCCGAAAGCCATGCTGCGTCGTTTGCTCTCATCGCTTACGCCTCCTCCTATATCAAATGCCACTATCCGGATGTCTTCTGTGCCGCCCTCATCAATGCGCAACCGATGGGCTTCTACGCGCCGGCGCAGATCGTCACGGATGCCCGGGCCCACGGGGTAGCTATCCGGCCAGTCTGCATCAATCGTTCGCGGTGGGATTGCACGCTTGAGGAGATCAGCGGAACCGACGACCATGCCGTGCGGCTCGGTATGCGTCTGGTAAAGGGACTACCCGAACAGGATGCGGCAAAAATCGCGGTGACGCGCGGCGACGATCCCTTCGTTTCCATCGACGACATGTGGCGGCGCGCCGGCGTGTCGTCGGCCTCCCTGGTCAAGCTCGCCGAAGCTGATGCATTCCGGCCATCCTTGAACCTTGAAAGGCGCGATGCGCTCTGGGCGATCAAGGCCTTGCGCGACGAACCACTTCCACTCTTCGCTGCGGCTGCCGATCGCGAGCGGGCGGTGATTGCCGAACAGCAGGAACCGGATGTGGCGCTTCGGCAGATGACGGAGGGCGCCAATGTCGTCGAGGACTATGGCCATACCGGCGTGACACTGCGTGCCCATCCTGTCAGCTTCCTGCGAGAGGATCTCACCCGCCGAAACATCGTCACCTGCGCCGAGGCAACCTCGGCCCGCGATGGTCGCTGGCTGATGACGGCGGGTCTGGTTCTTGTCCGTCAGAAGCCGGGAAGTGCCAAGGGCGTCATGTTCATGACCATCGAGGATGAGACAGGCGTTGCCAATATTGTCGTCTGGCCGAGCCTCTTTGAAAAACAGCGCCGTGTCGTGCTTGGATCCGCGATGATGGCGATCAACGGCAAGATCCAGCGCGAAGGCGGCGTCGTGCATCTGGTGGCGCAACGGATGTTCGATTTGACCAGCGATCTTGCGAGCCTGGGCGAGCGGGACACCTTCAGGGTGCCGTCGGGGCGCGGCGATGAGTTCGCCCATGGAGTGCCCGGCAGCCCGGATAGCCGTGAGCGGCCGCAGGTGGGTGTGAAACCGCGGGATTTGTTCGTGCCTGACTTGCACATCGATACGTTGAAGGTGAAGAGCAGGAATTTTCATTAAGGAATCCAGTGTGACCAGCTTTCTCCAATGAAGAAAGCGGCGGTTCGATTCCGGTCAAGACCATCGGTGTGAGAATAGCGACTCCGGAGAGCAGTTGCGTCAATCCAACGATGCCGATTCTTGGCGACCTCGCCCTTGTAGCTGGAGCCCATGCCATAACGCCGCGGGCATTTCATCTGGACACCTATTGCCCGTGATCAGGGTGACGCCGCCGGGTGTTTCCACGTCTCGCTCTAGACTAAATCTGAATTCCCTTCGTTCAGGTAGCGAGTGTCGATACAGCTCGGAATTTGCAACTTTAGCGACGATTACAACAATAGACGCTTCTAAGTGTCGCAATCTTCAGCTAGCGTGAGTGTGGCAAGCGTTCAGCCAAATGCAGAATGTATTTCTCTCTCTTCGAAGCTTTACTCTTGGGGCGACAATGACCACTACAATGCCGATTGGGACAAACCCTGTCCGGGCGCGGTCGCAAACCAGAGGTTTGCTCTATCGCGGCGATATTTTGCCAAACAAACTCATTCAAACCATTGTCGTCAAAGCCGCCGTTGATGGTACGGAAGCTCTGCCTACTGTCGCGGTGCGTGAGATAGGAGCGCGTGCGAAGGATCTCTATCAAATGGGGATCTGCGCGATGAAACTATTTGCGAAGGAACTGACACAAGATCCAACGGGGCAGGTCGCGGAACGGGATGACAGTATCTGTGGACAAGCATTGCGAGCCATCAAGGACGCTGAGCCGCGCATGGGCGTGATAACCGAGACGTGCATTTGCTCGGCAACCGGCGGCGCCTGTGTGATCCTTGACAGCCAGAACAAGGTTGACATTGCCGCGACGATGGACCGGTTTCGTTGCATTGCCGTTATGCAATGCAGAAATGGCGCTGATATCCTGGGTCCAGCGTCGATGGCCGATGGCGCCGTGCGCGAAGTCCGTGGAGCCGCAGACGCGGCCGGATTTGGAGATGTCGCATTGATGCCACACGTCGAGTTTCGCTCGGCGCTCTATTCTACCTACCGGAAGGTTGCCGGGAACGGAGCAGGGATCTACCGTCACGGGCTCCAAGTCGAGATCGATCAAGGGGCTCAGTTCGTCGCTGCCGGACGCCTTATGGTCGATGAGGGGGCTGATATGCTGCTGGTCGAGCCTGGCATGTTTTTCCTTGACCTAGTCCGTCCGATGATCGATGCAGCAAGCTGCCCGGTTGGTATATTCTCCGTCTCGGGCGAGTATAAAATGCTGCAGTCTTTCGACGAGGATGATCGACTGGCGATCCATTCGGAGTATCTTCGCAGCGCTTTTAGAGCCGGCGCCGACTACGTCGTGACATATGCGGCCGATCAAATTGCTCGTGGCCTCAACTAGGAAAACAACATGGTGCACCTCAGAATCGGATGCCGGGGAAGCAGGCTTGCAAAAATGCAGACTGATCAGGCCGGCGACTACATCTGTCAGACTCAGCCCGGGACCTCTTTCGAAAAGGTTGAGTTCACGACCTCTGGCGACAAGATTGCCGGCAGCCTCAAGCGCGCCGGCGGCAAGGGCCTGTTCGTGCGTGAGCTGGACGTCGGGTTGAAGGCCGATAAGATCAATCTGGCGATTCACTGCCTCAAGGACATGCCCGGCAACGAGCCCTTGGCAGAGGGAACAAGGATCGCAGGCTACTTACCTCGAGCCGATGCAGGGGACGTCTTGATCTCGACAGGCTACCGCTCGATTGCCGACCTTCCGCAAGGCGCAAAAGTTGGGACGACGGCGCCGAGGAGGATTGCCCAACTTCGCGCCATACGTCCCGACCTACAGTTCGACTTCGACTATCGCGGCGCCATCGATACCCGTATCAAAAACATGCGCGAGAAACGGGTGGATGCCACTCTTCTTGCCGCCGCAGGTCTTGATCGGGCAAGCCTATGGGAAGATGAGTTCGTTCGGTTGTCTGTTGATGATTTCCTTCCAGCCATGGGTCAAGGCACATTGGCACTGCAGTGCCGGGATGGTGATGATGCGGTTTTCGAGCTCTGCCGCGCCGCGACATGCGCGGACGCCGAATTTGCCGCTCTCGCTGAGCGCCAATGCCTGAAGGTCCTGGACGGAGACTGCTTTTCGGCCATAGCCGGCATTTGCGAAAAGAAGTCTGAGGCCTGGGTCTTCACGGTGGCCATCTTCGGCAGCCGTCCAGGCGAACAAGTTCGCAGCGTTCTTGTGTCTGAAGCAGACGAAGGCGCGGAGGCGTTCGGCAAGCGAATTGCCGAAGATCTCATCGGACGTGGCGGAAAAGAATTCGTGGAACGAGGCTTCCTGGAAGGTGTCCAGCACTAAAGCTCTTGGCCTGGCGGCTGCCACGCCAGCCGCCAGTGTCGGAAGCCGTCCGTCAGAACCCTTCGTTTGCAATGTCCCGCGCGAAATAGGTCAGGATGAGATCGGCTCCGGCGCGTTTAAACGCGCCTAGCGACTCCCGGACAACGAGCTTCTCATCGATGGCGCCGGCCTTCGCCGCGAATTTGATCATCGCGTATTCACCACTGACCTGATAGCTCACCAGCGGAAGAAGTGTGCGTTCGCGAAGACGCGCAAGCACATCCAGATATGGCATACCGGGTTTCACCATCAGCATGTCGGCGCCTTCGAACTCGTCCAGCAACGATTCCCGGAGTGCTTCGCGGCCATTGAGATGGTCCATCTGATAGGCCTTGCGGTCACCCCTGAGCTGAGAACCAGCTGCTTCCCTGAATGGTCCGTAGAAGCTCGATGCAAACTTTGACGAATACGCCATGATCGGTGTGACGGTGAAGCCAGCGTCATCCAGCGCCGCCCGAATAGCGGAGACTTGACCGTCCATCATTGCTGACGGGGCTACCATATCGGCGCCGGCGCGCGCCGCCGTGACCGCCTGCCGTCCGAGGTTTTCGATCGTGATATCGTTGTCCACATGGCCATCCGTAATCACACCGCAATGGCTATGGGATGTGTATTCGCAGAAGCAGGTGTCAGCGATCACAATCAACTCCGGTGCTGCTTCCTTCGCGATGCGGACCATCCGTGCAAGCAGCCCGCTTTCGCTCCAGGAATCACTTCCATCGTCCGTCTTGTGATGCGACACACCGAACATCATGATCGCCTTCACGCCGTCAGCGTAGATCGCGGCGATCTCTTCATGAAGCGTCGCCTCGGGTATGCGATGCACCCCCGGCATGGATGAAATCTCGACCTTTTCGCTGATCTCCTCTTCGACGAAGATCGGGTAGATCAGGTCGTTCATCGTGACGCTGTTCTCGGCGAACATGCTGCGAAGTGCGGCAGTTTTTCGCAGCCGTCTGCTTCTGACGGTCGGGAAGGTTGCTCCTGTCATTTGGCTTCTCCCTGATTCAACTTTGGCGCGAAAGGGTAACACGGTTTCGAAAACCATAGCACGCGAAATTTCGCAGGATGATGACAAACGCTCTCTCACGTGGAGCAATGAATTTCCCGTCGATCGCGCGCACGCGTTTCCCGCTCGGCCCATCGGCACAAGCCAGTTCAATATTCGATAGACGAACGAGAAACGCGTCAATAAGCTCGGCCTAGAATTGCCACCAAAGTCCGAGGCGCCGCATCTTCGCCGCTCAGCGTTTTACGCTTCGACGCAACGACCGGGATGCCTGACCCGTGCACGATCGTCCCCGCGCGCGGCGGCGGATCGTCCCACTCAAGTCTTGGAGGCCGTACATTCGTCGCTTTGCGTCTAGAACGTCAGGAACTAGCGCTTTCCGGCTGACAGGAGGAACAATGACATTCGATGCTTCAGTCTTTACGAACTTCATCGCTTCTCGAAATCCGGCACATGCCCGGGTGTCGCCGTCCTACACAGGAACGGAGACGTTCTTCGACATCGTCATCATCGGATCCGGCATGGGAGGTGGGGTTCTCGCCGATGATCTCGCCGACCGGTTGGGACAAACGAAACGGATACTCGTCATTGAAGCAGGTTCCTATCTCTACCCGACCCACGTCTACAACTGCTCCCACATGCCCAACAGCACTGTCGCCCAACGGTTCGGCTGCGGTTCATTCAAGCAGAATGGTAGGGAGGGGGAGGAATACTATATCCACGAACGGCCTCAGATGAATTTCGGGGGGCGGTCGATCTTTTGGTCCGGATTGATCCCGGCCATTCAGGCGTGGGAACTCGATTTCTTTCCTGAACGTGTTCGGCAGGAACTAAAGGGCGGCCTGCTCGAGAGAGCCGGCGCGGCGATGAACCAGTCGGTCACACTCGGCGAAACCGCTCGGAAGATAGTCGAGAAATTAAAAGCCAGCTCTCTCGCCGAGCATTTCAATATCATGGAAACGCCCAGGGCGCTCCATCAGCCTTATTTGCGCTCGGACGGAGTGCCTGTTTCGGAGCTGACGAAGCAGTCGACTGGCGTTTTCAATACTGCCGAATTGCTGATCAATCAGCTTGGCCTGTCATCCAACCAAAACTCGGGTGGCAATGGCCTCGGGCTGCGACTGCTCCTCAACCATTATGCCGAGGACATCAAGCGGCTGGATCAGGATCGTTTGGAGGTCCTCGCACGCGACACCTTGACGGGCGAAGCGCGGTATTTTCTGGCGGGGAAACTCGTGCTGGCCTGCGGGGTGATCGAGAGCCCGAAACTTTTGGCGCGCAGCACCATCGGTCGCGATTTACCCCAGCATGTCCGTTCGCTTGTCGGACGAGGCCTGACCGACCATCCCACGACGAACGAGATTCTGACTACCGCAACACATATTGACGACGTCGCCATACCGAAGAACGCCAACGCGAAAATCGTACTCTACTCTAGAGGCAAACACGACGCCGCCGACAAGATCATCTATCCGTTCAACGTGGAGATGAACGTCAATCACGAGTATTGGCATCTGCGTGAGAACGATCCGTCCAGTCCGGAAACGCCGATCGCCAACACAGGTGACTCGATCATCGATATCAAATTCAGTTTTGGCAATTGCCTCGATAGCGGCAATATAATCCGTGAAACACCGCCATTCGGATATGTCCCGGAGATCGTTTTCCGAAATCAGGGCTGGATGAGCTATCTCACCTCGTCTCGATTGCCGGCACTCGCTGGGTGGCAGAAAAGCGACACCGAGGTATTTGCGGTCCTCAATGACGTCACCGGCAAGATATTCGGTCAGTTCACCAACCGTGGGGCCGTGTGTGCGCCGGTGGAGAACAAATGGTATGGCGAGTGGGGTAAAGGCTTTGGCTATGGCACCGTTCATCATGCGGCCGGTACGTTGAGGATGCCGTACAAGGACTGGTTTGGCGGCCCCTTTCTGACCGAAAGCGTGGTGGACGAAGACCTTCGCGTGAATAATACTGCCAATCTCTACGTCTGCGACATGTCGATCATGCCTTTTGCCTCTGCTGCCAACCCTGTTCGCACGCTCACTGCTCTCGCATTGCGACTCTCCAAGCACCTTGGTTGATGGTCATCGGAACTATGGCGGTATGGCGCATCCGTTTAACGACGCGACACCGAGTGTCGCCCGACAAAATGTCCGTTCCGCAAACGCATCACCGCGACCGCCCGCTGTCGCGCGCCCAACGGGTCAAGAGACCTATGGCAAGACTGGATCGGAGGCCGCCGCGAGATCTGCTTTCACCCGTCCGATCGCCTGCGTGACGAACCTTCGTTGTAGATGGCGCGTTCGTTTGGGCGTTGGCGCGACCTGCCCGAACCCTCTGGGCGATAACTACTCGCTGAAGCGGACCTCGCTCGAATGGCTGATGATCGATATTTCCATCGTGCGGGCTCATCAACATGCCCCCGGCGCGCGCCCGTCAAAGGGGGCGAATACTTTGGGCCTGGTCGATCTCTCGGCGGATTAAACACCAAAACAAATGCCGCGCCCCGAAGCGTTGAATCTACTGATCGGCTCGCCGGCAAGGGAACGCGAAGGCGCTCTCCCTGTCTTGACGTACACACCTGGGATCTCGGCAACCTTCATCGGCACCTTGGGAATTCAGCAACTTCCCCCATTGCCGCACTTCAGTGCTAGCGAAGAATTGACATCATCCGCGGCCACGTAGTCAGGCTGCTGGTCGTAGCTCGCCTGTCCGTCGCACGAAAACGCACGACGTGAATTGACGATCCAATAGTGATCGACTGTTCCTGCTGCCATTTCCGCCTTCGTGGCCGTTTCGTTGTCTTCATCCCACGCCAAGACGTCAATCTGTCCCTTTTTCACAATTACCAGGGAGAAGCCGTTCGGGCTCTGCTGGATGCGAGCGACACATTGAACGCCGCGATCGAGCAATGATATCAACCGCGTCGGGTATTCGCCAGCAAGGGCGTTCTTCTTGGAAGCGAGTTTTGCAGGGATCCGAGGATCATCGGTGCAATAGTCCGGACCGCTACCACACGCGGCAGCGGTAGGGCTTGCATACATAGCGACCGCACTCGCGGAAAGATAAGCCGAGAGGGAAATCAAAACAGTCCAATTTTTCATCGAGTTCTCCATGAGGTCGAGTAAACTTGGCATCGCGCGGGTTAAGTTCGCAATGCTGCCAGCCTTGCTTGCATTCGGTCTTAGAGTGAACGGGCAGCGTAGTGCACGTTATCCCGATCGGACGAGTTCCATGAATAGTTCAATGTCTGGTTTTTGGCGGAAGATCCGCCGGAAGACCCCCAGTAGCCGGTTGGGTATTTGCCATGGGCCAGCGCGCCCGATACGACGATTGCAACATGTCCATTGTTTCGTGGTGGCGTGTGGTCGGCTGCCTTGAGCCCAGCAATCACAAGCATTCCCGCGTCCGCCATGGCGGCGGCCTGCGCGCCACCGGTCAGTGCTACCCACCCGCTTCCTGAAATCTGATCAACGATATCGTCCGCTTGCCCCGTGAGTGTCACACCGCTAGCGGACGCCACCGCACGAACAAAGGCGCTGCAGTCATTCTTGTTCGCCTCGAAGGCCGCCTCGCAGCGGTCAATCATGGCTTGGCCCTTGGCAGATGCTGGCAAGACCTGTGCTGCCGCGATAAAATCGGCCAGTGCCTCTGATGTCATCCTTGTAGTTTCGACATTGGCGGGCTTGGTGGCAGAGCGCTGCGATGATGGGTCAACGCGCTTGATGCTCCCTGAAATCAATTCCATGACTTCATGGATAAGGAAAGATCCGCCGGCCAAGAGGCCGCCTGAGAGGACGATGTCCACACCTTTCCAGATCGCCGTTGCCAGCCATTGTCCCGATCCTGAGAAACTCACGGTGCCGAGCGTATCGAGAATCCGGACGCCCGCAATTGCAATCAAGATCCCTAGGACAAGGGCAGCAACCGATGCCGGCCGCTTTGCATCAGGGACCGATTGGTCCTCTCCAGGATCATGACGGTCGGGGCCGTTCTGTTGACTGACGCCAAGATAGACTTCGACGACGCGTTCGATGACGATGGTGAGCAGCGCCATTTGCTGTAGGCGCTGCAACAGGTTTGCAGTCCCATTCGCGTCAAACGTAAACCCGCCGCCTATCCAGACGCCCGCGAAGCCGACAACGACGATGCCCACGACAACTGACACCGCCAAGAAAAAACTATCACGATTAAACATTTCCCCCACCCCCAGGTTTGCCCCATCCGATAATCCGCTAATAACATGTATGGGTTGAAAGCGGCCTTGCTACGGAGACAAAGACACGCTACAGTTTAGTGCGTCTTTGTCCAGACACTTCTATCGCAGATCGCGTTTTTTTAGTTTCGACATTTCAGTTCGGCAGCAACTTCATGAATCGGGGGATGATTCTTGTCGCAGCAGATCCGCGTCTTTAAGAATGCTCAGGTAGAAATTGGCCTGATAGCTGCCGATGAAGTCAATAAAAGACTTCAGGTCCACAGTCTATTTTTGGAAAGCGCGGGGAAGGTAGCTACATTCAGACTGCACGATAGTTTTTCAATCCCTGTTCTATTTCTTGAAGGTGGCAATAGTCGGTTCAAAACAGCTGTTGAACTTAGGGCCCTCGCCAGTGAGCTTGCCGCCGCAGTTGCCGCTGTGGCCGATGAACAATCCAAGGAACTGAAGCGCATAGCCCTTCGTGAGTTCGAGGAGGCGAAGGAAGCGTTGCGTGGGGTACTTCGATCCTTCCGGATAGAGATCTCGCAGGACGTGCATGTTGATCAAACTTTCTTCAGTGTGCGCGCTATCGCTGGCGCTGCTTTGACGGTCGTCGCGCGCTTCGATGCAGATTGGTTCTTGGACGGGCAAAAGTCCGAGGGCAGGGCCCTATTCGACGTCAGTGGCAAAGCCGGTTTCGCCGTGATCGTGGGTGGAGCGACGACGGCAGCCTCCATCACACTGTCGGCTACGGTCACTGGCCAAGCAGGAATCGAGATCGTTCCGTCCTTTGACCTGCCGCAAACAGCTTTTTTAGGGCTGCCAAAACTTGATCTTGGCTGGTCCTTGCCAATTGACTTCAGCGCACTTGATTTCAGCGGCTTTTCGCCGCCAAGCTTCAATAAATTTGCCAGTTTCGCCCTCCCGGCCATCTCGGCTTTGGGCCGATCTCCATTTGAACTCGTCTGGCGAACGGCCACCCCAAACATGAACTTCACTATCGACGCGAATGGAAATCTGCTGATCAACAGCAGTGCGCCGGCAACTGCTGATTTGGTCCTAAAGACCAGCGCTCCCCAGGCAGTGGCCGTGCTCGAAGACTTCTCGTTTTCGCTCGACAAAGACAAGCTTTCCCTGGTGGGCATTGTCACCTTGAACGCGGCCACACCGCCAGAGCCGATCACTTTGGATGTCGATAGCCCCTCGTTTCCGCTCGCCGTGCACTCACTCGACGTCGCCGCGAACGTCACGATTACGATGAGCGGTAAGTACGATCTCGCCTCCGGCACGGTCTCCACGCCGCTATCGATTGCAGCGGAGCTTTCGTGGCCAAAGCTTCAGATCGTCTCAAGGTCTGACCCCCGGACTTTCTTAACGCTGGACGTCGGCTATCATGTGACCAGCAATGTGGCGGACGGCAGTGTCTCTGGCCGGCTTTCCAAGCTGAGGATAGTTGAACCCTACCCCGTTGATCTCATTTGCACGACCGGACAGGCTGCAATCGACGGGATCTTCCGACTTCTGTGCGCTTTCGATATCAGCGTCAAGGACCCGGGCTTCAGCAGCCTGATCAAACGTCTGGACGAGTTTGCTTCAGAAATAGCCGAATGGCTCGCCGAGCGCGCCGCATCAATCGGTGCATCGCTGGTCGACGCCGGCGAGTTCTTGTTCTCCGGCGCGAGCAAGATTTTCGAAGCGCTCCATGCCATGGTCAGCGCAGCCAACAAACATGTGGTTGTCGAGGTTCGGCTGGACGCTTCCAACTGGGCTATTCGGCAAATCCGAGTTGGGCTCGAGGGCGCTGCGGGCCTACCGATGAAACTCAGTGGCCCGGGACTGGCGGTCTCTATTCCGGGCGGATGGAGACCCGCACTCCTTGTAGATCTTTCGGAGAGCAGCCCGCTTTTTGCGCTGACAGTATGCCCGGCGGCCCTGAACGAACCGGCCTCGCTGTGGACTGATCTCTGGCTGTCGCGCCCAAACGCGCCAACCGAACCGGTGCGCGACAGCAAGGCGACTGCAGGCACGCGACCGGATAGTCCGCTCATCCAGATCGACGCCACCCTTAAGGCTTCGATCAAAGCAGTCGCTCTGGTGGCGCTTGAAGACGGCAAGATCTCCTTCTTTCGCACGATCGAAGATCCTCCGCTTGAGGAGGCTCTCACGCTCGACGGTGGTGGAGCGATCACTGTCGGCACCTTCACCAAGCGCCCAGTCCTTCGCAGTCCCACATTTGGCGACGCGGCCCCAGCGGACGTCATCTTGAAGGTCACGGTCGCGGCAGACGCGAAGGAGCGTCTCCTCCCCTTTCTCAGTGCGCCAGGCCCGTCTGACGGCGCTCCGCAAGGTGGTGGCTTAATCGATAGCCTTGGGCAATATATCAAGGTCGGCGATGGTGGGCCGACGGTGGGCGTCGCAGACGGAAAGGTAAAGCTTGACCTACCGATCGTGGTCGGTCTCGGAAGCCTGAAGGCAAAGAGTTTTGTCAGTTTCGCCATCGATATCAGAACGCTGCAAGCGACGATTGGTGGTGACAGTACCGTCGTGATCGACGGACCGGAAGTGCGCTCCGCTCAACTTCTCGGCCTTGACGCAGCGATCCTGCCCGTCAAGAAGCTTTCGAAACCGGATGATAGTTTCCGCCAATTCACGCTTGATTTCAGCCATGGCGGCGTTCGCTTGTCATTGGCCAAGGAGACAGCTCGCCTCGAGCTCTCCTACCGGCGTATTGCAAGTGGAGGAAGAGGTCTCGTTTTCAAGATCGACGACTTTGCCGTCGGCAAGGGCGGAATCGATCTTGAGGCGAAGGCTGACCCGGATATCCCGGTCAATCTGGCCGGTATCGAGGTTCCGTTTCGGTTTACCGAAGGCGGAGTATCAATCAAATCAAGCAGGCTGAATTCCTTCAACATCACAGGAAAGGGTCAACTTCCACCAGCACTGATTGGCGAGGCCAACCTCACTGCATCGCTCGCGATGGGGATGCGAGACGGCAATCTGAGCTTTCAATCGGCAAGCGTGGTAATGGACAAGGGTGCCGACCCAATCGTGTCCCGGACAACAAGATTTGCGCTCAGCCTGCAGAAGGTCGAACTGGACGCTTGGGACTTCGGCAATGATGGCATCCATTTTTGGTTTCTGGTTACCGGTTCTGCCCGCTTCTCCCCCGGATCGGGAGAATTTACCGATGGCTTGTTGAAAAACCTTTCAGATCTGGAGATCGTCTTTGACCAGGCGCCCCTGACAACGAATATCAGCGTTCTCAAAAGGCGCCTGCGCGATTTCAAGATCGCCGTCCGGCTGAAGAAGCAGATCAACTTCTTCAATCTCTTCAAATTCGAACTCCGAAGCTTCGGTTTCCATCCTGAGGTGGCGCGTTTCGCCAACAAACCGGCAGTGTCGATTTCCGGCCAACTCAATTTTGCCGACATGGGTGACGCGGTCAGCCCGAAGATCGATTTTCACGATCTTTGGATCGCACCGCCGAAGCCAGGCACCTCTTTGCCGCAAATAGCCTTCGATGGGCTTGGCGTCGAAATGAAGCTCGGCGGCGCAAAAGTTGAAGCGACCGCTGTCACCGTCGATGGCATGTTGCCAACGCTCGCGCTGGATCCTGCCGTTCACTATCCCGATGGCATCACCATGGAGGGATTTCTCGCCAGCGGTCGGGTCATCGTCGATGGATGGGCGCCGATCGCCGGCGCGATGGGCTTCCTTGAAATCGGCAAGGCCGACGGAAGCCGCAAGCACTCCTTTTTCGTCTACGGTCAGGCCGAGCAGCTTTCCATCCCGATCCCAACGCCCATCGGAAATCTCTATCTGCGAGAGGTCGGGTTTGGCCTTGGTTTCCGTTATACCTTCGCCGGTCTCGTCGCCGCCGACCAGGTCAAGTCTCCTGAGCAACTGATCCAGGTGCTCGATGAGGTGTCGAAACGTCAAGGCGATCTTGCGAGCTTCCAAGCCTGGGCCCCGGAAATCGAAGGCGATCGCCTGACCCTTGCGATGCGGGCGCTCTTCACGACGCAATCAGCCACCGAGACAAATGAGTTGACGGAGGAAGAGCGGTACATCGCTAACCCGTTCCTCTTCGACATTGCGGCCGCCCTACGCTCTGACCTTACTTTCCTGATGACTGTTCGCGCATGGCTCAACACCAACTACTACAGCTGGGTTCATGGCAAGCTTGATGATGCGACGGACAAAGTTACGACCACGAAGGAAAACATCCGATCCTCACCGCCCCTTCGGGGATATCTCTATCTATCGGCACCGCGCAAAACCTTCCTGGGCCGGCTTATTGCCGACGGCACCGGATATTTGGGGGAAGACCCGCCGCTGAACCCGGTTCTCAAGTCAGCAATGCAGGGTGTCAGATGGTCTGCAACCATGCTGATCCAGCCTGGTCTCTTCCATTTCGAGATGGGCTGGCCATACGAGCTCGAAATCAAGTTCGAGGACAAGACTGCCATTTCCGAAATGGCCATCACCATGCAGGGCGGTATGGTGTTTCGTATTGAAGACACGTCCATGCTTTACGGCGTTGCGTTCCGTGGATCAGGCTATGCACAGATCGGCGGCAAGATCGGCAACGATTCCTTCGGCGCCAGCGCGGTTGCAAGGGCCGACTTCCAGATCGACGGCAAGTTCATCGCCTATATTCCGGTGGCCAATCCAAAAAACACTTTGTTCTACGGGGCCATTTCCTTTTCGACGACCTTGTCGATCAGGATCGACGTCTGGCTGAGGATCAAGATCTTCGGCGGTTCGATCTCATTCTCAGTGCACCTCTCCTTCAGCCAGACTTTGACGCTTGCACTGGAGCTTGCCGCAAGTCCGACGTCCCTTGGTGGACGTGGCGCTGCCACCCTGAGCTTTTCGGCCTTCGGCCGCACGGCCCGGGTGGGTGCTTCCTTCGCATTCAACGAAGGAAAGCTTGAAGAGGCGCGCCAGCAGGTTCAACGTTTTCTGACGATCGGGCTCGGGGTCGTCACGCCTGATCCCGCCAAGGGCCTGCAGCCGCCGGCCGCCACAACCGCGCCCCAACAGGCAAGCGAGGACATCAATAATGCGGTTGATGACCGCCACGAACTGGTCCAGGCTCTTCTGGACACTGTTCCTGTCGCCGTCATCGATCAGCCGTCGTTTTGGGCGGTGCTGTTCGAGATCCCGGCTTCCCGACGCATCGACCCAGAACGTCGGGACTTCGTGATGCAATTCATTCCTCGGGACCATACAGCGGGTATCGATCTTCCCAAGGAAAAACCCGGCACAACTTTCTACGCACCGGCCGCCGCCTCTTCAAAGGACCAACCATCAGAGCCGAAGGCTACAACTGTCATCGATTATCGGATTGATGGCCTGACAATGTCACTGATGAATCTCAGGCCCAATGGTAGCGTGTCCACGGCAACCGAATACAGTGCCGATCAGGACGCCACCGTCGCTGTAGTCGCCGCCACTGCCGAGTCGGCCGGAGGCCGCTTCAAGCTCTATCATCTGCTGCACGAGTGCTTTCTCGCTGTCGACAAGAAGAATGGGAAGTACGTTCGGCGCGCAGACGACAAACTATTCGATGGCGATCTGTATGAGCCCCCGGCAATCGAAATTGATGCGAAACCGAAGCGGCTTCCCGATGACAGTGCGCAGGCCACGGAAGCGCTGCGCGACGCTGGTCGGCGACAATTGCCCCTCGTCAACGCCACCCCAAAACAGGGCGTTCCAACGGTTTCCGACTATGCGCGTGAGGTGGAGGAGAGACGCTCCAACATCATCGCCGCCATTGCCGAAAGTGCAGCAGCATTGGCTGCAAATGTCGTTGTCGAAAAGAAGCCTGACAATTCCACCGTGTATCGCTGGCCCGACCGGCAAATTGGCATCGACGCGCGCGATTTCGGGCTGACATTCCAGGTGAGCGACCACGAGATCGCCGACCTGTTTACCGAGGAGGGGAAAGATCTCCCACCGAAATCCAATTTTACCATCAAGGCTAGAACAGCCAAGGCAGCGGATACCCCCCAGCCTGGACTCGGGAAACCGGTTCGGCTGCTCAATCCCCTGAACCGCTTTTTTGCGGCTCAAAACCCGACGCTGGCCGGCGCCCTTGCCCGTCTCACCAAAGACGGGATTGCGCTCGATTGGGATCTGGAGCCGCCGTGGAGCAGGTCGTCCGGGCCTTACAACGACCCTGAATTTCTCGCTCGCTACTATCTGGTCCGTCGTGAAGTCATTGGACAAAACGGTACAGACGCGCGTTATCCCGCGGTTGAGTTCAAGGTCAAGGCGAGTGCCCCGGAACGGCGCGTTTTGGACAATGGCAAGGTCAAGATCGAGCGCTTGCGACATGCCGCCCATTTGGTTGATACCCTGGACGACATCGTTGCCATAGATAAGGGCGGGATCAACCTAGCCGATGCGATCTTGCAGCGTGGCGAGGATCCCTTCGCGGTCTGGTCTGCTCTCGGCCCTGACCATCGCCCTGACACGTTGCTATACACGGTAACGCCGGTCGATCTTGCTGGTTCACGCGCCCAGCCGACGCCAATAGTCTATAAGGTGACGGAGCCAGGCCTGGCGAGCAAACCGCTTGCGAAGGTCGAGGTGATCTTCCGCTACAGCAAAATGCCCACTCAGGCCAATCTCTCGACCGGCGATCTAGAATTGTTTCTCCGGATTGATGATCCTATCGTTCGCCAGACGAAGGACGAGGCCACCCTTCCCCCGAACGGAAGTCGCTATAAAATCCGATTCAGGCGCGAGGTCGCGATACCAGGCGGGTCTTTTGGGGTTGATGCTCTTACCCAAGCGCGTACGCGTCCGTCACCGGACGACTTCGCACAACCTCTTCGTCCTGGAGACTACGAAATCACTGTCTCTATGAAGGCTGGTGACACGGTGCTCCGCGACGATCCCGATGGGATTGGCCGTCCATTTACGGCGGCCGAGCGTTTTCAACCGCTGCAGATCGCGACCAGGGCCCCCGGATCGAATCCAGTCAGAGGCGACGCCCACTTTTTTGTCGAGGTTGGGAATCTCGACGACCTCAAGAAGTTGCTCACCGGAACGCCGACGGATCTCGTTGGCTACCGCGCGGCGGTTCAGCGGGTGGAATTGCCGGCCCCTGCCGGCGCGCCTTCTCCGCTCAGGATCACGTCGCCCTGGTGCCCTGCCGATCTTGCCCTGTTGGTGCACAATGATCAGACAAAAGAGAGCATCGAAGCGTTGCCCGTCGAGACGATGGTCGAAGTCTTCGAGCACCCGCGTGATTTGACCTTCAACGCCCTGGACTTCGAGGACCTGGACGGCGAAGCAGGTCGCCTTGACATTTTCCATCCCCTTCCCGGACAATCTCTCGCTGATCTTGTCACCGCAATCGATCCGGTCAGGGGGCCAAAAGGCAAAACGGCGTCGCCATCATCGCCGATCCGGCGCCTCATCGACCCGGCTCGTCGGACGGCGACACGCGTGCGCTGGAACTCGCGCCCGGTTAGCTCCAGCACCTATTTAAGCGCGGTCAGCCCGACATTATATCACCGATTGATTGGCGGCTTCGATGTCTTCGAGACCGATCTTTCCGAATTGGCTCGCCTGCACGATCTGCCTGACTACGCACGCGCCATCGCCCGGGTGCAGCGGTTGCCGGACGATCAACTGGGTCTCGATCCCAGCGAGATCATCGATTTCGAAAAAGTCGAGGCACACTACCCGAGCGAGGCGCAGCAATTTCGCGCCAGCAATCCGCGTGGCGGCGGCGAGCGAGCACCATGGTTTTCGACGGCCGATACGCTTTTACAGTGGCCTATGCTTATGCTGCGGCGCTTTGTCCTTTCGACGCCGCCGGATGCGGACTTGATGCCATTGTTCGAGCGCGGCAGACCGGCCCTAATCCGTGTTCGGATAACATTGCCTGCGGTAGAGCTCGATGGCGGCCGGAAATTCTCCGGAAACGTCAAACTTGTCTCAGCCGGCGTCGAGGCCAAACAAAGTACGGAAGATCCTCGCTATTGGACCTTTGAAAACAAAAATGGTTGGCCGCCATCGCACGTCACTGAACTGCTGCGAAATCTCTGCTGGGAGCCGGCTGATGGCGAGGAGGCGTCGCTGGCTGATGATGCCTACAGTCAAGACCCGTCGCTCTTTTCGGCTGTTGAGTTTTCCGTCGGCGCCGGACCCGCAGGCGATCTTCCCGAAGTGACGTTCAAGGCCAGCCTCAACCCCCAACTTCATCCGTTTCTCGCCGATGTCATCGACCGGCTTCGCTTCGACACATCCAACGGTCCGCTCTATCGCCGATATTCACCAGTGCTCGACGGCGCGCCTCCGACCAAGGCGAGATCGCTTGCGGATTTCATGAACGAACGGCCAGCAGATCGCGACCCATATGGATGGGCACTGCTGAGAACCCTTGGCCTTGCAACCGGGATCAAGCTGTTCGACCTCGAGCGAACTGACTACGTCGCGGCAAAGGACGCATTGCTACTGATCAATTCGGCGCTTGAGGCCGTTGCCGCCGTATATTTGCCGAAGGACACGATTGGACGACTCGGCCAGCCCTTCGTCGAGGTCATGGCAAGCGCCGACGGGCTGCACGCGATGTCATCGTTTGATTCCGGCGTACCGGTAGCGACTGCGCAGGACGCAACAAAACTGATCGCCGAAAAAGGACTTTCATTGGTTCAAATCGCGCTGAGGCCGCGCACGGAGGGTCTCGTGTCGGCACTCTTCGTAGGATATGTCCTCGTCGAATGCACCGGCGGGGACAGCACGGTCAAGACCATACCTTTGCCGGAGGTTGGCGCCCCATTTGCCGCCGCCTTGCTGGAATGTATCGACATCTCTGGCGGGCTCTCGGGAGGACAGCCGATGCTCGTCGGCGTCGGCGACCCAGTGGTCTTAGCGGCCATGTCACCGGGAGCACCCTTGCCGCAGACGTTTGAGGTGACCCATGCGGTCCGAGGGCCGGCGGCCCTCATCCGTGTTACCGTGGTTGGCACTGGGGATGCCGCTTCGCTCATCAACGATTGGCAGGCTGCAACGAAGGACGATCCGCATTTCAATGTGAAGGCTGTGCTGAAGCCGTCAGCAGTTGACTTGCTTGATGCTCCCGCAAACCCGATCCCCGACAGTGCACCTGAGCCCTTTGAGCGCTTCGCTCCACTGAGCGGGGCGGTCCTCAACGTCCTGCTCTATGGGGCTGACCACGTGCCAACGCGCCCTCAGTCGCGTGATTCCATACCTAGTTTCCTGAAACTTGCCAAAAGGAAGGGCCTTGTCGAACCCGAGACCGACACCTCAGACCAGGCGGGACGAGACCGCCGCGGCGCGCGGCTTGCCGACCTTCACGCTTACACCGCCCGCTTCATCGCCCATGGCTCGGCAACACCTATCAAGAAGGATGGGGTCCCATTCGCCGTGCCGTTTGCGCTCGCGATGGTCACACGCCACAATCCATGGCGCATTGCTCCGACCAGCGATGGGGTCGTGGATATGCTTCTCGTTCATGACGACAACTGGGCAAGACGCCGCCGGTACGTCGTGCGGCCTTTCGGCCGATACGAGAACCTGGCGAATGCCGTGGCCGCGGGTGCAATTGTCCCGGGCGACGAAACCGCGAAGGTCGTCAGCAGCGTGATTAGCCCGAACCTGAGAGACATAGCCGCCGGGGCCGAAACTTTTGCAGATCGCAGCATCGATATCACCCTGCCGCGTACCCATCTGGTGCTTGCTCCGACATTTCTCTCCGCACAGCGCCTCGATGTCGTCGACATATCCGATGTGGAATATATCGAACTCAAACGCAACGGCGCGACGACGGTTGACGCTGCAATGGAGGCTCGGCGACAAGCGGGACGCAAGATGGAGTTCGTCCTTGCCCGCCATCCCGAAGAAATTTTGTCGGAAGGAAACCGCCAGGTCGCGGATGGTTATCAATTCGATGGTCTGGGGCTGCAGTTCTTCCGGGAATATGCGTCTCCAAGCTGGGCCCGAGGTCTGAAAGATAAGGGAGCGATTTGGATCGGCGACGATGCCGCACTCGTGCCGATGCTCGGTCGCCCGGCCAGACCTGCGCCCTTGCCAATTTCGTTTGATGGCAGCTCTTTCACAGAATTGAGGCAATCCGAAGCCATGGGCAAGATGCGCGCCTATCATGGCACACTCCCAGACCGGATCGTGGATGGTTGGCGGGGAATCGTTTCGGTCCGAACGGCAGACATTCCCTACTTCTACCGCACACACGCGGTTGCCCACGTGGGTGCCGGCGTGGTTGTTTCTGATGCCGCAGCCGCCACTGTTCCAGAAGGTCGCGCTGTCCCCCGCCTGCCTTGGGCTCCTGCTCCTTGGGAAGCGGTCGGAGCCCCGCACTCTGTCGCTACCCGCAAACCCTACTGGTCGGTCGAACTTGATGACACAGGAACGATCATCACCGTCGTTGTTAGCCTGCCCCTGCTGCGCCATATTGATGCGTTGTCGCAGGAGGAGCACGCACAATGGCTGGTCGATACCGATCTGCCGAAGGTCTTCCGCCTGCCTGACGCAAATGCGCTCTATTCGATTGCCCTTGAGGCAGGAAGCGCGATCAGCGGTTCGCGGGCCGTAGAGGCGGAATTGATGCCTCTGCCGCCCGACACGTCGATCAAGCCGCCACGCGACTTGTCAAGCTACATCGTCTCGGCGGCCGGAAGCCGGTTTAAGGCGCCTGAATCGTTGTTTGTCGACGCGCTCGACAAACCTGCACGCGTGCTCCCCGTTTGGGAGGCGCCTCCAGGGCTTATTCCGGCAGGCTCGGATGGTGGTGGTGCGTGGAAAGCTGACCTGCCGCTGCATCGACAATACGACGCGCCGGACGAAAAACCAGCCGAACCAGTCGACCAGGCCTTCTCGGCCTTGGCGATATCGGCGTTGGCAACATTTGAGGTGCAGGCAGCACCGCATCCTCCAGCAGGGTGGCAACTCTGGACGGGCATTGCAAAGCCGGTGACGACGACGTTCGTGGCGACACGGCCGGCAGGGACTAAACCCGCCGACTGGGTGGCATTCCGTGACGGCGTGACGGCCCTGCGTGACCAGTACCTGCAACTCGTTCCAGGTTCTTCCTCACTATCCTTCCTCCAGCGTATGCTTGCATGCGCCAATGCTCCGAACCCGGATGCTGCATGGAAGATATTTGCCGGAGCAAGCGATAGCTATAGCGAGGTCCTTGCTAACTGGGTTCCCGGCCTGCCGCGCCAAGCCGGCACAAGCGGCGCCTTCATTGTCGTCATGCCGCCCCCGCCCGATGCGAGCGTGTGGGGTGCGACTATCGATGAAAGCCAAACGGGCATACACAAAAGGGTCGATACCGCCGATTTGGTCCTCTTCTCGAGCGGTCCCAGCATGGACGCCAAGCAAGCGCTTGTCGGATCGCTCTGGCGTACGATGAGCGGCCTCGTCGTCGCCCGGCTCAAGCGACAATCCCTACCTACGCACGGTTACGGCTCATTGAGCCGGCCGCTCGACGGAAGTGAATTCGAGAAGATTGCAGGCGTCGTCGATCATGCCGATCTCCCCCGAGTCTTCGAGATGACCAGAGAATATGACCTTGGCGCATTCCAAAGCTCGGCAGCGGCATTCGACAAGCTTTGCACGCTAATCGAAGCGGTAGAGAGCATGCCGACACTCAAGGACGATGGTCTGGACCCACGAGAGGGTTTCGAGCGTGCTTTCCTGGCCCTCGACAGGTTAGCGATAAGGCGAGGCAACAGCGACGGTACAATACTCATGATGGGGCGAAATGCGCTCGATCACTATGAGGCGCTTCTGAAGGACTATCTGGCAGCGGTCACGCAGCCAGTCGACCTAATAGCCGGAAAGCCCAAAACGCTGACGCTTCGCCGTCCCCCTGCCGACACGGAGTTGAGCAGTCTTACGGCGTTGCCCGGCATCGATCGCAATACCGTTGAGGCGCTGCGAAGCCTGTCTCAGGACCTCATTCTCGGCGTCGGCCGGCACATGACTGTGCGCATCAGCCGTGGATTTGCCATTCCTGTCTCCGACGCGATCGAGAGGTTACCGTCATGACCGTACCTTCTAACGAGTTTCGCGACATCACCGTCCAAGCGCGTACGGCGATCGGTGCGGGCGGACCGCCGCTCTGGAAAGCGGATGTCGTCGTCGCGATGCTGAACCGGCCCAGTGAGCAGGATGCTCCCAAAGGGCCCGACCGAGACGCTTTCCGCGCCGCCAGCGTTCGGGTTGTGACACAAGATACCAACCCAGCCGACATCGATGTGAATGGCGTTGAAGTTGCTGGATATCACGCGCCACGGCTGCTGCAAGCCGCGGTGCGGGCGCGCGATGTAAAGACAGATTCTGGGAACACGCCCAGTTCGCTGACGGCTTGCGGCGGGGGAACGACGCCGAGACCGGCCGGCAAGGCCGAGCTTGATCCTCGCCTTGAAGCACCTGAGACATATCGCTATTCCGATGTCTTGATCGGCCTCAACGACACGATTAGAGGCAAGCAGGGTGTGCAGATCGAGTTGCCAGAGGCGACGCTCGAAGGCGGGGCGATTACTACTCTGCTTCGGCTCGATTCAGGGGGACTCGCCAAATGGCTCGGCATAACGGCGAAGTTTGACAAGATTTTCGGCGCGCAGTCGATCTTCAGCATCGTGACCATGAAAATTGGCTCGGCCCGGTATCTGCCAGTTTCGCTGACGCCCGAGGGCATGGAATTCGAAGCCAAATTTCTTGACCCTTTCGCCGACCCTGGCGAAACGGCCAATCCCCTTACTTTGCGGTTGTTGTTGACATACGATGCCGTCCTCGCCCAATTCACGCTGCGGCCTTGCATACAAAGCCCAAATCACGGCGACAGCAACAAACTTCGGGCGAGCTTCGACAGGCTTTTGACGAAGTTCGGCGGCGACGGAACACCACTGTTTGCCGAAGTGGATCCGCGTGGTCTACCCTTCGCATGGGCGCTTGGGCAGGGGGTGTCCGGGCAATCGCTCGCGACGACAGGCTCGCAGATCTTTGTCGACCACGCCTCGATCCGCGCCCGTCTGAACAGCGGCAGTCTAGGTGATGGATCCGTCCCGATAGTCTGCCAGTTGAATGTCCGAACCGCACTCATCGACACCGCAAATCGAAAGCTTTCGCTGTCCTGCGTCTCGACTGCGGCGGGGATATTGCCGCCTGCGGTTTCGATGGACGACCTTATGAAGGCAACATTCGTGTGGGAAGGGCTGGCCCCGCCGCGTGCGACGCTTGAGCCGGGTAAGACGGCGCCGCAGTTCATCGAGACTACGGAGTTCGAGGCAGGTCTGCGGGCGCGGTACGTGGCGGCCGGCTTACAGGTGGCACCGGAAGCGTCCCTCTACGCCTTCCTTCCATTGGAGCGTGGTATGCTTCAATTGCCGTTGCCCCATCCCGTGGTCAACAAGGAAACTCCTCCAGCCACAAGTGTCGATCGCAGTGCCTTCAGCGGATTGGTGCGAAGTGCACTTCCGGTCTCGGACAATCGGGATGACGCGCTTCTCGAAGTCACGGCGGCAATCAGTGCGGAAATCACCGTCGAGCTCACAAACATAACGAAGACGACTGCGATTTTCTCCGGTTCCCGCGGAACGGTTCGAGGCCTCGTCTTCGCTGCCGCCGCCAGCCCAAGCCCGACTTCCATCCTTCCGCCGTTGGACGCCGGTCCGATCGCTTGCCAGCCGCTCGACATCGTCTTTGGGAATCCGCAGACAACCAGGGGACTGCACGTCAAGAGCTGGGGGTTCGTCATCGAGCGTGGAAAGCGCAGGCGCTTGAACGTCAGGATCGCGCTCCCTGCAACTGCGGACGATGCGATCGTATGGCAGGCGCATCCCCGCATGGCGCTCGTCTCGACAATGCCTATGACGAGAACAAGGTTTGACGCAAGCCGACCATCCACAACACGCGATCTGGTGCCGTTCATCCTGGCTGCTGGCAAGGCGCGCGACTTTTCATTGAACACAAACCTTGAGATCGCGGGCCGCTCGCCATTCCCTGACTTAGAGCCGATTGCCAATCTGACTACCAGTTTAGATCCACACTGGCCCTGGCCGGATGTCGTCACGGATAATTCAAGTACAGGAGAGGGAAACGACGCGATTTCGAACGTGTCGGCTTCCGTCCTCACGCTTCCGGGCCTCGAAGCCACACTCTCTGCCAATGACTGGAGTGGGCTCAGGGCCTCGCTTCGCTATGACCTTCCGATTCTCGGTGAATTGTTCGCGTCGAGCACATTGCCCAAAACCTCATCCGCGGCAAAACCCGCGGCCGCTTCTGAACATGCCCCAACGGCACTGGAACCGAAGGCATTGTCGAACTACTGGGCTTTGACCGCCAACCGACACGCTCTGTCGCGCACCATGAACGATCGCGCAACAGAATGGCTCGTCCCAGGCGGGGCCCCTCAGGCGAAGGTGATGACGACTTTCGTCGAGCCGTATTCGTTCGTTTCGAGTTTCTCTGTCGCAGTTGAAACAGGCGGCCTTCCGTTGGGCAGTTATAGCTTATTCGGGACATCGGTTACAGGAAGCACAGCCCTGGCAGGATGGTCAGGCAAGCTCGCTAGCCAGCAAGGTGCGACCTTCGAGATCGTTGGCTTCAGCACGCGGCTTTCTGACGGGCTGGCAGACACCGATAAAGCGCAATTCGACACGCGCGGGATGGGCCTGGCTCTAACACCAGCAGCGCGCAAGCTCCTGCCAAAGGGCCTGATCGAACAGCGTTCAATCGCGCGCCTGGATTCCGATCCAAAATCAGGTGAGATCACGCAAGCTGACAGGGTGTCGGTGAGTGCGTCGCACATCGGCTTTCAATTTGCTGGTCAAGCCTGCGGGTTGCGCTTGCGAGACCTTCCGATGGTGAAATCCGGCAATGGCGACCTTCTCTTCGCCCCGACTGTTGAACAAAGGGACCATGCGCGCCACCTGAACGGACCCGAGGGCGAGGTTGGCCCAGACGGATCCATATTCGAGCGACGACATCTGCAGGATGCCGTGTTTGAATGGAGTTTTTATACGACCGCGGCTGGTGAAAACCCTTCATTCGTGCTGCGGTTTGGTGCGCTTGACGTTCGGCCCCTCCGGCTCACGCGCGTCGGTTTCAAGAGCGAAAGCAACGGGATAAAGCTTTCGACATTCGAGGTCATTGCCAATATCGAGCCTTCGACACGGAAGACAGCCGAAGGCCCCATCGACGACGACGCCCCATACCGAACGGGGAACGCGGTTGCCATGAGCTTTGCGATCGATCCAAACGGGGATGTTGCCACCTTGGTTGCTCTCCACCCCGTCACCGTTGAGGGCAGGACAATCGCGATCGGCGCCACGACCAACGCGACGGTGAGCTTCGCAGCAACAACTGATCTGCTCTACAGCGCGGCCGACGCTCTTCCGGCAATAGGGATCCAGGACCGAACGAATGCCGGACTTCCGATTGTTCTGGATATGACCCTTGCTGCAAGCGGCGATCCAACAGCGCCGGTGACCATTGTATCTTCAGCCCTGAATGCCGTGCTCTTCGGCAGCGCGACGCGGCTTTCCTTCACCCACGCTTCGACCACAGAGGTTCCCCAAGCTCTATTCTTTCAATATGACGCCGCGGCCACCGTTTCGTTGTTAGAGGTGAGAAGGGTTTCCTTGATCTGGCAGCAGGGCGTACGACCGCTCGTGATGCTATCGGCACGCCTTCGAATGCCGGGCACCGGCGCTGCGCCGCCAACCGGGACACGCAACCTGGTCGAATGGCAACTCGGTGCGACAATGCGCTGGTTTGGAGCGGAGCTTTCCCGCGAAGCCTTAGCGTCCGGCGATCACCTGACATTCGATGTCGATCACGCCAAGGGAACGCTCAGCCTCGATGTGTCGATAGAGACACTGCCTGCCGATGCGGAGTTTATAACAGGGTGGCCTGTCGCCGGAAAACCCTTCACGCTCGCGCTGGCGGTGGCATTTCCCGCTCCTTTAACGCCCGCAAAATTCGCCACTGCACCCAGCGCTGGCTTTGTCGAAGCAACCTGCGGAACGCCCGACGCTCTATTCATTCGCCACAGATCGACGTTGTCGAGTTCTTCAGACAAGACATTTTCGGACGAGGTCGGGAGCCGCATTCTTGTCACTCTGCCCGATAGCAGGCGCACAAGCGCAATCGCCTGGCCAATTGACGGGTTGCCAAATCCATTGTTTCCAACTCCCTTTGCGCCCAATCCACGCAAAGCTGCAGAGTGGCGGCGGGATCTCGCCGTCGCAGACGGAAAATCCCATGCACACGAGGTAACGGCGGCCGTCCGCGACGCCGAATTGCCGGCGGGCAATCTCGTGGAGGTAGGCGGCAGCATCGTCCTCGGTGCGCCTTGGACATTCCCGGCCATTGCAACGCACCGCCTTACCGGAGCCAGTGGATCCGCTACGTGGACATCGATCGATGAAGTTGTCGTCGGTCATCGATCCGCATTGGAGCGCGAGGCGCTCGCGACAATCGCACACCCGCCCGGCGAACTCGCTTTCGCCGCCCGCTATCGCGGCTCGATGGCGACCACGTTGCAAGGTTATTCGATATCGGCCGGTGTGTTTTCAAAAGCCATGGCACGGGCAGGAATTCCAACAATTGAACTGCTCCTCGCAATGCAGCCAGCTATCGCGCAGAATCCGCAGGCACCTGGGGCTGGCAACGTCGCCATGCCAAGTGATCTATTCATTTCAGGTGCGGCAGTGATTGAGGCTGCTGCGGGCGAAGACGACACGTTCGGCCATCGCGTAGTGACGCCATGGATTGCTCCCCTGTTTGAGGCCGGCGCGCTTGGCGTGCTTAGCAACATACCGCAAGCGCCCTGGGCCGGCCAAGTATCGAGCTATGATTTGGCAGCATGCAACGGAAGCCCACTCGACGGAGGAGCAGCAGTTCCGTTTTCGACCAGCAACACTTCCATCGCCTGGATCACCGACCATCGTGAGCGCATCGCCGGCGCGTTGCCCCATCAGAGGGTGCCGGATTTCGAGCCGACCTCCCAGGCGGTCATCGAGGATGTCGCATTGCCCGCTGACGGTGTGGATCCGACCACATGGCTGCAGCGACCGATCTGGCTGCGAACCCTTTCAGCCTGGAAGGGCATTCTCTCGATCACGTCAGAACGAACGTTGGCGGATCGCACCATCACGGTCCTGCCGGTGCTCGTCAGCGAAAGAGGGGCGAGTCGATCGACGGCCTTGCGCCTCAAGCTCCAAAGATCACTCGACGCCGAACCGGTCGGGAATGACAGCGCGCTTGCACCAGATTTCACGTCGCAATCTAATGCGTCCTTCGATGTCCTGGTGTTGACGAGACGCTCAGTTTTAATCGCTGCTGTAGCAAACGATGAAGCGAGGACACTCAGCCAAAGCCGTCAGACCGTAAATGGCGAGACTCGCAATCGCCTGGCGCATCTGGCGCTGTCGCTGCCCGATGAGCCCCTTCTAGCCGCACTTGGTGCGTTGACAGACGTTCCGATCGATCTCTTGGATGAACATCAAAAACAGGCTCGTACGCATCGGATCATCGCTTTCCTCGCGCTGCCAGAGACCCTCGACACTGCGGACCAGCCACATCCTTTGCGCCAGCGGGCGCGGACAATTTTTCCGTCGCCAGCCCTGGCCTGGCCACGGCCCGCGGTTCGGGCCCGTTGGGAAGACGAAGAACAGCTGGCCGCACTGATGCTCGGTGACCAACGACCTCTCCAGGATGCGGAAGTGTCATGGGCGGGAGACGTTCGCAGCCTTTCCGTGACGGGCACAGCCCTGGCGCCAGACGACCTATTTCTCCGAGCAAGTGTGCTGATGATCGGACAAAGGGCGTTGTTCCGGCGTCCGACCGATGAAGATCTCACAGCGCCGCCTGACCGAGCCCTCATTCCAGTGCCGCCACGCCTGCGCGTTCCTGGCGCCCGTAGCGTGGACGAGAGCCTTGCCTCGCTTCGGCTGCGGCGATCCGACAAAGAGCCAGAAGCGGCGATCGCGGCAATTCAGCCGAGCCATTTCGAAGTTGTGACCACCGGCCGGCGCCCAGGAGTCTTGTTCTTCCAGTATGATGGCATGAGTTTTGTGGAAGAAGAGCAGTGCTTCGATGCGCCTCAACCCCGTTTCGGTCGACCAGCCGACCGGGGTCCGACATCGTTCCGGCAGACCAGGGCGCCAAGGTCGACTGCCTATCGTCCGTTAAGCGATTTGGCGGTACGACGCCAAACTTTCATCGGCACCGACTATATCGATTCTGCAGACCAATTGATGCCTTTCGTTGTCGCCCAAGGCCCTATGACGGCCCTGCGCTTGCTGAACGATGACGTTCTGTTGCCCGAAGTCGAGACAATTCTGTTACGGCTGGCGAGATCTGGTGGTGCGGTTTCATCGGTCACGCCCAATTGGGACGGGACAATTCAACTCACGGCTACGGTTTTTGCTGCAGGACCCGATATTCCTACGGCCGGGAAAGCAGCGGTCGATAGACTTTCAGCCATCGGTCTAACCGGGTCCGACACGAGGATCGCCTTGGTCATCGATGGGAGGCAAGTTCTCTTCCTTCAGCCCGTCGCCGGCGTTCCGGTGGTCAACACGTTCTTTAAACCGCACGGAAATCCTCTTAGGTCGGCGTTCGATATACCAATTATTCTGTCGACAACTGTCGCCAACGCGACATTGGCACGCGAACTGTTGCAGTTCGTTGGACCTGATAGCAGCGTCTCCCTGTCATTCTCTCTGCCCGTGCCAAACGCCCGTGCGCCCTGCGCCCAGTCGGATTTGCTGCCCGGTCCTCCTCGGCTGCTTTCGATCCCAGCGCCTGTCGTGGCTGGTCGTGGTCCCTCTGTTCGCATTGAGACGGCAACGCTTGCATTTGGGGATCCGGCCTATGACCGGGAAATTGCGAGCAAGACGGCCAGTGTCAGTCAGCATATCGATGGAAAGTCGTACCTGCTTGCCTTGGATCGCCTAGAGTATGACCTGACCTCGACCATTCACTTTGCGGCCGGCCAGATCATCAAAACGACCTCGGCCGACCCGGCGGGCGCAGATCCGGTCTGGGGGGCGTCAGAGGAAATGTCACTACAACTGCGGCTTCTCCGGAAATACGAACAAGCCGACAGCGGCTCTCCTCCGCTGGTGGTCGCCGGACGCCCCACGGTCGATGTCGGAAATCAGCCACGCCATCGGTTCTGTGCGGGGGTGCCCTATGCGATCGCGCTCACGAATCTCCTGGAGGCTGTGCCAAACAACAAGGATGGCTGGGCAGCTGGTTATACTATCCGCGCTCCTCAGCCGGCCATCGCTCCCGGAGACCGCATCGTTGTGACTGCGATCGGGCCGGCCGGCTCGTTAGAGGTTGCTGTGACCGTCGCTGCCGATCCTGTCTTATCTCCTCCTGCTGCAGTCTATGGACTGGCAACGCTCGATACGGATGACGGGGGCGCAAAGCGCCTGACCAGTTCGTTGTTTTCAGCAGCACCTCTCCCCCAGATCGTTGAATTCCAGAACCTTGCAGGAGATCTGGCGAAAGGATTGGTACGCCGCCGCGCGCTGTTCGTCTGGCCGTTCGAGATGAGAACTCTGCCTGCTGCTGGGAATGCATATGGTGCCCTTGTGAAAGTCGATCGCACCGGCGGTGGCCAGTCACCTGATGCGGAGAAGGACTTCAAGCCGTTGCTCACTTAGAGCAGCGTTCGCTGCGCTGGCTCTGGCGGAAGGAGTTCCTGATCGACGCCACGGCGGGCCAATTCGGTCTGGGCGCTGAAACGAATATCGGCGTCCCGGTCCCGAGAAAATTCATGCAACGTGTCCAAGCCAAGGCGATTCCAGCCTTTGCCTCGTTCCGCTCCAGATGGCACCCGCGGCAGGAGACCCGGTTCACTGCTCCAAGCCAGAAGCTGCGCGAGCGATGACTCTTTTAGCAGGTCGCGCAGATGATGAGTTGTGACATAGGCATCCAGCATGGCTCGATGGGCCGGCAATCCGATATCCTGTTCCAGTCCTTCCGGCATGCGCTGATAGCGAAGCATTTGGTTGGAAAACCGTGGAAGATGGGGCCATGCAAGCATTTGCACAGCCTGAGTTCCGGTACCTGGTCGTGCGACCGCGGTCTTGTCTACATCTGCATGGTCAACCGACTATTGCTCCTTGTTGAGGTAACGTTCCAGATCCTCGACGCTCGTCATGACGGCCTCGAAATCAGGCGGTGTCGCAAAGATCATGGCTGACATTCTGTCGTAGTCGGTCGCCAATTTCTTCCGCATATCGGCCGTCGGCACCAGCCGGAAACTGCCGGGTACTGCTCGATCATATCGATGGTCCGGCGCGCGGAACATCAGTTCCTTGTGCTGCCGGCACGCTTCGGCAAGATCGAGCATGGATGCAGTCGTCTTTCCGTATTCAGGGTGGTTCCAAATCTGGTGAACATCGTAATAGTGGCGCGAGTATCGATTGAGGTCGGGGACCTTTCTTTCCGCATTCTGATCCGCGTTTCGCTTTTCGGTCATTTCCGTCATGGCATGAAGGATGAGGACCTTTTCCCAGAACGTCCGCTCCGGCTTGACGGTCATCACATTGGAGATCGTGAGATCCGAACCGGCCGGCATTTCGGATGCAATGTAGGGGACGATCTCTCGCGTTTCGGCTGGCACCGGATCCGGGCGTGCGCCGCCTTCGATGCGCACCGCCGCCTCGACATAGCCGCCGCTCGTATCAAAGACGCTTCTGTATCCCAGCACCAAAATGTCGAGCGCTTCCTTCTTCCGGTAGGGATCGTACCCGAAGCCGAGCGAGAACTGCCTTGTTTGTCCGGTCTCTCCTTCGACCGTGGCGATTTCCTCCTCAAGCAAGCTCCTGAGTGGCCCGGAGATATAATGCCGCGCCGCCTCATCGACCTGCTCGGCCAGAGCCTTCTGTTGCTGATTGACGGACGGGAGCGCGGCGATGTCGGCCTCAAGCGGGACTTTCAGGTCCGCCTTGTAGATGCCGATGTCGATATCCTCGGAAAAACGTTGGATCAGGCCATAGGCCTTGCTGAGGCTGGTGCCGCCCTTGAAGTAGAGGCCGATTGCATCGTCCTTCCGTCGGTTGAACAGAAAGTCGAGCACCCAGCAGACGTAGAGATCCTTCTCGATATTTTCGGCTCGCGTCTCAAGATCAGATGCAGCGGCGGAGAACAGCGCTCTCTGCTCATCGGCGTTTGAGCGAAGGACGTCAATGAAGCTCTGGCGCATGTTCACCCTTCCCATCTTGGCCCAACGGAGTGTCTTCATCCGCAGTGGGCTGCGGCTCGCGTGTTATCGTTTCTATTGCCTGGTACATCCAGGCCGGGATGGCGTGGATGTTTTCGCGCAGATCCTCGATGATCGGCTGCCTGTGCGGGCTTCGTGCCAAGTGACGAATGATACCATCGACGACGGTCTCCAGATTGGAGCGCTCATCGCGAAACCAGTGGAGGGACTGGATCACCCGCATCGCCGGCCGGCCGGCCCAAAAGGCTGTCTTTGCCGAAATGCGCTTGAAGTCCAGGATATAGATGACCGGTTTTGTGGCCTTCGTGTCACCGGCATTTGCCTCGATCTCGATGGTCCGGGGGTATGTGTCCGCATAGATCGTCGACCTGGCCGGAACCGCTGTCGTCATGCCAAGATCATTGGCAGCCGTCATGCCGTCGACGCAAACACGAAGCTTGTCGCGCCGTGCAATCGCATCGATAAATGAGGCGCGTGGGGGAAACACCATCTTTCCGGTCAACTGGCTGATATCCGGCTTATCATAGAGACCACGATGAGGGCGTCGGATGGCCCCGCGGCTGGTCAGCCTCTGCAGCGCCTTTTCGACGGCGTTCGGCGTAGCGATATCGAGGAAATCAGCGCGTGACCAAACGCCTGAAGGCGCCGCGCCGGCAATCCTTTGGTGAATGCGCTCAAGAGTGTCCGATGTCGGATTCGGCATGGCTGTCCTACTTTCTGACCGAAGATTATATACAAACTTTGGTCACTAGCAACCGTGGCTGCCCTACTGACCAATTTTTATATCTAAATATTGGTCAGTAAAATGCATGCAGAATTCGACGCATGCGTTGTTCCCAATCGTTGCAACCGGAGAGAACGAGGCCTTCACAGTTGGGCATAACGTCGCCCTGTCGGGCCGGGCTGTTGGCTATGCAGAAGCCTCGGGACGCGAGTCTTCTCCCTTCGGGCTTTCATCCCTGACGCGTTCAATGACTACGTTGGTCTGGCACCGTCAAGCGTTGCTGCACAGTTCCCCTTTCGGAAAACCACAAGCAGCAACTGCCCAACACCTTCTTTGTATCGGAACCTGCAGGTCGCCTGATCAGCAAGCGGCAAGGCAATTCAGGCCGAGCGCAATAATGCTCCAACCATTGGCGTTGCCAACCCAGCTCTCTTGTCTGGCATCCTTAATCCAGTCCCGACCTTGGACGGTCAACCCGCAGGGGGTTCGCAGCTACTGCGACCTCTCCGGCTGCGCCTGCGCGGTGACCGCGGCCGGGTCCGGATCAAACGGGCGCCATCAAGCGGGGATCGGCCCCGCCACTGGATGGAGCCTCACATGTCGGATCTCAGCCTCGCACAAAACCACGCACTCGATCTTGCCCGGACCCTGATGGTCCCGGTCACCCTCTTCGAAATCGATGGCGAGATCGGCGTCATGCCTTCCGCCGAGTATGACGGCGACGAGGACGCCATCCTCAATGAATACGATCCATTTGCCTACGGATCGGCTCATTGAGCCGATCACCCCCTTCGGGGGAAGGCGTGCCGCTTGCGCTGATGCGCGCGCAAGGGAGGCTTCGCCGCGATCTTTCCCGGCAGATCTGCACATTGCGAACCGCGCCCTTGCGCGCTTCCATCTTCGCGGCCTGGGCGCTGCCAGTCCGAACAGTCAGGAAAGCTAGAGGAAGTGATATGGAAAAGAAGGACATCGAGGAGCTGCGTACCCGGGTGGGCTGCGCAGCCGTCCTTGAGCATGAAGGTTTCGCGATAGACCGAAAAGAGAGCACGCGCCGGGCGGTCAAATTCCGACGCGACGACGACGTCATCATCGTCATCCACGACGACAGGGGCTGGTTCGATGCCCGTTCGGACGCCAAGGGTGATGTTTTCGCGCTCGCAAGCTATCTCCATGGGATCGGCTTTGCTCAGACCCTGGCGGTGGTCGGCGATCTGGTCGCGTTTCAGCCCACCGCGCCAATCTGGGAGAAACCTCTTCGTCAAACGCAGCCAATTGCTTCGGTCGCTGACCGCTGGAACCACCGAAAACGGCCGTGGCGCGGATCTGCGATGTGGACTTACCTCCAGCGATGCCGGGCGCTGCCATGGCAAGTCATCTCCGCGGCGATCGATGCAGACGTTCTTCGGGAAGGCCCATATGGCTCGATGTGGGCAAAGCATGTCGATGAGGCTGGCGCCGTCATCGGCTGGGAGGAGCGCGGTCCGGAGTGGCGCGGGTTTTCCACCGGCGGCGCCAAGACGCTCTTCCAGTTTGGGATGAATGACGCTCATCGGATCTGTGTGACGGAGGCGGCGATCGATGCGCTCAGCCTGGCCGCGATCGAGCAGACACGATCCGACACGCTCTATGTCAGCACTGGAGGCGGCTGGTCTCCGCTAACCGCGCTCGCGTTGGAAAACTTAGCGTCCGGGGAGGGCGCGTGGCTGGTGGCCGCGACCGACAACAACGTCCAGGGTGAAGTTTTTGCCGACCGCCTGCGCCAGATGGCGGACAGCGCCGGTTGCGATTTCTCGCGGCTGAGGCCGGAATGTGAAGACTGGAATGAGGAATTGAAACAGGGGAGGGAGAGAAGAGAGCTGCCGCATACGCGGACAGCGCATCAAGGGTGAAGCTGCCGCCCGCCTGACGGCGGCCCTTGACCCGCTGCCCGCGAGGCGCCGGCTGGGGAGGGGTGATCAAAGGACTGAAAGAAGAGGTCGATCAGGCTTCCGCTTCGGTCCCCAACCCCAAAGGAGCAGCCGATGTTCAACCCTCCCACCATCCGTAAAGTGTTCGAAGGTGTGACCAGCCGCCACGAAATGTACGCCCTGTTCAATCGCCATAGCCAGTCGCCATTCGATGATGATCGGATAAATGGCACGCGATATGTCGGCGAATGGTTCGAAATCACGGAAGCCGACCACGACCATATGTTCGAGATCCTCCCTCCGCTGTTTTACCGTGGCGACATGTTCGCCATGCGCGAGTTTCTGGCCGCCAGTGTCACCAGCGTGTTCTTCGCACTGACGATTGATGATCGGTCCCGATGGTTTCACGGCTATTGCGACCTGGCCGATCATCAGTCACCCGACCGCATGCGTGCCGAGATCATCGCCCGGGAATCCCGCCCGGTGCGCGCGATGAACCGACAGGAAAAGCTCGATCATATCTGGAGTGCGACAGGTCCGGATTTTCGAGGTTATGCCGACGCTCGCTTTCCGGCCGACTTGCGCAATCGCCAGATCGTGCTCGTCTATCCCTCCGCTCAGGGGAAGATCTGGAAGCTCCTCGACGATCTGACCGACGAGGAGATCGCCGCAAAACTGCCGGTGCAGTTCCGTCTTCTGCCGGAAACCATCGCTGCCTAACGGCGGCCTTCATTTCCAAACCTCCACCATCCGCAGCCTGGCAACACCGCTTCTTCGCGCGAGTGTGCCTCGGCGCGCCCACTCACAGGAGTTTTTCCAATGGCGCATGACGATCCTTTCGCTGTCGATCTGTTCGGCAATACAGCTCTCGCATCCGGTTTCGATCTCGGTGTGCCGGGTTTCGCAGCAGACTTCGGGACCGATATCGATATCGACCCCCGGCCCTCGAAACCGGCGCCAGCCGCTCCGGTCCGCAAAGAACCGAAAACCACACCGCAGCTGCGGACGAAGGTCGATTTCCGGCTGCAGAGTTCTCGCGGTCTCGCAAAATCCTGGCGCGACCGTGCGCGTGACAATATCGCCGCCATCCTGCTGGCGAACGAGATCGAGCGCCAGGGCCTGCCGGCTCGTCCTGACCAGCAGGCCAGATTGATCAAGTTCACGGGCTTCGGCGCGTCGGACCTGGCCAACGGCATATTCCGGCGTCCCGGCGACGAGGCATTTTGCAAAGGTTGGGAGGAGCTCGGCGGCAATCTCGAAAGTGCCGTTGCGCCGGGTGATTACGCATCGCTGGCGCGCTGCACCCAATATGCCCACTTCACGCCGGAGTTTATCGTTCGTGCCATCTGGTCGGGCCTGGTCCGCATGGGGTTCGATGGTGGACGGGTCCTGGAGCCGGGTATCGGCACGGGTATGTTTCCGGCGCTGATGCCGGATGCTCTCTCCAAGGTGAGCCATGTCACCGGCATCGAGCTTGATCCCGTCACCGCCCGTATCGTCCGGCTGCTGCAGCCACGGGCCAGAATCGTCTGTGGCGATTTTGCCCGCACCGACCTGCCTGACCATTTCGATCTGGCGATCGGCAACCCGCCGTTTTCTGACAGGACGGTGAAGAGTGATCCGGCCCTCCGGTCTCTCGGCTTGCGGCTGCATGACTATTTCATCGCCAAGTCCATCGACCGGTTGAAGCCGGGCGGTCTCGCAGCCTTCGTCACCTCGTCCGGCACGATGGACAAGGCTGACGCCCGCGCCCGTGAACACATCGCCGGCATGGCCGATCTCGCTGGCGCGATCCGCCTTCCCGAAGGCAGCTTTCGCGCTGACGCAGGCACGGATGTTGTCGTCGATATCATCTTCTTCCGGAAACGCCGCGCCGAAGAGCAGGCTGGAGACGATAGCTGGCTCGATCTTGCGCATGCGTTGGTGGAAGGTGAGGGCGGTAGCGTCCGTATCAACAGGTGGTTCGTCGATCACCCCGACATGGTGCTGGGACGCCATGCTCTCACCTCAGGTCCATTCGGCGAGGCCTATACCTGCCTCCCGATAGGCGGCGACCTTGAAATGAGCCTGAACGCTGCCGTCGGACACCTTACGGCCGGGCTCTACGACGGCGAGCCTTCGGCAATCGACTTCGCCCTTGAGGACGAAGTCGCGGAAGCCATGGCAGAGCGGCCTGATGATCCGAAGGTGCGCGAGGGCAGTTATTTCATTGGCAAAGGCACGGCCTTGATGCAGGTGGTGGACGGGGTCGCTGTTCCTGTTGAGGTGAGGAAGGGCCGCAGCACTGAGGGCATCTTTGCCAAGCACGCAGTGATCATCCGCAAGCTCATCCCTATCCGCGATGCGGTCCGGCTCATTCTCAAGCTTCAGGAACGCGATCAGCCCTGGCAAAAGGCACAGGTCGCGCTGCGCATCGCCTGGTCCAGTTTCGTGCGCGAGTTCGGCCCGATCAACTTCACCTCCGTCTCGACATCGGAGGATCCGGAAACCGGTGAGGTCAGGGAGATCCATCGCCGGCCAAATATCGCGCCTTTCCTCGACGATCCCGATTGCTGGCTGGTGGCCTCGATCGAGGACTACGATCTCGAGACCAATACCGCCAAGCCCGGGCCGATCTTTACCGAGCGCGTCATCGCGCCGCCGCCGGCACCTGTCATCACCTCGGCATCGGATGCGCTCGCCGTTGTTCTGAACGAACGCGGCCATGTCGATCCCGATCATATCGCCGAGCTGCTGCATCGTGACGTGGAAGGTGTGATCGGTGAGCTGGGTGAATCCATCTTCCGCGATCCATCCAACGGCTCCTGGCAGTCGGCCGATGCCTATCTGTCCGGCGCAGTCCGCTCGAAGCTCTCCACCGCACGCGCGGCCGCGGACCTCGACCCCGCCTTTCAGCGCAACGTCGCGGCGCTGGAGCGAGTCCAACCTGCCGATCTCCGGCCCTCGGACATCACCGCCCGGCTTGGCGCCCCGTGGATCCCCGCCGATGATGTCGTCGCCTTCGTCAAGGAGACCATGGATGCCGAGATTTCCATCCATCACCTACCGGAACTGGCGACATGGACGGTCAATGCGCGGCAGCTGGAATGGTCGGCCGCTGGCACCACGGAATGGGGCACGCATCGCCGCCATGCTGGCCAGCTGCTGTCCGACGCTCTCAACTCCTGCGTGCCGCAGATCTTCGACACCGTCCGCGACGGCGAGACTGAGCGACGAGTGCTGAACACCGTGGAGACGGAAGCCGCCAAGGAAAAGCTCGCAAAGATCAAGACTACCTTCCAGTCGTGGATCTGGTCCGATCCGGATCGCACCGACCGGCTGGCGCGCATCTATAACGACACTTTCAACAACATCGCGCCGCGATCCTTCAACGGCGATCACCTGCAACTTCCGGGCGCCTCAGGCGCCTTTTCTTTGTATGGGCATCAGAAACGCGGGATCTGGCGGGTTATTTCGGCAGGTAGCACCTATCTCGCTCATGCCGTCGGTGCTGGAAAGACGCTGACCATGGCGGCCGCCATCATGGAGCAGCGCCGTCTGGGTCTGATCAACAAGGCGATGCTCGTCGTGCCCGGCCATTGCCTGGCGCAGGCCGCCCGCGAGTTCCTCGCTCTCTATCCCAATGCGCGCATTCTGGTCGCCGACGAGACCAACTTCGTCAGAGAAAAGCGCCATCGCTTCCTGTCGCGGGCAGCGACCGCCAACTGGGATGCGATCATCATCACCCATTCGGCGTTTCGCTTTATCTCCGTTCCCTCATCGTTCGAGGCGCAGATGATCCAGGATGAACTGGAGCTCTATGAGGAGCTGCTGGTCAAGGTTGATAGCCAGGATCGGCTGTCGCGCAAGCGCATTGAGCGCATGAAGGAAGGTCACAAGGAACGGCTCGAAGCGCTGGCGACCCGCAAGGACGATCTGCTGACCATCTCCGAGCTTGGGATCGACCAGATCATCGTCGATGAGGCACAGGAGTTCCGCAAGCTGTCCTTTGCCACCAACATGTCGACACTGCGCGGTGTCGATCCGAACGGATCGCAACGCGCCTGGGACCTGTTCGTCAAATCCCGCTTCGTCGAGACGAAGAACCCGGGCAGGGCGCTGGTGCTGGCTTCGGGAACGCCGATCACCAACACGCTCGGCGAGATGTTCTCCGTGCAGCGGATGATGGGCCCAGTGGCATTGTTGGAACGTGGTCTGCACGAGTTCGACGCCTGGGCTTCGACCTTCGGCGATACCTCGACGGAACTCGAGCTGCAGCCATCGGGCAAATACAAGCCGGTCACGCGCTTCAGCCAGTTCGTCAACGTGCCCGAACTGATCGCCATGTTCCGATCCTTCGCCGACGTCGTGCTGCCGGTCGATCTGAAAACCTATGTGAAAGTGCCGGAGGTCTCCGGCGGCAAGCGCCAGATCGTCACCGCCGAGCCGACCGCCGCTTTCAAGTCCTACCAGAAACAGCTGGACGCGCGGATCAAGGCCATCGAGATGCGGGATGGTCCGGCCAAGCCCGGCGACGATATCCTGCTCTCGGTCATCACCGACGGGCGGCATGCGGCGATCGATCTGCGCCTGGTCGATCAGGCCATGGGCAATGAGACCGCCAACAAGCTGAACGCGCTTGTCACCAATGCCCACAGGATCTGGCAGGAAACCGGAGAGGCGGAATACCGCCGTAAGGACGGCAAGCCGTTCGACCGGCCGGGCGCCGGCCAGTTGATCTTTTCCGATCTCGGCACGATCAATGTCGAGGCATCCCGCGGTTTTTCCGCATACAGATGGATCCGCGATGAGCTCGTCCGCCTTGGCGTGCCGGCTTCGGAAATTGCCTTCATGCAGGATTACAAGAAGTCGGACGCCAAGCAGCGGCTGTTCAACGACTTCAATGCCGGCAAGGTACGCGTGCTGATCGGCTCGTCCGAAACCATGGGCACCGGTGTCAACGTTCAAGCGCGGCTCAAAGCCCTGCATCACCTCGATGTACCGTGGCTCCCATCGCAGATCGAGCAGCGCGAGGGCCGTATTATCCGCCAGGGCAATCAACATGACGAGGTCGACGTGTTTGCCTATGCGACGCTCGGCAGTCTCGATGCCACCATGTGGCAGAACAACGAGCGCAAGGCCCGCTTCATTGCGGCGGCCCTGTCCGGTGACACAAGTGTGCGTCGGCTGGAGGATATGGGCGAGGGGCAGGCAAACCAGTTCGCCATGGCCAAGGCCATCGCGTCCGGCGACGAGCGGCTGATGCAGAAGGCCGGACTTGAGGCCGAGATCGCCCGCCTGGATCGCCTGCGGGCCGCCCATATCGACGATCAGCACGCCATCCGTCGGCAGATCCGCGACGCCGAACGGGATATCGAGTTTTCCAGCCGCCGGATCGAGGAGGTAGGCAAGGATATCGAGCGGCTGGTCCCAACATCTGGCGACGCCTTTGTCATGCAAGTTGGCGAAGACACATTCGACGAGCGCAAACTCGCTGGCCGCGCGCTGATGAAGGAAATCCTGACGCTGGTTCAGCTTCAGCAGGAGAAAGAAATGATCATCGCCACCATCGGCGGTTTCGATCTCGCCTATCAGGGCGAACGGTTTGGCAAGGATGGTTATCGCTATGACACCCTGCTCCAACGCACAGGTGGAGGCTACGAGATCGACTTGGCCGTCACCACCACGCCGATCGGCGCGATCTCCCGGCTCGAACATGCGCTTGGCGGGTTTGAACAGGAACGCGAGAACCATCGCAATAGGCTCGTCGATGCGAAACGGCGTCTCGCCTCTTATACGCCGCGTCTGGGGGAAAGCTTCTCATTCGAAGCCGAGCTCGAACTCAAGCTGAGCCAACTGGACGAGATCGAGAGGGATCTGGCGGCAACCGCCGACGAACCAGAGGAGGATCGCCAGCAGGCCGCGTGATCGGCGACATACTGCGGTTACTTGAAACGGGGTCGGACCATACACATCTATCGGTCATCACCCGTTTCGATGGTTTGCCTCACAGTGGCGATTGCCGCGCGTTTGAAACTGTCCGGGTTGGAAGGGCGCTCCCCGAAAGGGTCGAGCGCCCTTCCGTTTTTGGCACGTTCGGGCGCTACTCGCTGAGTTTGTAGATCGCCGCGTTGTCTTGCAGTTCCCGCAGGCCCTTGTACGAGGCATGCCGCAATTTGCCATCGTCGGTCCAGGCGCGATATTCGATCTCGGCAATCAATGTCGGTTGAACGAAGACGACCCCCTTTTTATCGACGGCAACCGGCGCACGCTTGGTCTTCAGCGTGTCCAGCATCCGACGCAGTTTCATCGCGTCTTTTTGCTTGAAGCCAGTTCCGACCGAACCGACATAGACGAACGCGTCGCCCTGATACGCTGCGAGCAACAGGCTGCCGATCCCACCGCGCGCCGCGGTGGATGGCTCGTATCCGACAATCACAAAGCTTTCGCTCTGGATGCATTTGATCTTCAGCCAGTCGCCGAGCCGGCCCGAGCGGTAGGCACTGTCGCGGTGCTTGGCAATGATGCCTTCCAGGCCGTGTTCTCGGGCGGCCGCCAGAAGTGTCGCGCCATCCGCTTCGACCTCCTCCGAGACGCGGATTACGCTTTCGCTTTCGCCGATCAGGTCTTCCAGCAGGTGACGACGACCGGACAACTCCATCTTCGTCAGGTCATGGCCATCGAAATACAACAGGTCGAATGCGTAGAGAATAGCATCGTCTGACGCTTGTCTGCCCCCGCGCCCACCGAGCGAGCGCTGCAGCGCCCCAAAGTCCGATCGGCCCTCCGCATCGAGCACGACGGCTTCCCCATCCAGGATTGCGGTCCCGACGCCGAGCTTGCGCGCAGCGGCGGCGATTGCCGGAAACCTGTCGGTCCAGTCATGGCCGCCGCGGGTGATGATCCGCACCGCGTTCGGCTCGACGTGAACAGCCACACGATAGCCGTCCCATTTGATCTCATAGATCCAGTCCGGTCCCGATGGCGGCTTTGCTTTCAAGAGCGCCAGGCAAGGTTCAATGCGATCCGGCATCGGGTCGAAAGGAAGCTGCGGTTGCGCTGGATCACGTGGTTTGCGCGGTCGCGAGCGGATCGGAGCGTCCGTCTCCCGCAAAAGCGGCTGGGATTTTTGGCGCGGCGGCTTTGTCATGGCCTGAGTTCAGCAGCAATTGCTTAAAATCGTGTGACATCGCTGGGAAATGGAAGGGAGGACGACGAGAGAGGGGAGGAAGGAGGGGAAGGAAACCGGTTCGCTGGACGGTCCGACGGCTGCCGGTTCCCTCAATCGCGCCGGTCGCCGAGACCGGGCCAGCTTGCCTCGCAAGGCAGGTGTGCCTCGCTCCTCCGCAAGCCAGGTCTGCTCCGGCGCAATTGCAGCCGCCGTCCCGTCCTGCGGTTCGGAGGATGTCTTCGAGAAGAAGATGAGGAGGCAAGGACAGTCCGTCCGCCCGAAACCGAAAGGTCATTCCCATGCAGTTGATTACAGCCGATCCGCGCAGTCTGAAGGACAATCCTGACCGGTCCCGTCAGTCGAAATCTTCGGCCCAGTCCGACGCGCTGCTCTGCGCATCGATCCGGGCCATCGGTGTCGTCCAGCCGCCGATCGTCAAACTCGATCCGGAAGGCGGCAACAGCTACATCATCGTCTTCGGTCACCGCCGCGCCGCCCAGGCGATTGCCGCGGATCTCATGGAAATCCCGCTGCTGCTAGCCGATCCATCCGACGATCTCGGCGCCATGCAGTCCTTTGCGGAGAACATCGCCCGCGAGCCGCTGAACCCTGTCGACCAGTGGCGCGCCATCGAACGGCTGGTTGCTCTCGGATGGACCGAGGAGTCGATCGCCATGGCGCTGGCACTCCCCAGCCGGCAGATCAGAAAGCTGCGGCTGCTGGCCAATATCCTGCCCGCCATGCTCGACCAGATGGCGCGGGGCGATATGCCGAACGAGCAGCAGCTGCGCACGATCGCCGCCGCCAGTCAGGATGAGCAGGCCGAGGTGTGGAAGAAGTACAAGCCGAAGAAGCAGGATCCACAGGTGTCGTGGTGGGAGGTCGCCCGGGCGCTGACCACGACCCGGATGCTCGCCAAGCACGCAAGCTTCGGCGACGATCTGGCTTTGGCCTATGGTATCGTCTGGGTCGAGGACCTGTTTGCACCCGCCGACGAGGACAGTCGCTACACCACGGATGTCGAGGCGTTTCTCGGGGCGCAGCAGGAATGGCTTGCCAACAACCTGCCCAAGCGTGGTTCGGTTATCGAGGCCAACGAATACGGCCAGGCCAAGCTGCCCGCGAAGGCGCAACAGGTCTACGGCAAACCGGGCAAGGGCGACCTGACCGGCTGGTACATCAACGCGCGCGACGGCTCGGTGCAGTCGGTTGCCTACCGCATGCCGGAGGTGAAGAAGCCCAAGCTGGTCAAGGATTCCGACGGTGTCGAAACCCTCGTCGAGGAGGTCGAGGCACCGAGAGTACGACCCGACGTGACCCAGAAGGGTCTCGACATGATCGGTGATCTGCGGACTGACGCTCTGCACGAGGCGCTCGCCCGTGCGCCGATCGAGGACGACACGCTGATGGCCCTGCTCATTCTGGCCTTCACCGGTACGAATGTCACGGTCGCCAGTGGCGCATCGGACAATCCCTATGGTCATGCAAAATGCGGGCCGCATGCTGCCAGGCTGATTGGCGAGGACGGCAAGCTGTCCTTCGATCGCGAGACACTGGTTCAGGCTGCGCGCTCGGTGCTGATCGAAGTCCTGTCGCTTCGCCGCAATCGCTCTGACAGCGGACTGATCGCCCGCATTGCCGGCGACGCCATCGGCGCTGATCAGTTCCTACCCAATATGGGCACGGAGGACTTTCTCTCCTGCCTGTCGCGCACCGCGCTGGAGGCGACGGCGGAGGAGGCAGGCGTGCCCGGTCGGATCAAGGTGAAGGACACCCGTGCGGCGCTGATCGAGCATTTTGCCGAGGGGAAACTGGTGCATCCGGCAGCGCTGCTCGCGCCATTAACTGAGGACGCGCGGTCGTGGGTTGGACGCCACATCGGCGTCGACCGTGGATTGGAGGATGCTGCCGACGATCCCAATACTCTCGAGGATCAGCTTTCCGGTGGTGACTTCGTGGACCATTCCGCCGCCGATGAAGAGGCCGGCGAGGGTTTCCGCGAGGCCGCCGAATAAACACCAGGCACCAGGATCTGAACCGACGCCGCTGGCTGATGCCGGCGGCGTCTTCGTTTCCAGCAATCAGAAGGAGTTTGTCATGGCGGAAATCCATGATGACATCGCAGCAGAACAAGCAGCGCATGAGGCTGAACTACGGACACTAGACCGGCCGACGATACGAACAGGAGCCTCGACGCCATGGGGTCTGGCGCAGCTCTCGCGGCAATTCGCCGACGGTATCGTTCTGCATTCCACCGCCAGCCATGGTGGTTTCCATCTCGACGAGAATGCCAATGGCACCGTCCATGCACACTATCGTAATGACACCGAATTCTACGAAGAGGATTGTGAATGGGCGAAGGTCGCCCATGCCTTCCCGCAGCTGTTCACGGCCTATGAGCGGCGCCTGGCGGATCGCACACTTCGCGACACTTATCCTGATGCCTACGAGCGCGTGATGAGCGTCACACTGAAGGACGGTCAGTCGCATATTCGGGACCGACAGGAATTCGAAAAGCGACATCGCAACGACTGGGTGGTCATCGCGGCCCTCAATACCGATCACCAGCCTGGCTTTGTCGAGTGCATCGCGGCGCTGGGTGGGACCCGGGGCGAGACCAGTGAACGACGGTTTCTGGTTCCACGCTCCGACTACACGATCGGCCGGCATGGCTTCGTCATCGATCCAGCCAAGCACGAGCCATATGATGGTCCGTCCAGCTTCGTGACCTGGGCGGCGCGGCGATGACAGTCGCGTCCACTGACACCGACGCGCCCCGAAATCATGTGATCGATGTCATCGCGTTCTATCAAGGCATCTGGGCACGGCAGAGGGATTGCCGTTTGCGGCGAGCAGAGCTGACACGACAAACGATGGTGCGGTGGAAATGCAAAACACGGCATGGCCCACCATCGACCACTGCACGCATATCAACGGAGCCGGGCGAGTGCGGAAGCCTGACCAAGTCGCGGGTGCGGTAAAGCGTTGATCGAAGGGCGGAGCCCGGGAACGGGGCAACCTGCTTGCCGTGGAGTGTGTTGGCATCGAGTTTTGTCAGTGCCCTCTATGGGTGACGCGGCGTTGCCAAGGTCGGATCGCGATGGCGATATCATGCTGTCGTAGACCAGATTGTCGGCCGGCACAGCACCTCGGTTTTGCTGCGGTCTGACATGGGCGCGTCCCGGTCAAAGGCCGCTGGCGCGCCGCGTTGCGGCAGGATCATCGCCTCGTCGCAAGGCAGGCCCGCGTCTGTCGCACCCCGCAAGTGCGGGCAGCACCATCCGCAAACCATCCTCGCTCCTCCTGGCGATGCCCTGACCTTGGGCCGGGCCGCTGGTGCCCATGTCCTTTTGCCCGCACCCGAGGGGCTGAGCCGGACGACAACCGGCACCCCGGGTTTCGCTGAAACATCGCTAAAAGGATCCGATCATGGCACCGCTCAACCGCTCAACCCAGAAGAACCGCCCCGCAAAATCCCAACGCGCCACTACACTCGAAATGGTCAGGCACGCCTGCCCCGACACAGCCCAGGCGCTGCGCATCTCCGAAAGCTTCGGCCTTGCCCTCATCGACAGCGACGGGATCCGCGAGCTCCATCGCGGCCAGTTGATCGAAAGCGCTGAGGCGCTCAAAGATGGTCTCGCCGAAAAGGCCATGCAGATCCACATGCAGCGCATCGTCGGCTCCTTCGTCGGCTCCGCCTACGGCGCCGGGCAATTCTACAGCCGCGCGGTCACCGAGGCCCGCGATCTCACCACGAAACTCTCCAACGATACCCGAGACGAGGACCTCGACGGCCCGGTCGGCTTCGACAGCCGCGCCCAGCGCAAGCGCGAGTTCGCAGCCGACATGGGCCTGCAGGCCCACGTGCTTCGCATGGCAGCCGAAGGCGCCGTCTCCGCCTACGAGGACATCACAGGCGAAACCTGGAAGCCCTACGAGCGCACGGTCGAGCAGCCCGCCAACTCGGTCGACAGACAAGCCGCCACTGCCCAGATGTCAGCATTCGAATAGGACGATCGCGGGGCTTCGGCCCCGCCTTCCTCCAGCGTCCGCAACGTCGTTGCTACCTGGTTCGGAAAAAGAAAAAAGGGCCGACGGAAAACTGCGGCCCATAAAGTGTGAAGGTCATGGACCTCCAGAGGGGAACAGCTGCTGCGGCGGAACTGGGAGGAGCCGCCATGTGCATCAGCTGAAGCCTGTATGCCCGAATTTTCATCGCGTTGCACTTAATTTTTGTGCGGTGCAGCTATGCGTTCTTGGCTTGAAGGAACGTAACCCCGTGTTCCGGCATCATTTCGGCGCGCTTTTCGGGCGAACACTACCAGGTGATCAACGGCAACTTATGGAGCCACAAGTCCGTGGTGACTTGATCCAGCACGAAGGTCGCAACGTTTTCTCGCGAAATGGAGCCTCCGCGGAACTGGTTCAAGCTCGTGAGCGTCTGGATCGTGGTGCGCCTAGGCTTGTTGTTGAGAACTGAAGGACGGACAATGGTCCAATTCAGATCGCTGCCCTTGATGATGGCCTCTTGGCGGTTCTTGTCGGCGTATACCTTGCGCAAAAGCAGCGGGAAGATCAGCTTGTCGAACAGAAACCCGCCATGGCCTGCGCTATCCCCCGCGCCCATTCCGGTGATGGTGATGAGACGCGAGACATGCTCTGCCTTCATGGTATTGACGAGCGCTCGGGTTGCAGTCGAGAGAAGGGTGACTTCACGAAACGGGCTTGCGGGTGTTCCAAGTGCGCTGATAACGGCATCGCGACCCTTGACGGCCTGGCGCAACACCTTCTCGTCACGGGCGTCTCCAACGACGATCTTCGCTCCCCTCATGTCCGCGGCCTTTTCCGGCGAGCGCACCAGGAGGGTGACATCGTAGCCGCGGCTGAGGGCTTGGCTGACGATGTGGCGGCCGGTTGGCCCGGTGGCGCCGAGGACCACGATCTTCGGTGCGGCGGAGAAATCTATGTCAATGATGGAGGTGGTCATGATCGGGTCCTCTTGAAAGGCAGGGCGCCTCTCAGGAGGTAGCCCGGGTTTGGTTGTTGTGATCGGTAATCAGAGCCTGCCCTCTGCGAGCAGTTCTCGGGTCCGCTTCAGCGTCGATACGAGGGCCGATTTGTAGCCCTTGTCGCTGTCGAACTGCGTCTGCTCGGCCTGCTCCTCAGGACCATTCGGCTGCTTGCCGCGTAGGCCGAGGTAGCAGTAGAACTTCAGCTGCAGCGCGCCGGCTTCGTCCTCGAATAGCTCATTGACGATGGCGCCCTCGCGTGGGCCGCCTGCCTGGAAGAAGGTGACCTTGCTCTGCGGCTCAAGCGTGATGATTTCCCTGATGTCAGAGCCAGCAATGGTGGCTTCGCGCACGAAGTGGGTCGCACTTTCCTCGACGACGTCGCAGCGGGTGCAGAGGCCGGGCGGGAGAAAGAGGCGCGCATCGCGCGCCTTCAGCTCCAGGCCCTTCCACACCTGCTCCCTGGTGAGTTTTGTTTCGCCTTCCGGATTCACCGGGACTGTTGCGGTCGAATAGATCATGATGATCGTCCTTGTTTAAAATTGTGGGCGCCTGCGTCAGGCAGAAGCAGCGGTTTGCCAGGCAAAGTCTCGATAAGAGCGAAGCGGACGGCCGAGAAGCGTCGTCAGGCGCTCGACATCGCCGCCCTCGGGCAGCATGCCATCAGTCAGGAAGCGCTCGCCCATCATGCGCATGTCATAGGCCATCCACGGCGGCATGAACTGCTTGAGGTTCTGTTCGAAAGCTGCCGTATCACCGCCGCCATAGTTGATCTGACGGCCCAGAACGTCCGACCAGATAGCAGCGATATCCGTGCCGGTGAGTGTGTCAGGACCCACGAGGTTGATGCGATTGGTCGGAAGCGGCTGTGCGGCCCTTTCGCGTCTCAGCAGTTCAATTGCAGCAATCTCCGCGATATCGCGGACGTCGATCATAGCAAGGCCCTTGTCGCCGACGGGCATCGGGTAGACGCCATAGCCAGTGATGACGTCCTTGATCGTCAGATCGTTCTGGATGAAGTAGGCAGGGCGCAGGATCGTGGCGTTCATGCCCATCTGCTCGATCATCCGTTCGACGCCAAACTTGCCGGCAAAGTGCGGCACGTTCACGTAGATGTCCGGGTGGATCACAGACAGGTAAACGATCCGCTCAACGCCCGCAGAGCGGGCGACATTGAGGGCGATCAAAGCCTGGGTAAACTCGTCTGGTGCGACAGCGTTCAGCAGGAACAGCGTCGACACACCATCGATGGCGGTACGCAGGGAGTCGACGTCGAGAAAGTCACCTTTGGCAACAGTAACACCTACCGGGAAATTGGCCTTGGAAGGGTCGCGGACGAGAACGCGGACATCAGCGCCGCTATTGACGAGATGCTGGATGACTTGGCCGCCGATATTGCCGGTGGCGCCGGTAACGAGAATGGTCATGGGATTTTCTCCGGGTTGGTATTGCTTGACACCCGGAATATGGCTGGTTCATTATCAAACCAATAGACTGTTAAATTAGACAGTTCGTCTCACAGGTGGAACGATCATGGATCTCGTCGCTCTCGTCGATTTCAATCTCGTCGCCCGTCACGGAGGCTTCGGCAAAGCGGCGCGGGCCTCCGGCCGGCCAAAGGCGACCTTGTCCAGGCGGGTGACAGAATTGGAGGCATCCCTTGAGCTTCGGCTGTTTGAACGTGGCGCGCGCAACCTGAAACTCACCGAGGAAGGTCGCGCCCTTCATGAGCGGACAGCCGCGCTCCTGACGGAGCTTGACGAAACGGCGGCTACCATCGCGGCGGGCGGGGACAAGCCGCGCGGCAGGTTACGGATCAGCCTGCCGCTGCTGTTTTCGCAGACCGCCATGGGTCGGATCGCGGCGGGCTTTGCACTGAAATATCCCGACGTGCGGTTGGAAGTCACGACAGAGGACCGAGCCGTAGACATGATCGAGGAAGGCTATGATCTGGTCATCCGGGTCAATCCGGACCCAGACGAAAGTCTTGTCGGCCGAGCCTTTCTGCATGATCGCCTGGTCGTCGTGGCAAGCCCCGGCCTTCCCCGCCCAGTGGCCGATCTCTCGGCGCCAGGTGTCGTGCGCGGGGCCGGCGATCGGCAAACCTGGAACGTCGTGACTTCAGAAGGACCCGCGACGATCGGGATCGAGCCCGTCCTCGCCCTATCCTCGCTTATCATGGTTCGGGACGCCGTTCGAACCGGCGTGGGCGCTGCGCGTATGCCGATATCGTTGGTAAGTCACGATCTGGCCGACGGCACTTTGCTGCACTGGGGCGATATCGAGGGTTCCGAGGTCGCGCTGTGGGCGCTTTACCCGTCGCGGCGTCTGTTGAGCGCCCGGGTCGCTGCCTTCCTGGACTTTCTGAAGCAGGCTTTCCCCAACGGAACGCCCGATGAACTGGCGGCTTACATCGGCAGGTGAGGGACAGAAACAGCCTGCTTCACAGTCAGGAGCTTTTCTCAAATTCCGGTCTTGGCAGCGAATGAAGCTAGCCATATTCTCGGGGATGGCCAAATTCTTCCCGACTCTCGAACCGCAACACCATCGCTTCATTGTGGCACAGCACATGTTCTTCACCGCATCGGCAGCGCCGACCGGTCATGTCAACATGTCTCCGCGCAGCACGGACATGTTTCGTGTCCTTGGCGACAACGCCGCGATGTATCTCGACCGCACCGGCAGCGGCAACGAGACCGCTGCCCATCTGGGGATAGACGACCGCCTCACCATCATGTTTTGTGCGGTTTCCGGGCCGCCGCTAATCATGCGGCTTTTCGGCAAGGGGCGCGTCATCCGTCGCGACAGTGACGAGTTCGCCAGCCTGCTGGACGAGCGGTTCGACGGCAACGCGCCGCTCGGCGCGCGTCAAATGATAAGGCTCGACTTCGATCTGGTGCAGACATCCTGCGGCTACGGCGTGCCGTTGTTTGAATACCAGGAAGAGCGCCCGCAGATGGACGCCTGGGCCAAGGCCAAGGGCGTCGACGGGATCGACGACTACTGGCGGGAAAAGAACCAAGTGAGCCTAGACGGCTTTCCGACCGGCCTTTACGAAACGCCCGGCGAGCGGTAGCACTGGCTCTCGCGCCAACACCCAACTTATGGACAGTAAATCAATTCCGGACGCAGCAACCGCCGCGGCCGTGGTCGGCGTAAGTCACCCGTTGGGGTGTCAGCGCCAACACGACACGTGACCGCTTGAACGACGCTGAGAACCCGCATGGAGCTGCCGACGAGAAGGTGGAGCGGTTCCCTGTAAGGCTGATCATCAAGGCCTGGCACCGCGACCCGCTAAGCGAGGGGTTACAATGCTCCATTCCCGGCAGCCTCTCACATGCAGTCGTTGGCTCCAACCATTCGATCCGGGCTGTGGGCGCTATGCACCCGTTCCCATTGGTCACCACCAGAATGATGCCATTTGCCGCAATCCTTGATCAGTCCACTGGCACGTCCACTGCGGTCTCGATGGGGCATGTCTGACCAAAGACCATCTCGCGATGCTCGGCTCGATCGGCATCCGCAACGGCCGGATCGTTTTCTTCCCCTGTGCGCTGAAGCGCCCATTCCTCGCGAGACAAGAAAACCTCTCCCTGGCCGTCCTCCACTCCGTTTCGGCCTTTCAGGTGCAGGCCGATCGTCTCCGGTCCTATCGACTGCCATCGAGGCCGCGATGGACGCGGCTCGAACAACCGAAAAGGATTACGACAATGGCAACCATCGGCTCTTTCACCGCTTCAGGCAACGGCTTCTCCGGCACCATCAAGACCCTCAACCTCAACGTCAAGGCAACCATCCGCGCCGTCGAGCGCACGTCCGAAAAGGGCCCTGACTACCGCATCCTCGCGGGAGCAACGGAATTCGGCGCAGCCTGGAAGAAGACCTCGAACGAAGGTCGTGACTACCTCTCGGTCAAGCTCGACGACCCGAGCTTCCCGGCCCCCATCTACGCAACGCTGATCGAGGTCGAAGGCGAGGAAGGCCTCGCCCTCATCTGGTCCCGGTCGAACCGGGACTGATACTGGATGCCCCGCCGTAAGGCGGGGCTCTCCAGCAGGGATCACTTGTTCAGTGCATCCTTGAGCGCCTTGGCAGGCGCAAAGGTCAGCTTCTTCGAAGCCGCAACCGTCATCTTCTCTCCGGTCGCCGGATTACGGCCCTCGCGCTCAGGCGAAGCCTTCACTTTGAATTTTCCGAAGCCGGGGATCGAGGTTTCCGCGTCGGAGCTTGCGGCGTCGGCGATTGCCTGGAAGACGGCCTCCACGATGCCCTTGGCCTGAACCTTCGTCAGGCCGTTATCGGCTGCAATCTTGTCGGCGATTTCATTGGTGGTGGTCATGGAATTCCTCGCATCTTGTTGTCAAAGATAAAATCCGTGTCAGCTTATGACCGGATTGTCATCGGCGACGATGGAGACGAGGATCAGATCCGTGGGATGTCCACAGGTGGTTTCGGCCGATAACCCCGTTTGCGCTTCTCGCGAAGCACGTCGAGGAACAGGTTGATGGCCTGGCTCTCGTTGTTAAACAGATGCACCATCTGCTGTCCGCGCGTTCCGATCCGGCCCCAGGCGCGCACCAGCGACACCTCGCCGAACAATGTCGGCTGAACGGCGAGCGCGTAGAACCGCGCCATGTTTTTTTCCGGCGCGATACGCTCGACATAGAGGTGATAGGGCTGCGTGATCATAACAGAAGAATCGCGCGTTCGGAATCTGCCGTCCAACGACAGTTTTGAATCGGTCGGGCATCATCGATTCACAACAGTGATCCGCCGGCGTCCGGATCATTTGCACCAGCTCCGGCGCGATCCTTCCCACTTCCGAGCCAAGCCTTCGGCGACGAGAATATCGCCGACCGATCGTCGCTCCCGATAGACGATCCTGAGCTTGCGACCGAAGCGATCTTCATCCCTGGCGGTCGTCTTGAACGACAGCGGACCCGAATTGAGGATGTCGAGCAGACGCTGTTTCGCCGCAAGACCTCGCTTGCGTTCGCGCTCACATTTCGGCGGGCTGAGCTCCGGCGTGTCGATGTCGGCGATCCTGATCTTTTCACCTCGAAACCAGAACGTATCACCATCCACCACGCAGGTGATCCGTTGTCCGCTTCCGCAGATAGAGAAGGCTTCGCTCACGCTGCTTGCACTGCTTGAAGGCTGGGCTGAGGCAATAGATGCGAGGAAGCCAATGGCTAATGGGGATAGGCTGGCAATTGCCGTAAAAAGTCTCAATGTCATGTCGCCTCTGTGTCTGTCGTCGGAGCGGCCTTATAGCTCTTCACCCCTTCTGTGATTTGCTTGTGAAAACGGTTTTCTCCGACGGACGCGCTCATGTCGTTGCGTCTGAACCAGATGGCGCGCCCGCATCTGAGCGGCGGATTGCCCGATGTGAACACGATCTGCTCGTCAGCGCGCATGCGCAGCACCTCATGCGGCAGGATCAGTGGACGGCGGCTGAGCTGCCGGGAACGTGAGCGCGACGATCCCTTCATCCCTGACGAGCGGTTAGTCTGATCGACCTCGACCGTCGTATCGCCGCAGCGTTTCGAGATATAGTCGGCAGTATCAGGGTCGTTGATCGCGGCAAACGAGATCCACGACGCGGATTCGAACCACTTGCTCGTCGCGTCCCGCCCGCCATAGGCCTCGCGCATCTGGCCGATGGACTGGAAGATCATCGTCAGCGTGATGCCGTATTTGCGTCCGGCGTCGCGGGCGGTTTCGAGGATTCGCAGATAGCCGAGCCTGGCGACCTCGTCGAGCAGGAAGAGCGCGCGACCTTTCACATCGCCGTTTCGATTGTAGATGGCATTGAGCAGCGATCCGATAACCACACGCGCCAGTCCCGGATGGGCTTCGAGGACCTTCAGATCGAGCGCAATGAAGATGTCTGTTCCGCCATCGGCGAGATCGTCGGTCGAGAAACTGTCGCCAGAGACGAGCGCGGCATAGTTCGGATAGGACAGCCAGTGGGTTTCTTTCACCGCGTTGGCGTACACGCCGGAAAAGGTCTCAGGCGTCATGTTCACGAAGACCGAAACATTCTCCTTCACGAAGTCCGATTCCGACTGCTCGTAGATCTTGGTCAGGCGCGCCCGCAGTTGCGGCTCCGGCTCCGAAAGGTTCTTACGCACACGGCGCAGCGTCTGGTCTTCCTCGTCCGTGTGACCGGACAGGCAGACGTCTGCGATGAGGGCCGTCAGAAGCTGCATCGCCGACGCCCGAAAGAAGTCGTCGCGGGCAGACGCCGAGCGCGGATTGTCGGTCATGATCCAGGTCGCGACTGCGACGATGTCCTCTTCCTTCGTGCTGCCGTGTCGCCCGATCCAGTCGAGCGCGTTGAAACCGACGCCTGACGCCGAGGGATCGAGAATGATCACCTTTCGGCCAGCCTTGCGGCGATGCTCCGATACCATCGGCGCCACTTCGCTCGACGGATCGAGGACGACAAGGCCGCCACCCCACTTGAGCGCGGTCGGGACCGTTACCGACGTCGTCTTGAAGCCACCGGAGCCGGCGAAGACAATGCCATGGGACGAGCCGAACGAGCCGTCGAAGCATAGGAGCGGGCTCTTGCCCCCCGCTCCCCAGGTCGACGGATCATCGGCGCGGAACGACACCGCCGCAACGCTATCGCGATCGACGCGATACCGTTCGCCGACGACGATGCCGCCTGGATCGGGGAAAAGTTTCGCGGCCTCCTGCACCTTCATCCAGTCGGCCTCGCCATGCACCGCTCGCTTTCCCCCGATCCGCCGTGGTGCGGCTTGGGCAAAAGCTGCGTTTCCCTTCATCGTGACGCGCAGTGCGAAGACGCCGGCGAGGAATGCTGTCAATGCGCCAAGCATCGTTGCTGGGTCCGCATATCCGAGCACGGATTGACCTTTCGGGATGTCGCCAGCAATCCCGGCCAGGCGAACCCCTTCGCGCAGGAGTGCGATGAGGATTGCCACTCCATTTCCGCTGACGACGCCCCATCCTGCCGCCTTGATACCCGCTACGCCATTCGCCGCGAACAGAAAGATCGTGCCGATTGCAGCTGCGGTCGCATAGGGCAGCGCGAGGCCGATACGCCCGAGCATCAGCTTGGCCTGCGCGGTCTTGCCAAACGCGGCCAGCCATTGTTCGATCCCCGGCATGAAAACCACGACGACGATCATCGTCGTGGCCGGGATGGTGGCGAGGAACAGTTTACTCGCCGTCATGAGCGAACGCCTCCGCGCCTATCGCCTTGAGGCGCAATTGCTCCGCATCGTCGCCCTTCAGGCGGCGACTGGCATCGATCAGCAGGCCGAGCAGCAGTGCCCGCTTCTCATAGCGAAGTCCTGCCTTGACGATCAGGCCACCCAGTTCGATTTTTTCGCGCGTGTCTCTCTTTCGCGCGTCATTCGTCATCGTGCGGGCCATGCGTTCAAGCCTCACCAGGCCTGCCCGCAGGCGCGCCAGACGCGATCGTCGCCGCCGGTTCACCGCCGGCTCGACCATCCCCGGCGTTTTTTCTTCCGGTCGAAGGCGCCTTACCTCCGCGAAACCGCCCGGTGATCTCTTCGAACGCCGCCTGTAGTTCGGCCTCCTCGATCTCGATCTCACCGAGACCGGCTTTCAACGCGATCCGGCCGATGCGCTCGGCCTCGCGTGTTTCGGCTTGTCTCAGCTGATCCTGCAATCTGGCGATTTCTTCCCTGATCTTCGATGATGGCTTCTTCATTCCGGTCGCATCTCCCTGGAAATCTTGCGGCGTTATCTCGCTGCAAGATTTCCTCAAAAGCACATCCGAAGGAATGTGCAGATCTGCACGTCGGCAAGGCCGACACTTTGGAGGATGATCCCGCCGTTCCGAAGGAGCGGATCCAAGGGCGCAATTATACGTCGCTGATGCGACGCGTTGCTCAGCGCCCGAAGTGCGGCCGACCATGGCCTGACCGCTCCCGACGAACGGCGTTCAAACCGGGAGCTTTACCGCCGTGGCCATCGCCCACTTCTCAGCCAGCATTGTCAGCCGCGGCAGCGGCCGCAGCGTGGTGCTGTCTGCGGCCTATCGGCACTGCGCGAAGATGGAATACGAGCGCGAGGCCCGTACCATCGACTACACTCGGAAAGAGGGGCTTGTGCATGAGGAATTCCTGCTCCCGGCCGATGCCCCGAAATGGGTCCGCGCGATAATTGCCGACCACTCTGTCGCCGGAGCTTCGGAAGCCTTCTGGAACAACGTTGAGGCCTTCGAGAAGCGTTCCGATGCGCAGCTCGCTCGCGACCTGACCATAGCGCTTCCACTGGAGCTGTCGTCCGAGCAGAACATCGCGCTGGTGCGGGACTTTGTCGACAAGCATATCCTCGCAAAAGGTATGGTCGCGGACTGGGTCTACCATGACAATCCCGGCAATCCGCATATCCACCTGATGACCACATTGCGCCCACTGACCGAAGACGGGTTCGGATCGAAGAAGGTCGCTGTGACCGGCGAGGACGGCCAGCCAGTCCGCACGAAGTCCGGGAAAATCCTTTATGAGCTCTGGGCGGGTTCGATCGACGACTTCAATACTCTGCGCGATGGATGGTTCGAGCGGCTGAACCACCATCTGGCGCTCGGCGGCATCGATCTCCGTATCGACGGCCGTTCCTATGAGAAGCAGGGCATCGCGCTGGAACCGACAATCCATCTCGGCGTCGGGGCGAAAGCCATCGAACGCAAGGCGGAAGAACAGGGTATTCGGCCAAAGCTCGAACGGACCGAACTGAACGAACAGCGGCGGTCGGAAAACACCCGCCGCATTCTAAACAATCCAGCCATCGTGCTCGACGTGATCACGCGGGAAAAGAGCGTTTTCGATGAACGCGATGTCGCCAAGGTTCTGCATCGCTATGTCGATGATCCGGCTGTCTTCCACCAACTGATGTTACGCATCATCCTGAACCCCGAGGTTCTCCGGCTGCAGCGCGACACGATCGACTTTTCCACCGGGGAAAAGGTGCCCGCCCGTTATTCGACGCGGGCGATGATCCGCCTTGAGGCGACGATGGTGCGGCAGGCGTTATGGCTGGCGAACCGGGACGGTCATCCTGTCTCTGAAGCTGCTCTTGACGCAACGTTCCGGCGGCACGAGCGGTTGTCGCAGGAGCAGAAAGCGGCGATCGAGCGGATCGCCGGTCCCGCCCGGATCGCGGCCGTGGTTGGACGCGCCGGCGCCGGCAAAACCACGATGATGAAGGCTGCCCGCGAGGCGTGGGAACTGGCCGGATATCGTGTGGTCGGCGGCGCGCTTGCCGGCAAGGCGGCCGAAGGTCTGGAGAAGGAAGCCGGCATCGAAAGCCGCACGCTGGCATCATGGGAGTTGCGCTGGAATCGGGGCCGTGACGTTCTCGATGATAAAACCGTCTTCGTCATGGACGAGGCCGGCATGGTCGCCTCGAAGCAGATGGCCGGCTTCGTCGATACCGTTGTCAGGGCAGGTGCCAAGATCGTTCTCGTCGGCGATCCCGAACAGCTCCAGCCGATCGAGGCGGGTGCTGCCTTCCGCGCCATCGTCGACCGCATTGGTTATGCAGAACTCGAGACGATCTATCGCCAGCGCGAGGACTGGATGCGCAAGGCGTCGCTCGATCTGGCCCGGGGCAATGTGGAAAAAGCGCTGACCGCCTATGATGCCAATGCCAGGATCACGGGAATGCGCCTGAAGGCCGAAGCGGTCGAGCGGCTGATCGGTGACTGGAACCACGATTACGATCAGACGAAGACAACGCTGATCCTCGCGCATCTGCGCCGCGACGTGCGCATGCTCAACGTTATGGCCCGCGAAAAACTTGTCGAACGCGGCATTGTCGGTGAGGGCCATGTCTTCAAAACAGCTGACGGCATTCGCCAGTTTGACACGGGCGACCAGATCGTCTTCCTGAAGAACGAGACCTCGCTCGGCGTCAAGAACGGCATGATCGCTCATGTCATTGAGGCCGCACCGAACAGGATCGTTGCTGTCGTCGGAGAGGGTGATCAGCGGCGGCAGGTCATCGTCGAGCAACGCTTCTACAGCAATCTCGATCATGGTTACGCTACCACGATCCATAAATCGCAAGGCGCTACCGTCGATCGCGTGAAGGTGTTGGCAAGCCTCTCGCTCGACCGGCATCTGACCTATGTGGCGATGACCCGCCACCGCGAGGATTTGCAGCTTTACTACGGCCGCCGGTCATTCGACTTCAATGGTGGCCTGGCCAAGGTACTCTCCCGAAAGAATGCCAAGGAGACCACGCTCGATTATGAGCGCGGAAAGCTTTACCGCGAGGCGCTGCGGTTTGCGGAAAGTCGCGGCCTTAACATCGTCCAGGTGGCGCGGACGCTGCTACGCGACCAACTCGACTGGACGCTGCGCCAGAAGACGAAACTTGTCGATCTCGGCCAGCGCCTTGCTGTCTTTGCAGAGCGTCTCGGTCTGCACCACCCCTTAAAAACCCAAACGATGAAGGAGGCCGCGCCCATGGTTGCAGGCATCAGGACATTTTCCGGTTCCGTCGCCGATACGGTGGAGCAAAAGCTCGACACTGATCCAGCCCTCAAGAAACAATGGGAAGAGGTTTCGACCCGTTTTGCTTACGTCTTTGCCGATCCCGAGACCGCCTTCCGGGCGATGAACTTCGATGCGGTGCTAGTGGATAAGGAAACGGCCAATCTGGCGCTTCAGACGCTGACGACCGCCCCGGCGTCGATCGGACCGCTGAAGGGTAAGGCCGGCATTCTTGCCAGCAAGACTGAGCGCGAGGACCGTCGCATCGCCGAGATAAACGTCCCCGCTCTGAAGCGCGATCTCGAGCAGTATCTGCAGATGCGCGAGGCTGCCATAAAGCGGCTTTCCACAGACGAGCAGGTACAGCGCCAGCGCGTGTCGATCGACATCCCGGCGCTCTCGCCGGCAGCACATGTGGTGCTGGAGCGCGTGCGTGACGCGATCGACCGCAACGATCTGCCGGCGGCCATGGCATATGCACTGAGCAATCGGGAAACCAAGCTGGAAATTGACGGGTTCAACCAAGCCGTCACCCAGCGGTTCGGGGAACGCACACTGCTCACCAATGCCGCGCGCGAACCCTCCGGAAAGCTCTTCGACAAACTCTCAGACGGGATGCAGCCCGAGCAGAAGGAACGTCTGAAGGAAGCCTGGCCGATCATGCGCACGTCCCAGCAGCTCGCCGCTTACGAGCGCACCGTCCAGACCCTGCGGCAAGCCGAGGATTTGCGTCTCGCCCAGCGCCAGACGCCGGTGATGAAGCAATGAGACGGCGGCTTCTCCCGTTCCTGGCCAGCGTGGGTGGGGCGATCGCCGCTCTGGCGGCAGTCGCCTATATGGGCGGCTTTCGCTTGAACTTGACGCCGAGCGAGCCGCTTGGACTCTGGCGTATCGTGGCCCTGCAGCGTCCGGTCGAAACTGGCGATCTCGTGTTCATCTGCCCACCGCCGACCGCGTCATTCGAGGAGGCACGGCGCCGCGGCTATGTTAGGCGTGGCCTCTGCCCCGGCGGCTTTGCGCCGCTGATCAAGACAGTCGCGGCACTTCCCGGACAGCATGTCGAAATCGGTGCGAATGTCACTGTCGACGGCAGGCCTCTCGCCTCATCGATCGTTCGCGCGAGCGATGGCGAGGGCAGGCCGATCACACCGTTCAAAACCGGCCTCGTGCCACTGAGAAACCTGTTTCTTCACTCATCCTTTGCGAGCTCCTATGATAGTCGGTACTTCGGGCCGGTTCCCGACACGGGCCTTCTCGGTCTGGCGCGGCCGGTCCTCACGTTCAATCCATAACTGGCAGCGATCCTGCCTGCTCATTGCCGTATCCGTCGCTTGCGGCTGGACTGCCTGGAGCGGCCATGCCCTGACCCTTCCGGTCGCTGTGTTGTTTCCGGCGCTCTGGGGGATGTCGCCATCGCGGCTGACGGCGGGGCTCGTGTCCGCCGGATATTTTCTGGCTGCCTCGCGTGGGCTGCCGCAGGGTGTCGCCAACTTCTATGCCGCCGATCTCTGGCCTGGGCTTCTGCTCTGGACAGCTGCTTCGCTGTCCTTCGCCGGCGTCCATGCGGCACTCTGGAAGGGGCAACCGGAAGGGAAGTCTCGGGGAGAAGGTCGAACGGTAATGGCAAGGGCGCCACGCTATCTGGCGGCGGCGATGCTCATGGGACTGCCGCCCCTCGGCATAACCTGCTGGGCACATCCGCTGACCGCTGCAGGTGTGCTCTTTCCGGGATGGGGATGGTGGGGGCTGGTCGCGATGGCAGCCGGCCTCGCGATGATGACATCGCGATATTGGCCAGCTGTCGCCATCGTCCTGGGAGGATTCTGGCTCTGGTCTGCCGCTACGTGGACATCACCTGACCTACCCGAGGGATGGAAGGGCGTCGACCTCGAACAGGGCGAGAGCCTCGGACGAGACGGCTCGCTCGACTATCACCGTGACCTGATCGCAACGGTGCGTACGGCTGCGGGAGAGAAAACCCGCTTCATCGTTCTTCCCGAAAGTGCTCTGGGCTTCTGGACGCCGACCGTGGCAAAGCTCTGGAGCCAAGGCTTGCGAGGCTCGGAGCTCACTGTGATCGCCGGCGCGGCCGTCATCGATCCGGGCGGCTACGACAATGTCATGGTGGAGGTTTCGGCTGACGAAGCACGAATTCTCTATCGCGAACGCATGCCGGTTCCGGTGTCCATGTGGCAGCCATGGCGGGCATGGACCGGGCAGGGCGGTGGAGCTCGCGCCAACCTCTTCGGCAATCCAGTTGTGCAAAGCGACGACCAGAAGGTCGCCACGCTGATCTGCTACGAACAGCTCCTCCTCTGGCCGGTCCTGCAGTCGATGCTGCATTCCCCCACCGCAATCGTTGCCCCGGGCAACGGATGGTGGACCGCGGGAACGTCGATCGTCGCCATTCAGAACGCGAGCGTGATTGCCTGGGCAAAACTATTCGGACTGCCAGTCGTCACGGCTTTTAACAGATAAGGAAATTGTTTGCGATGGTCGATGCCGCCCTCATCAAGGAATGCAGCGATCCCGGCCTGAAGCCGGCGATCGTCGAACAGTTCATCGAGCAGGCAGGGTCGCAAGATCCGCTCGCGGTCACGGTCCGCTCCGGAAACCGGGTGGTGCTGGTGCCCAGGCCGAAGACAGCGGAGGAGGCGTTGGCGCTTATCCGAGACAACCTCGGTCGCAGTACCGTTCGCGTCGGGATCACACAATATCCCGCCGGGCTCGGCATCGTGGAGGCGGGCCAGCTGAAGCCGGACCTGGTCGATGCCTGCGAGAACATGCGCATGGGCACAGCCCTGTTCGCCAAGGTCTATCGGATCGTGACCAAATGGTATGGCAACCCGACCGGGAGGCAAGTCCTGCCGCAAGTGTTCGACGATGCGATCATCGCCTGGCAGACGGGATACTTCGAAGGAACGGCAGTGTTTCGAGCTGAAGATCCGGGTAAAACGAAAATGGCTGACCCGGAGCCCGCGCGGGAAGACGATACCTCGGGCGAACGTGCGGACCATGGTGCGACCGACGATTCCGATGCTGCTCCGGAAATCGCTACCGACCCTAACAAGGCAGGGATCCGGATTGATCTTTCTGGCATCGGTCATGAAAAGTAGATGTTACCATGGGTTGATCGATCCAACGCAATTGCCCAGCAACTCTCTTAGAGTGTTTGGACTACGCGAATATACCGATCGGAACGGAATTCCTTGCGTCTGATGCTTCTTGGATGTGAAGATTTGCACGTTCGCGATGCCAATCCCTACTGGCATCTCGTTGAAATGACTCTTATAAAGGCCGGGACGCAGTACGTGCTGTGTTGCGGCGTAGAATCCGCGGATGAAAGGTTGGCGCTGACCGAAATGGCGCCAGGAATCCTCTGACCTTATGGCCGGGGGCCTGTGACTCATGTCCAGGCGCCTCGGTGCTAAAGGTCTCAGGGCCGATTCATCTCGGATTCTAACCCCCGGCTAGGGTTCATAGGGTTCAACGTCAGCGGGGGCGGACCGCAGACAAAACCAGGGTTGGAAGCATGGAATCGGAAGATGTGAGCTTGTCTAAGGGAGTGGAGCTCCGGCCAGTGGTGGGGCTAACGCGGGGACTACCTCCCGCCGACTTGGAAAGCCTTACCGTCGACGCGATCCGAACGCACCGGCGGTTAGTCGAAAAGGCTGACGAACTGTTCCAGGCACTGCCGGAAAGCTACAGATCAGGGGAATTGACCGGTGGCCCACAGCATCTTTGTTACATCGAGGCCAGCATCGAGATGCATGCGCAGATGAGCGCAGTGAGTACCCTGATCAGCATCCTCGGCTACATCCCGAAGGTGACCGTTAACTGATCCGGATTCAGGACCACGCCTGGTGAGCAACTTGGCCACCGGCGCTCTCACATCAACTTCCTGCGAATTGCTAGCGCGGTGAGGTGGGCCTTGCTCCGGACATCGAAGCGCTTCATAGCCTCGCGAAGCTTGACGCGGACACTATTGTATTTGACGCCCTCCACATCGGCGATCTCCTCCATCGTCATACCGACGGCGATCCATCGGAGATAGGTCGCCTCTTTAGGATCGAGCCAGGCGGCATCTTCCACAGTCGGAGTGGTTTGAAGGAACGAGATGCGGGCATGGAGCTGTCCGACGGCAGCGGCGGCCGCGACCGCGTCTATCTCACGGTCGAGATCGATCTCTGGCCGATCTGACGCCAAGGTGAACATCGACATCGAGCCGTTGGCAGTTTTGATGGGAATGGTGACCCCGGATCGAACGCCGAAATCTGCAGCTTGCGCGTAGAAGGCACGCTCCTCCTTCGATAGCCTCGGACGATCCTGTTCGCCGGACCACGCAAACATTAGCTTTCTGGATTTCGCGCGTTTGACGACCGGATCGAGTTTGTCGAAGCTCTTCTCGAAATACATCGACCGCCACTCACGATGATAATTGGTGACTGCGATGCTGTGCTTGTGCTGGATGTGGAGATAGGCGTAGCCGGTGAAGCCAAAATGTTGGGTGAGGTCGGAAAGGCCCTGCGTGAGGATGCTTTCGTCGCCTTGTATCGCCGCAAGATCGGTCAGCTTGTCCAGCCAGTGCTGCATTTTTTCACTCCGTTTTGGTGGTCAGGTGGAACAGATCACGAGAGCCCCTCGACGTTTATTATCATATGCGCTCAAAAATCAACCTTAGATTGCATAATAGTACTTATGGAACCAATGGTGGCAGGCACTAGCTAGCGCGTGCTTTCAACGACGGGGGGATTTCGCCCTGCTGCCGGACGTCGCTGGCAGGAAGAGCCTGCGATCCGGTCGCATAAAAAGCTCCCCGGAGCTTGAACTGCGACACCAGACTTCTCAACGACTTGACCTCTGTTGCAAGACTGCCTGACGCTGCATTTGCTTCCTCAGCAATCGCGGCATTATGTTGCGTGTCTCGATCCAGAGCCCTAATTACGGAGTTGATTGCAGCGAGGCTCTCGGCCTGCTCCTGATAGGTCGCCGATACACCCTCCATGTGGCGGTTTACCTCCACGATGAGCCCACCTATCGCCCGCAGCGTTTCACCTGTTTCTCGAACAAGCTTCACACCGCTGCTCACCTCGGCAGATGCATTCGTGATCAGGACATTGATGTCCTTCGCTGCCCGCGCAGACCGTTGGGCGAGTTCACGCACTTCCTGAGCAACTACCGTAAATCCTTTGCCGGCCTCACCCGCGCGTGCGGCTTCAACGCCCGCGTTGAGAGCGAGCAGGTTTGTTTGAAACGCGATTTCGTCGATAACATTCAGGATGCTTGAAATCTCCGCTGATGAGGTTTCTATCCGCCTCATCGCCTCTACTGTTCGTGTTAAGACCTCGGCCGATCCAGATGCTGACTTGTTAGCCATCGCAGCGATCGTTCGTGCTTCAAGAGTACGATCACTGGATAGACTGATATTCGCAGTAATCTCGTGTAATGCCGCAGCGGTCTCTTCCAGCGAAGAGGCTTGACGCTCCGTACGCTGTGACAAATCATGCGACCCGTTCGCGATCTCCAGCGCTCCCTCATCAATTACTGAGATGGAGCGAGATATATTGTCCAGAGTGTCATGGAGTTGTTCAACGGACTGATTGAAATCATTGCGTAACCCTTCAAAGTCCGGAGCAAAGGGGTCGGGTAATGAGAAGTTGAGATCACCATCAGCAAGTCTTCTTAGGCCACCAGCCAATCCAGATGTAGCGGCGCGAAGGCGCTGCTCGGCCTCTGCGTCGGCTCGCTCTTTAGCCTCGGCAAGTTCGGTATCCCTTTGCTGGCGTAAAAGCTCTGATTGTGCTTCAAGCTCTTTCTTCGCAATCGCTGCTCGACGAAACACTGAGACTGCAGCCGCCATTGCCCCGATTTCATCTGTCCGCCCGGCATAGGGGACATCGGCATCAACGTTCCCATCGGCCAGTCTTTTCATTGACGCGGCAATACGGGCGATCGGCCCGGTGATACCAAAGGTTACGAAGACAATTGCAGCTAAAACGATCAGCAGGGATCCAATCGCAGCTGCAATCAGTCCTAGTTTCGTGTTGTTATAAGATGCCTGGCTTTCAGCGTACGTGTGCTCGGTGTCCTCTTGGTTTATCCGAACAAGCTCGTCGGCATTTGCCGAGACCTGAACTCCAAGAGGCTTCATCGTACTTGTCAGGTACATCGCAGCTTCTACGGTTTTGTTCAGCGAAGAGTATGACATTACCTTCTCGGCTGCGGTCACATAACTCGCCTTCGCGCCCTTTATCTTCGCGATCAACTGAAGCTCATGCTCGGAAACGGAATTGGCCTCATATCCCTGGATGTGATCATCCAAAACGAGCGCGCGATCCTGGATTGCTTCCTTAGCCGCTTTTTTTTCATCGACCGAAAAGACCAGCAGATAATCACGATAAGCATTTTGAAGATTAGCCATGTCGAGGGCGATCGTCTTCGACAGCTCAACGCTCTTCATCTTTTTGACCGCGATCGTCTTGGTAGCGGAATTTGTGGACTCCAGTCCACTTATCGCAACAACAGCAACCGCCGCAAAAAGCACCGCTAGTGTCAGCAGGACGAGACTTAGCAGAAACCGGATGCTTGGCCTTTTCATTTACTAGTCTCCAGATTGATGTTGCCTATCTTGATCGGTCGAGGAGTTAGCATGACCATCATTGACGCGAAGACTAGGCTTGAAGATCGTTGCTGCGACCACGGCCTTGATTCCTATCGGTCCATAATGACGTGAGAGGTCGATGGACGGCTGTTCTTTAGTTGAAGGGTCTCGGCGCACTTTGCATCCTGTCATGAGCATGGACGTCGTCCTTGAACTTGAGGCACTCCAAAAAATCGGAGAAACGGGCTCTTTCTGGAGAACGCGAGGCTGCCGCCGACGAATTCCGGCGGCAGCCCATCCAGCCTTGGGAGGCTCCGGCAGAAGAGATTACTGGTACAACCGCGAATTCATCTGGTCGTGCCAACATGGTTAGCAGCTCGCCCTCAGGGCGCCCGCCCCAATCTGGAGGCTAATACGCTAGATTCCGGGCTTCAGGTTGAGCGCATTTGGCACGGGCTTCATGAACTGCGAAATTGGCGAAGCCTCAGCGATGTATACCCTGTTCGGGCGCGTCAATATAAAGGCGACATAGTCCGCCACGTCTTCTGGCAATAGCAATTTCGAGTGGTCATCGACGTGGTTTTCCGATCGTTGCTGGGTATCTACCGCACCGGGGCAGATGGCGGTCGCTTTCACGTTGAACGGTAAGCCCTCGGCATCAGTTGTTTGGGTAAAGCCGAGCGCGCCGAATTTCGAGGCGGCATAGGCGCCGAACTTAGCGGATGCCACTTTCCCAGCGCGTGACACGATGTTGATAATATGGCCTTGCTGCCGATCGCACATGTGCTGGAAGAAGGCTTGAGTGCACAGGAAAGTGCCTTTGAGATTTACCGACATGGTGAAATCCCAATCCTCTTCTTTGATATCAGGAATGGCGTTGTGAACAGCTACCCCCCCATTATTTACCAAAATCTCCACCGAGCCGAATCGCTCGAAAGCTGCGGCTGCCATCGCTTCAATCTGCGACTTGTATCGTATGTCTGTCTGGATCGGCAGCGCCTGACCGCCGAGCGCTCTAATCTCATCGCTTACTGCGCCAATCTGGTCTACCTCTGGCGACGCCAGAACGATATTCGCGCCTTCGCTTGCTAACGCGATTGAAATTGCCCGACCGATGCCCCGTCCAGCACCGGTGATGACCGCAGTCTTGCCTTTTAGTTTCATGGTTCCCTACTTTTCAAATGCCGGTGCCAGGGACTGTCTTGGTCTTGCGACAAACTGAGCGCCTGCCTGCCCTTGTCCAGCGCATCAATTTCCTGTCTGATCAGTAAAACGGCGCCCTAGTGAAGACTGTCTGGTCTACACCAGATTGTCAAGAACTTACATTCTATGATCGCCAACTTTCCCATACTGGGAGAACTGGCGTCAGAACAGGCGTGGCAAAATGTGAACAGGAGCTTTAAGTGGTACACTGTAGCCGGGCGAGCCTGCGGCTGGCTCGTAACGTTTAAGCTAGAGGCGGATCAAAGCGCTGAAATGGATGATGTTTTGAATAAATACCCAATTTACATTCAGCTCCAAAAGAAATTGCTGGATGCAATTCACGGCCGAGAGTTTGAACAGGGCAGCCGTTTTCCTTCTGAAAGGGAGCTGTCCGAAAAGTTTGGCACAAGCCGTGTCACCATGCGAAAAGCCATCGACCGGCTAGTGCAGATGGGGGTGCTTGAGCGGCGCCCTCGTAGCGGAACTTATCTACCAGAGCGCCTCTTTGATCGGCCTATTAGTGAACATGCATCATACAGTGTTTCGGACGTTGTGGAAAAAGCTGGGCATGTACCGGGATCGAAGCTTCTGTATTTCGAGCGCAAACTAGCTGGCAAGATCAGTGCCGCGAAGCTCGAAATCGATGTCGAAACTCCGATTATCTCTATCCAAAGACTGCGTTCGGTAGATGGCATTCCAGTATGTGTTGAATTTATCGAGATACCGGCTCATCTAGTGCCAGGGCTATCAGCAAGCGATGTGCTTGAAAACAAGTCACTATATGCATACTTTCGAAACGTTTATCATCTGAGTTTCCGTAACAAGACGTCCACAATCAGCGTTCATTGGGCGACGGCGACCGAAGCGGAATTTCTGAACTTACCAGCCGGGTCTCCCGTACTCAAATTTGAATCCGTCAATGTCTCGAACGACGGTATCCCCTTTGAATTTCTTCGTTCATTAAATCACCCAGACCACGTCAGTTTCTCGCTCAATCATGGGAAGCAGCTAGAGCTCGCTTCAACATCGGCTCCCATCAGCATGATGATGACCGGCACCATGTAGGCCACCGTCCCAATTTCCAACTCCGTCATACCTCTAGGCCAGACGGCATCGACGAAATGGCGATGAGCAACTTAAGCACTTTCTGGACGACTTCCGATTCGCTTGCTCGTACTTAAGAGCGATTTCGCGGTCCACACGCCCTCGCGCAAAAATCATATTGACAGCAAATTTGGCTGCGCCTAATGTGGTATACACCAGATGGGCGCTTTCGCTGTCCTTTTGGTCTATGGTCTTGGCCCCGCCGATGGAGGGGATCAGCGCCCATTAGCGCTAAGCTCGGGAGGAACGAGCTGTGATCTCTGAAAGAAAGTGGGCTGGTTTCAACGGTTCCGCCCTTTGGTATACCCATTAGGTGGCGCCACATCAGGGGAATAGAATAATGAACTCAATTCGTCGCAGGCTTGCGGTAGCTGTCGCTACAGCCATACTTGTTGCAACTGGCGTAGCATCAGCCTCCGCCCAAGACGTTGTGATTGTGTCGTCGGGCGGTGCCTGGCAGGACGCTCAGAACTCCGCGCTTTGGGCTCCGGCCGCCAAAAAACTTGGTATCACCTATTCGCAGGATACTATGCAAAACTGGGCCGAAATTCGCGCCCAAGTCGAATCCGGCTCCGTTAGTTGGGACATTGTACAGATTTCCATCGCCGACGAGCCACTAGCCCGCGCTGCAGGAGTGATCGAAAAACTCGACCCTGGTGTCGTTGATCCGAAAGTATACGCGCCAGGTTCCTTCACGGAATACTTTGTACCGAATAGCAGCTACGCGACCCTAATTGCCTGGAACAAGAACACCTATGGCGAAAACGGTCCGAAGTCAGCCGCCGATTTCTTCGATGCCAAGAAGTTTCCTGGAAAGCGCGCGATGTGGAACCAGCCCGGCGGGATGATTGAAGCTGCCGCTCTAGCCCTTGGTACGCCACGCGACAAAGTCTATGAGTTTCTTTCCACCCCAGAGGGTAAGAAGGCAGCAATGGACAAGCTCGCTGAACTTGCGCCTCACGTGTCCGTGTGGTGGGAGAGCGGCGCGCAGGCAGCGCAGCTCGTCAAGGACGGCGAAGTCGACATGATCATGACGTGGGGCGGACGCGTGGTTGGTGCTATCAATGATGGTGCAAAATGGGACTACACCTTCAACGACGGGCAGCTTGGCGTCGACGGTTACGTTGTCGTCAAGGGGGCACCGCACCGCGATGCGGCTATGAAATTCCTGGCTGAAATGTCTAAGGCCGAGTACCAGGCCAAGCTTCCCGATACCTTTGCAACGGCGCCGGCGAATTTGAAGGCTTTCGACGTTGCGGGATATTCGCCCGAGAAGATTGCGACAATGGCCTCTGCTCCGCAAAACATTGGCCTTCAGTATCCGGTTGATCCCACATGGTGGGCAGCAAATGGCGCCTGGGCTTCTGAAGCTTATGACAATATGCGGTTGTCCAGATAACGATTGCTGAGCCTGGCCTGGGACCAGTGTCTCGGGCTGGGCTCAAATCGACCGCCGCTGAACCCCAGCCGTCCATCGGTGCACGACGATGCAACGTACCCTTTTGCGATCGCCTGTAGCACATAGCAAAGAATCCTCGGAACAATGAATCTCAACTCCACTCCAAATTTGTCTCTGCCCATAGCAATAGAAGGCTTGACCAAGACCTATGGCCCTGTGACCGCGCTCGATAATGTCAGCTTGGACATCAAGAGCGGCGAGTTCATCACGCTCCTAGGTCCATCTGGCTCGGGGAAGACGACCCTTTTAATGGTGATTGCCGGGTTCATTCGTCCCAATCAAGGATCTCTGAAGTTCGGTGACCAGGAGGTTATTCTGAAGGCGCCGCACCTACGAGGCGTCGGAATGATGTTTCAAAACTACGCTCTGTTCCCCCATATGAACGTGGCCGCGAACATCGCCTATCCGCTGAAAATTCGCGGTGAGAAGAGCGAAGTCGTCAAGGCCAAGGTCAATGAAGTTTTGGAAAAAGTGCAACTAGGGGAATACGGAAACAGGCGTATTTCTGAGCTGTCCGGCGGCCAACGCCAGCGTATTGCCTTGGCTCGAGCTATAGTTTTCAAACCAAAAATACTTTTGATGGACGAACCGCTCTCTGCGTTGGACAAGAACCTTCGTGAGATGATGCAGCTTGAGTTGCGTTCGATGCACGAAGACCTGGGTATGACCACCGTGCTGGTTACGCATGATCAACGCGAAGCGTTGACGATGTCCGACCGAATTGCGGTCTTGCGAAATGGCAAAGTGACGCAATTAGGTACTTCTGAATCCCTCTATGATGCGCCGAACTCCGAATTTGTAGCTGCATTCATGGGCGAGTCCTCATTTCTTGAGGTCGAATACAAGAACACCGACTTCTATTACGGTGACCAAAAAATTCAAACAGATAGTTCGGTATTCTCCGACGCGCCAAGGCACTTGCTCGTTCTTCGTCCGGAAAAGCTGGATTATGTGAAACCCGCACAGCGAGAGGCCTACAACTGCTTTGAAGGCGTAGTCGAACAGATGCTGTACCAGGGCGAAAGTTGCCTGGGTTACATCCGGCTCAATTCCGGGGCGCTCATTCACGTCCGCCGCAATCTGCGGGAGAGTAGCAGGTCCGAGATTCCAAAAAAAGGCGACATAGTCGTTGTGGGCCTTCATCGCAATGAAACCCGTATAGTTAAGGGCGAGTAGGTCGATGGTTGATGCGTTATCTATGCAGGCGCCTTCAAGCGCAGAGCTAATAAACCACGCGGGTTTGCATCGTAAAAGTCGCGTGGAAACCGCGATGCTCTTTGGCTTGTCGCTGCCGGGCATTGTCGTGATATTCGTCGCTTTAGTTTTGCCCGTCGGCCTAATGATGTATCTATCTTTCATCGGCGCAGACGGTTCTTTAAGCCTCGAAAACTACATGCGTATCTGGGAAAGTCCGATATACGGTAAGGTCTTTGGTATCACCTTCACAGTTGCATTTGCGACCACCGCAATCGTAGTTCTCGTCGGCTATCCCCTTGCCTACTTCTTGTCACAATTGTCGGATCGTGCATCCTCCATCGCGATGATTGGCGTGCTTATGCCGTTCTGGACGGCAGTTCTGGTGCGCACATATGCGTGGCTTATTCTCCTGCAAGACGGGGGCATTATTAACGACACGCTGATGCACCTTGGTGTCATTAGTGAACGTCTACACCTAGCCAATAATTTAACCGGCACTCTTATCGGCATGTCCCATGTCATGTTGCCATTTCTCGTCCTACCGCTCTATGCCTCCATGAAATCCATTGATCCCAATCTGATGTCCGCGGCTTCCAATCTCGGAGCAAGACCAAGCAGAGCGTTTTGGGACATTTTCTTTCCGCTTTCGATGCCGGGCCTTCTGTCCGGCGCACTAATCGTATTCGTGCTCTGTTTGGGTTTCTACGTCACGCCCGCGGTTCTGGGCGGTGGTCGCGTGATCATGATCGCCATGCGTATCGAAGCCAATGTGAGTATCTATTCGAACTGGGGTGCAGCGAGTTCGCTTGGGATGGTCCTCATCGCCATTACAGCGGTTCTTCTACTCGTCGCTTATCAAATTTCGAAGTTGGGCGGAGGCGCCAAATGAACTGGTTTAAGCAGAGTGTTACCCCGACTCAGATTACAAATCTCGACCGGTTATGGCTTTATTCGTTCAGCATTATTGTGCTGGTGGCTCTTGTAGCGCCAACACTGATTGTAGTTCCAATGTCATTCTCCGATTCGCAGTATCTAGAGTTTCCGCCTCGTACCTATTCATTCAGATGGTACTTGAGTTACCTCCAATCGCCTGAATGGATACGGGCCACGGTCGTGTCACTTAGGGCCGCTGTTATTACGTCAGTTGTTGCGACTGTTATTGGTACCGCGGCGGCTTATGGGATCCGTGTCGGCAGCAAACTACTCGCCGCACCGATTTCGGCAATCTTTATCTTACCGATGGCAGTACCCGCGATTCTGATCGCAATCGGATCTCTCTTTATCTTTGTACCATTGGGACTGGTAAACACTACGGCTGGGCTTGTCTTGGCTCATACTATGCTTGCACTTCCATTCGTGGTGATTGTCACCACGGCGGGTCTAGCATCCTACGACATGAATCAAGAGATGGTAGCCAGAAGTCTCGGTGCCACCAGAGCGCGTGCTTTCTTCACCGTCACGCTACCGCAGATCAAGTTCTCGGTCATGACTAGTGCACTTTTCGCCTTTTTCGTTTCGTTCGATGAAGTCATCATCGCAATGTTCATTTCGAATGGGACGGGCGGCACGCTAAACCGCAAGATGTTCAACGCCTTGCGCGATCAAGTTGATCCTACAATCGCTGCCATATCGACTTGTTTGATAGCCGTCTCGATCACCTTGCTCGTGCTGGCTCAGATCTTCAGGCCGCGACGTGACGCTTAGGTGCGTCCCTGGTTGTGCTTCTCGCATTCTCTCAGAAAGGCTTATCTATGACGGCTCGAACAATCAATATTCAGGGCGCTCAAGACATGCGCGCCGTAAAGCTTGCGGAGTGGTCAGCGTCCGTTGTCGATATCCCCGCCGAGGTTAAGGCGTTCTCATTTCTGGTTGTAATGGATGCTGTCTCATGCGCGCTTGCAGGCTTGGACAATGCGGGTTCCGTTGCGGCGCGGGCAGTCGCAATAGAGCTTTGGGGCGACGGAGGATCTTCGATCTGGTTTACGGGGGACAAAGCGTCTGCGCACGGAGCAGCCTTCGCCAATGCGATGGCGACTTCAATTCTTGATTATGACGATGGTCATCGAATGGCCGAGGGCCACCTGGCCGCGGCCATGGTTCCGGCAGTATTGGCAGAAGCCGAGGAGATCGGTGCCAATGCTGATCGTGTGCTGACTGCAATAGCCATCGGCTATGAGGTTGCCACACGCATCGCTAAGTCACGCGATCCGAAAACCGTTTTGACTGGGGCGTCAGGCCGATGGTGCGGGCAGGGAGTGGTTGCGGCTATTGGGTGGCTGAGGGGCGACGATGCAATGACCATCGCGAATGCCATGGCCCTTACCGATACCATCGCACCTTATGCAATGGCCACCGAAGACACCCAGGTGGGAAATCACGTTAAGGAAGCTATTCCTGATGGGACGAAGAACGGGCTGGAAAAGCTCGTTGCTGCACGAAACGGGATGCTCGGCCCGATCGATTTTCTTGATCGGGACCGCTTCGACGGCGGGGTCATAAGCCGTGACGTCGCTGGCGGCTGGTATATCGAAACCACTTACTTCAAACCGTACAGTTGTTGCCGTTGGATACATGCTCTGCTTGATGCGCTGCTCGTCCAACGAAACCTTGTTAAGGACTGGTACGACGTCAAAGAAATTACTGTCGGCACGTTTGAGCGAACCCTAACGCTCAACAATCAGCACAAGCCTAAGACGCTGCAATCAGCGCAATACAGCGTTCCGTTTTGTCTGGCGTCGGCAGCGATTTATGGCGCGGCTTGTCTACAGCCCATCAAAGCAGAGCTTCTATCCGATCCCCGCGTGCTTGCACTGGCGGAAAAGGTCAAGGTCAAGGTCGATGCCGACCTGGAAGCAGTCTACCCCAACGAAACGTCGGGACGCGTCACTATTTCCGTGGATGGTGGACCGTCGCCGGACACCGTCTACGTCGAGATCGCAAGGGGCGATTCTCGGAATCCTATGACTTTTGAGGAGCGAGTCGAGAAACTCAGAAGATGCGGCGACGGCGTTTTAAGCGATCATGAGATGAAAAGCTTAGAGGGAGCCCTAATCGCGCTTCGCAACGAAGAGCAAATAGCTCCCTTGCTGAAATGCATCTCCACGAAGCGGCAAAAAAATGGCTGACCGGGCTGTGATTGTCCGCAAGCATACCAATCAATGACAATGTTACGAAGGAAAGAACAGATGGATATCCATAAGACAGATGCTCAAATAGCTGACGCCCTGAAGGCTGTTTCCGGCCGCGAAAGCGTGACGGACATCTTCTTTGTTGCGTGCGGCGGCTCGTTCTCTTTGATGCTAACGACGCAGTATATTACCGACCGAGAGGCGAGCCGTATTAATGGCATCGCATTGAATGCCGCCGAGTTTACAGCACGCGCCCCCAAGACCCTTGGCCGGAATTCTTTGGTTATTGCATGTTCGCATTCGGGCACCACGCCGGAAACGGTCGAAGCTATTAGATTCGCACGGCAGGCTGGCGCATTGACCATTTCTCTGACCAATGTCCTTGGCAGCCCACTCGACGATGCATCAGAGTTTACCATCGCCTACAAGCACACTCCACTCGAGATGAGTTCGCACCATTCGGCAGCTATCCTTTCGCGGCTGGCGTTGGGCATCGTCAAAGTGCGCGAAGGTAATAACAAAGCAGATGATTTCGAAGCAGCCCTCACAACCCTTCCAAGACTCGTCGACCAGAAGATCGCTGATCTGAAGGGGGAAATCGCTACGTTCGCAGAGGCGCATAAGCGTGACTCTGTGATTTACACGATGGCGTCGGGTTCCAACTACGGTGTCGCCTATTGTTACGCGATCTGCCTATTTCAGGAGATGTTATGGATCCATTCAGCCGCCATCCAGGCGGGTGAATACTTTCATGGACCGTTTGAGGTCACAGATTTTGATGTCCCGTTTGTGCAATTGATGGGAGTCGGTCCCACGCGTGCAATCGACGAACGTGCGTTTTCCTTTGCTCAGAAATACAGCCGCCGCGTGACCGCACTCGACGCAAGAAAACTGGGCATCTCGGACTTTCCAGAAAGCATCGCTGAGTACCTTACTCCACTACTTTTTACCCCCATTCTACGCGCGTACATGGAAAAGCTGGCTGAAGCCAAAGGACATCCTCTCACCGTGCGCCGCTACATGTGGAAGTTGGAGTACTAAGTCTTTGAGAACAGGTGGGTTGCCCTTGATTTAAGTCGGCAGCCCGCCACTGCGGTAACAAGCCTACTTCTTTTTCGTAAAGGGGTTGGATGGCCTAAAAACGGAGGCGATTGGTTTGGGGAAATTAGCTTCAGGTCAGGCAGGACTTGTAGGTATCGGCGACAATGTCGTTGATCACTATGTCGATCAAAACGTCTATTATCCTGGCGGAAACGCGCTTAATGTCGCCGTTCTCGCGCATCGGTTCGGGCTCGCTGATACAGCCTATATTGGCCTTATCGGCGATGATGAATATGGTGCGCATGTCCGGGCAAGCCTTCTTGCTGAAGGTCTTTCGGAATCTCATCTACGCCAAGCGATTGGAGAAACCGGCTATTCCAGTTGTCATATCGTTGATGGCGATCGGGTCTTTCTGAGTTCAAATGCCGGCGGGATTAGAAGGCGGCTCACACTGCGTATGGACGTGGACGATCTCGAGTTGATCAAACGCTTCGGATACGTACACACGTCGTGCTATAGCTATCTGGAACCGGAATTACAGCGAATCCGAACGGTTGTGCGAGAGATCTCGTTTGACTTTTCAGTTAAACGCGACAGGGATTATTTGGCGGCCGTTTGTCCGATGATCACCCTGGCCTTTTTGTCCGGCTCGGATCTTTCCGATGACGAGAGAGACTCACTTATTGCCGACCTACACGGCTTTGGAGCTCAACAAGTGTGTATCACCCAAGGTGAACGCGGTGCTGTTTTCAGCGACGGATCTCGAATTCTAAAACAAGGTGTAGTCAAAGCAACCTTGGTAGACACCATGGGGGCGGGTGACGCATTTATCGGAGGACTTCTAGCCGCACGGATTACTGGCGCTGAGTTGGAGGCCGCGCTGAGCCACGCGGCTGCCTCCGCAGCAAAGGCGTGTGAATGGCCAGGAGCCTTCGGGTATCCGCATCCTGTCTCAAGCTAAGAACTACTTGGACAGGCAATGGACTACCGGTTGCTTGGCCGTTCTGGCCTCAAGATTTGCACTATCACTATAGGGACAATGACTTTCGGGGGCGTAGGCTGGACCCAGACGATCGGCCAGTTGAATTTGCCAGAGGGAGAAGCAGGGGTGAACGTATGCGGTATTCCAGCAGACTGTCCAACGTAAATATTCCGGATAGTGGGAATAGCCAATTCGTTTCTGAAGATGATCGAGGCGGGGTAGCGTGATACCACCTACGGAAATCCGCCGCGGAGGCGCCGCTGCGACCGTTACCGACGTTGCCCGGGCGGCTGGTGTTTCACGGGCGACCGCTGCACGGGTGCTCGGTGACTACGGCTATGTCAATGTCGAAACTCGGGAACGCGTCTTGGCAGCCGCTAGGAGCTTGGCGTATCAAGCCAATCAACTCGCGAAGAGCGTGGCGACCGGCCGCAGCAAGACAATCGGTGTGGTGGTAGCGGACATCGACAGTCCGTATTTCGCACGCGCCATCCGGGCGATCACGGGTACTGCAAGTGCGCACGGTTTTGTCGTGATCCTTGCGACGACCGACGAAGATATAGAGGTAGAACGAGATGCCGTCCGCGTTCTGCTCACCAAGCGTGTCGACGGGTTGATCATCTCGCCAACATCGAGCAGTGAGGTAGCGCATCTCGCACGGCTTTCCGAGATTGATTGCCCGATTGTCCTCCTGGATAGGCGGGTACCCCAACTACGCGCCGACACGTTTGCGGTCGACAATTTCCGTGCCGCCTATGAGGCCGTCACCATGTTGATTGGACGAGGGCATACTGACATTGCGCTGGCGTCTAACGCTCTTGCACACCCGGGACAGCACCTAATTTCGTCCGTGCGGGAGCGTATCGACGGCTATCGCGCGGCGTTAGATGATGCTGAGATCCCGGTCGATCCCCAATTGGTCGTTATGGGTGGGGCGGAGCCCCAAAATCTGGCGCATGAATTGCGGGTACTCTGCAGCTCCCCTGCCCGACCTACCGCCTTTTTGGCCACGGAGAGTTCCGTTGCCCTTGTTATCTTGAATGTTCTCCGGGAGTTGCATTTCTCAATCCCTGACGATGTCTCGCTCATTTGCTTTAACAATCCCGACTGGACCTCTATAACGACACCGCCACTGACTGTAATTTCGCAGCCAATTAAGGAACTTGCTACTGCCGCCACAGAAAAGCTGATAGCGCGTTTGACGGGTGCCGCCTCAAACGTCCGCAAAGAAACCCTTCTTGCAGCGACACTTATTAGGCGCGGTTCCGTGAGTGATGTGTGCCACGTTCAAAGGTCTGCCGTTCTCACTTCCCCTCAGCCTTTGAAGCCTCCTGGGAAATCAATGTCCTGATCGACAAGGACGTTGAATTTGTAACCAGGAGGGATTTCCAGCGTCGGCTGAACATCCTTCGACCCAAAATGGCCGGGCGTGCAGGAGTGGCTGGATGAGGTGACCCCCGCCTACAATCGCCTGGTCAATGCGATTTGGGCGGTCTACGATCCGCAGGCGATTGTCTTCGGTGGTCAGATCCCGCCAGCCCTCGCCGAATTGATGATTGAGCGGACGCACCTGTTTGGAAAGCCGCGCTACGGCGTATGGCGCGCAAGCCCGAAGTTGATCGTGTCGGAGATCAAGCCGGACGCGGCCGCGATGGGCGCGGCTGCAACTCCGTTCAAACTGACGTTCTTTTGACGATTTGCGCCATCAGCCACGCGGCTGCATTTTAACGCAGACGCTAATCCTGCGCGGTAGGTCGGATGACGATGCTGCCGACGTCCACGTCGTCCGGCTGATCGATCGCGTAGGCGATGCCGCGGGCAATGGCTGTGGGCGGGATAGCAATCTCCTCAATCCGTGCTGCGATTGCATCCCTGACCGCTATGTTGGTGAATGAGTCTGTTAGATTGGTCGCAATCATACCCGGCGAGACGTCGGTAACGCGCAGATGAGGTCCCGCTTCCTGCCGCAAGGTTTCGGTGATCGTTCGTACCGCATTCTTGGTCGCGGCGTAGACGCCCATCGTCGGCACAATTTTGATGCCGGCTGTTGAAATCACATTGATGACATGCCCGCTGCGCTGGCGTGCGAAGACAGGCAACGCAGCGGCGATACCGTACAGCGTACCGCGCAAGTTCACGTCGATCATCGCGTCCCAGTCTTCGACCTGCAGGGCATCAAACCGCGAAATCGGGCTGATGCCTGCATTATTGACGATGACATCCAGCCTGCCCCAGCGCTCCACCGCGAGTGCCACGAGCGCTTCGAGATCGGCACGAACGCGCACGTCGGTCACTTTGTAGGCGACCTTGCCGCCGACAGCAGCGATGTCCCGGGCAACTTCCGCCAGGACATCTTCGCGCCGCGCGCCAAGCACCACTGTCGCGCCAGCCTCAGCCAGAACAACTGCGGTCGCGCGGCCAATGCCGCTGCTGGCGCCTGTGATCACTACTACCTTGCCTGCTATAGTCATGTTGGTCTCCTTCCACTTGACTGTAGAAAGATTGGGCAAGACGTACTATGCTTGATAAGCCATGAATTTATCGCAATCGTCTCAAATGTTCGATCCACTGTCAGATGTGCTCACCGTGCTCGATGCACGGGCGACGCGGAGGACTCGCTTCGAGGGGTCAGGTGATTGGGCGTTGGCATTCCCAGCGCTTGAGCGCCTGAAATTCGTTGCAGTGCTGCGTGGAACAGGCTGGCTTCTGCTGCCCGATACCGCTCCCCAGCGCCTGGAGACGGGCGACTGCTGCCTGATCGGCCGCACGGCCTATGTTATCGCGAGCGATCCCGGGCTGGTGCCAATCGACGGTTTGCCATTGTACGTGGAAGGGAATGATGTTGTTCGCTTGCGCGGTGACGACACGGTGACGCTCGGCGGCGGCATATCCTTTGCGCCCGGCAACGCTGCCTTCCTTCTCGATATGCTGCCATCGTTCATGCACATCTCTGGCATGTCGACGGGAGCCGCAACGATAACAGCGCTTCTGGGTTTGTTGGACGCGGAGGCGGAACAGAGTGCTATGGGACGGGAGATTGTGACGGCCAGGTTAGCGGAGGTTCTTATGATCCATGCTATCCGGACGTTCGCGTCGGCTTCCGACACGACCAGCGGCTGGCTTGGCGCGCTGGCGGATCCACGCATCGGACGCGCTATCCAATGCTTTCATAGCGATATCGCACGGCCGTGGACCGTTGCCGATCTGGCCACAGAGGCGGGAATGTCACGGGCGGCCTTCTCTTCCGCTTTCGCCTGCCGGGTAGGACAGGCACCCTTTGCCTATATGCGCAACTGGCGGATGACGCGCGCCCGTGCCGCTCTGGCTGAACGTCATTCCAGCATTGCAGACGTCGCGGCAAGTGTCGGCTACACATCGCAAAGTGCCTTTGGTCACGCTTTTCGGCAGACATTTGATAAGGCACCACGACAACACACGTCTTGAGCTGAGGGGCCTTTGTTGATGAACCACAAATTAGATTCGCTCACCGCACGGTAGATAGACATGGGCGCAGCGTAATCAGGGGACCTTGAACGCGCCTTGGTAACCGTCATCCTGCAGCCGGCTCAGCCGGGCGCACGTACATGATCCGATGCGCGACACAGTCGGTGCCGTCAGCTCTACCCAGTGGTCTCAGGTCACGCGACTGGTGTTGTCGCCTTTTGGCGGCACTGTCCGCTTAAAGTGACGAGAACCCAAACATGAGAACATAAGAACGGCCCTCGCTCGGCTGCAGCATCGTGCCGTTGGCGGGCCGCAGATCCGTTCTCGGCTCCACTCCTAGCGCAAAAACACCTGACTGATATGCCCGCCATATGGCCAGCTTAGGAAGCGCCGCTTGACCATAGGTCATGGCAATTTCGATCCCGCACTTCGGATTGCGAAGCAGAATAGGGACCTGATGTGGTGTGACGCGATTGTCCACTACATCGACTTTCTCGCCATATTCGTCACCTGGCCTGGGTGCAGATGAGTTGATTTCGGAAGAGAATTCATCTGGCAAACCGCCGATCGTGAGCGTGTCGTCGAGGAAGGGATAGCCGAAATTCGTGTGGTACATGATCGCGTGGTCAGTCGGCCTGAACCCACGGTTTGTAACCGTGTCCTGGATCGTCAGCTCCGAACCAAAGATCGGCAAGGTGACTTTGCGCCGCAGTTCCAGCGTTTCCCCGAAAACACTTGCTTGCCTGACTATCCCCTCACAAGAAATTTCGAGGGTCTCGATATCTACGCCATAGCTGACGAGGCGCGCCTTCTCGGTTGCAATCCGGCCATGGAGAGGCATTTTCCACGTCTTCAGGTGGGGATGGTTATAGTGGCTGACATCGAGTTCGGAGGGCTTGCTGTAATGGTCCAGCCCGCATGTAACCAGGAAACCGTCGAAGTTGCGGAGAAAGCCCCACCCGTCCTCAGATCCCGGGTCATGCGTCGGAAATGCCATCTGCGCCGGTGAGTGCCAGCCGATATTCGTCCCTTTGAAAGACAGGCTGGAAATGTCGAACCCGCGATCGACAGCGACTTCAAACGCAACGCCTGCTGCGTTTCGGGCGACCAAGATACGCTGACCGCGCCCCAGGCCATCTTCCAACGTGACAAGGCGTATGTCCGCGAGCGAACGCAGGTCAGCGCTGCGCTTCAATAGCTCGATGTCCATTTCATGCTCCTTGTAAAATTGTCGGCGTGGAATGTGATCATCACGATGTTTCAGGCACTCGGCGCAAACGACCCTTGTCTGAATCGAATAGTTCGAGTTTGGTGATGAGACCGCTCAGTTCTGGCTCCTCCACAGCCGAAGCAGCGATGCTTGGCCTGAACCATGCCAGTCTGCGCTGATGGCGCTCCGGGAAGTCGTCTTCCATCTGCGCCACATCGAGCAAGTGAACCTGGACAACGGCGGGCACGAGTTCACCGTCATCGAGCTTCTTCATATAGGTGTAGTGGCCCCATGCCTTTTTCCGCACGCGCCCGCGCACGCCTGCCTCTTCCCATGCTTCCTGACGCGCAATCTCGTGGGGCTTCTTCTTCCGCATTGGCCAGCCCTTCGGAATGACCCAGCGCCCGCTATCCCTGCTCGTGATCAGAAGAACTTCGATCGATCCGTCGCCGTTATTGTGACGATAGCAAATCGCCGCATACTGCGTCCGGACGTTGCCATGAAAAAGCGTGTCGGTGACGCGTGCGAGCTGAGACAGCGATGTTCGCCTTGAAAGCTCACCGGCCATGGCGTGATCAACCCTTTAAAGCTGTGGCTTCGGGGTGCCGCGACCGTGCGCGGCACCGGATCCCAGTCATTTGCCAACAATCACGCGGCCGCTGCCACGTTTTGCAGGAGCGGCTGAAGCCGGCTGACGAATTCATCGCTGCCACATGCAAACCGCAGCTTCTGCGACAGGTCGGTGTGGTCCCAGTCGATGGTGTGCGAGACGCCAAGGTTGGCCAGGATCGGCAGAGCCGCCATGACATCCCATGTCGAGTCGCCAAGAGAGAGGTAACCGTCTGTTTCACCCAGTGCGACCGAGATAAACGATAGCGTCGCCGATCCGCAGAACCGGAAGCTTATGCGCAGCTCATCCGAAATGAACCGCATCAGTTCGAGGCGATCTTTGGTTGCCACTGTCGGGTGGATACCAAAGCTCATGGCCGCCTGCGACATGTCGAGCGGACGCAGCGGTAACAACGCCTTTCCGTTGAGCTGTGTGGGAACCGATTTGCCACCGACAAGCATCTGGTCGCGAACAGGTGCGTAGATCACCCCGAAGGTCGGGCGGCGGTTCTCAAAGAGACCGATCGAGATCGCCCAGTTGTCGCCGCCTCGAACGAAATTGAAGGTTCCGTCAATCGGGTCGATGACCCAGATCCGACCAGACGTCCCAGCGAGCTCGCCGCGCTCCTCTCCGTAGATACCGTCGTCCGGAAAGGCCTGTTTGAGACGCGCGATCAACAAATCTTCGACCTGCCTGTCGGCTTCCGTCACAAGATCGAGATGCCCCTTCTTTTCGACGGGCAGACTTGCCAGCGATCGAAAATGATCAAGTGCAAGCTCACCGGCCTCCCGAGCGATTCCTTCGATGATTGTCTCGACCGAGGCTGGCGTATTCAAATCATGCATTGGCCATGTCCTTGAGCCGGACGACCTGGGAGACATCGTTGCTGATCAGCTGGTCGAGCTGACCATCGCGGATCCATTCAACCACATCGGCCTCGATATCGACGCCATAGGTCTTGAGGTTCTTCAGTTTGCTGGGAGGTGGCACGTGCAGGAAGGTTGCGATGCCGCCCTCGTGCAGCTGGCGTGCCTCGCCGCTTGGGAAATGGTGGATCTCCAGGTTGATCGCGTCGACGTTCGCCTCCAGGGCAATCGCGGCCGGATCGATCAAACGGGAATGAGAAAGACCGACCGTTGGAACGTCCGGGATCGCCTTCTTCAACGCGCGCAGCTGCACGAAGTCGAATGACGAAAACTGCAGCAGATCCGCGCAGACCAGTTCGTCAATCATCGCTCTCAGCTTGGGAAAGAAGACGTCGTCATGGCCATACGTCTTGAGCTCGAGCTGATAGATGATGCCATACTCACGAGCAAATTTGAGTGCGTCCCTAAGGCGCGGCACCCGTTCCTCCGCGAACTCCTCACCAAACCAGAGACCGGCACTCAAGGTCTCGATTTCGGCATAGGTCATGTTACGGACAAGGCCATGGCCGTCGGTCGTGCGATCCACGGCCTCATCGTGGATCAGGACGAGCTCGCCGTCGCTGGTGATGCGCAGATCGGTTTCGCATGTCACGCCGGGTCCGGCATATTCGCGGGCCTTGCGGAATGCGGCGTACGTGTTTTCCGGCGCCCCTTCGCTGTGGCCGCGGTGGCCGGCGACACGCATCGTCTTCGGTGTCATTCTCAGGGGGTTCATTTGCTTTTCCTTTCGTTTAACGGAGGCGCGCGTCGAGACGGTCGCGCAGGTAGTCGCCGAGCAGGCTGATGGACAGGGTTGTAAGCACGATCACGACGCCGGGGAACGCAGCCAGCCACCATGCGATGGCCAGATAGTTGCGACCGTCTGCCACCATCAGGCCCAGGCTCGTCGCCGGTGGTTGAATGCCAAGGCCGAGGAAGCTCAGACCGCTTTCGAGCAGGATGATTTCCGGGAAGTTCACTGTGAACTGCACGATGAGAGGCCCGGCGATATTCGGGAGCATGTGCCTCAGGTAGATACGCATAGGCGGAACGCCGACGATCCGGGCGGCCTCCGCGTAGCCCTCTTCCTTGGCGCTCAAAACCAGGCCGCGTGTCAGTCGGGCATAGCGCTCCCAGTTTGCAAACCCGACCAGGAAAACGAACAGGAGCGGGCTGGATCCGAAGATAGCCAATACGCCGAGTGCGACGATGATAAAGGGAATAGACGCCATGGCGTCGGAAAACCCCATGATGGCGTTATCCACCCAGCCACCGAAGTGGGCGGCGAGCAGACCAAGGCTGGTCCCGACCAAAGCACAGATGATCGATCCGATGATGGCGATCATCAGGGTCGTCTGGGTTGCCACCAGAAGATTGCTGACCACGTCCCGGCCAAGGTAATCGGTCCCGAGAAAATGGGCGGCGGACAGGAACGGTTTGGCAAAGCGGGCCAGAGGGTCTTGATGGAGGTAGTCAAAGGGCGCCACCCATCGCGCCGAAACACCGATAGCGATAACGATTGCGATCCATGTGCAGCATGCGCCGATGCTGATTGGCATGCGGTGGAAAGGGGCCCAAATGGCGCTCGTGTACGAACGCGATGATGTCGCTGTCGTCATGTCACTGCTTCCTGATCTTGGGGTTGAGAACCGCGTAGAGGACGTCGACGGTCAGATTGATGGTCACCATGAAGGCGGTAAACAGGAGGATCATCGCCTGGACCACCGAGAGGTCGCCGCTGCTGGTGGCGGCGACAAAACCGCTACCAAGGCCTGGCCACGCAAAGACCGGTTCGATGAGCACAGCACCGCCCAGCAGCCCACCGGCGGTAAAACCAAGCGTGGTCACCATTGGGATCGCGGCGTTCGGCAGTGCGTGCCGGACAATGATCTCCCAGTTCGGGATCCCGTCGGCACGCGCGGCAGCGATGTAGGGCTGGCCCAACACGTCAATCAGCGTCGAACGCATGAACCGGGCAATGCCAGCCGCATTGAAGAGGGCGAACGTTGCCACCGGAAGGATCATATGTTTCCAGGAAGAACTGCCGGAACTTGGAAGCACACGCAGCCAGACGGCGAACAGAAAGACGAATATCAAGCCAAGCAGAAAGTTTGGGATACTGTAGCCGAGCACCGCTCCTGCCATAACACCCTTGTCGACAGGGGACTCACGGCGCACAGCAGCGATGATACCGGCCGGGATGCCAATCATTATGCTGATAAAGAAGGCGGATACCGTCAGAAGCAGTGTCTTTGGAATTCGCTCTCTGACAATCTCGAAGACTTCGCGGCCATCCGCGAAGGACGTGCCAAAGTCGCCCCGCAGCGCATTCCCGACATAGATCACATATTGCTCGAAGATTGTTCGATCCAATCCCCACTTCGCATGAAAAGCCTCCAGCGCTTCGGGACTCGCTGTATCTGGGAGCATCTGCTGTGCAGGGTCGCCGCTCAGACGAAGCACGACAAAGACGACTGTCACGGTGGAGATAAGGACGATGAGTGCGCGGATGATGCGAGCTGTTATGAAAGAACCCATTACGCAATCTCCTTCTGCAGCGCAGTCTGAGGCGATAACGCAATCGATTGCGGGAACTCCTCAGCCCGGTGACATGCGACTAGCTGGCCGCCAACTGGCCGAAGGTCCGGTATCTCGGTTGCGCATCTCTCGATTGCGAATGGACAGCGCGAACGGAATGCACATCCTTGCGCCACCTTCGAAGCATCTAGCTCACCCTTGATCGGCGGTTCTATATTACGAACCGTCGGGTCCATTGTCGGAACGGAAGCCAGAAGCGCGCGCGTATAGGGATGGCGTGGCCATTGGTAGACCGACTTTATATCTCCAGTCTCGACAACGCGGCCGAGATACATGACCGCGATACGATCAACAAGATGACGAACGATACGGAGATCATGGGTGATGAAGACATAGCCGAGATCTAGTTCCTGCCAGAGCTCGCGTAGCAATGCTACGACCTGCGCCTGCACCGAAACGTCCAGCGCAGAGACAGCCTCGTCGAAGACGACGAGCTTCGGATCAAGGATCAGAGCACGAGCGATAACCACGCGCTGTCTCTGGCCGCCCGACATCTGGTGGGGATAGCGGCTCATCATCGCACTCGACAGGCCAACACGCTCAAGCATGGCTGCGGCTCGTTCATAGGCGCCGGCGCGATTGGTGACATGATGCACCAGGAGGCCCTCGGCAACCTGCTGACCGACCGTCATCTGCGGGTTCAATGCGGACAAAGGGTTTTGCTGCACGAGCGAGGTTCTGATGCGAAACTGCTTCCAGTCCTGCGGGCTTCGCTCCTTGTGGTTCACGCCTTCAAACCAGATGTCGCCACTGGTGGGCGGCGTCAATCCGAGGAGAAGTCGACCGAGCGTGGACTTGCCGCTACCGGACTCGCCGACAACCCCCAACCGCTCGCGTGGTGCCAGCTCCAGTTCAATCGCGTTGCATGCGAATTGGCTGGTAGGCTTGGCGAAGAAACCAGTTTTGTGCTTGAACGCCTTGGACAGATTGCGCGTGTGGAGGAGGTTCGTCGTCATGCGGCCACCGGATGGTAGCAAGCGGCTTCATGGGCGAGGCCGATCTTTGCAGGGGCCGGGAAGCGAGCGGTGCATTCACCGCTCGCGCGCGAACAGCGCGGATGGAAATAACAGCCTTCAGGCAGGCTATCGAGAAGCGGGACGGAACCGGGGATCGGAACCGGCGGCTCGAGATCGGCAGCGTCGATGCTCGGCATGCAGTCGATAAGCGCGCGCGCATAGGGGTGGGCAGGCCTGTCCAGCAATTCGGCGACGGGCGCTGTCTCTACAATTTTGCCGCAGTACATCACGGCTGCCCGGTCGGCCAATCGCGCGATGACACCCAGATCATGCGAAACGATGATCAGGGCCATACCGGTTTCAGCTTTCAACTCTTCGAGCAGATGGAGGATCTGCGCCTGCATCGTTACGTCCAGCGCTGTCGTTGGTTCGTCTGCAATCAAAAGCTGGGGTTTGGCCGCAAGGGCATGAGCAATCATCACGCGCTGGTTCATGCCGCCGGAGAACTGATGCGGGTACGAGCGCAGCCTGCTCTTGGCGCGGTCGATGCCTACCCGCTCAAGAAGGCGCATGGCCTCCATTCGGGCGTCACTGCCCCTTAGGCCCTGATGGCGGTAGAGCGCCGATTCAAGGTAATAACCGATCGTATGGACGGGGTTCAGGCTGCTTGTCGGGTCCTGGAAAATCATCGCGATGGTCGGTTTGCCGGCCTTGCCCACGACCGCCGGATCCACTCCGAATTCGATAGAGCCAGCCGTCTGGGCGATCCCGCGCGGAAGCATGTTACCAACGGCAAAACAGGTGATGCTCTTGCCACAGCCGGATTCTCCGACAAGCCCAAGCGTCTGCCCGGCCTCCAGCGAAAAGCTCACGTCATCGATGATTTTGATCTTTTGTGCCGGAACCTCGACCACGAGATTACGAACATTCAACAAGGTAGACATTCTTCCCTCCCAGGGGGCGGTGCGCACGGATGCGCACCGCCAATTTTGTCGGTTCGTGGTTATTTGAAGTTCAGGTTTTTGCGGAATTCCATGGTCTCGAACGAGACCGGGCTCCACTGGACGTCCTTGCGCGCGGCATAGACGTCATACGGCTGATACAGGAGCACGGCAGGAGCCTCGTCCTCGAAGATATCGCGCAGGCGATTGAAAGCGGCCGAGCGCTCCTCGCCATCCTTCAACTGGGCCACCTTGTCGCAAAGTTCGTTGAACTCGGCAGGTGCTTTCCAGCCCCAGCGCTTCTGGATGCCGCGGCCGGGGCCGAACTCGGATACCAGTGTGGTGAGACCGTCTGTCAGCCACTGGCCATTCGACCAATTGCGGATGAAGATGTCGGGATCCTTCGGCGTGGTTCCCGGAGCGTAGATTTTTGGCTCGACATTGATGCCGACCGCTTTCCACATCTCGATCATCATCATCAGCGCCGGTACGGCGTTCGCGTAGTAGTTACCCATCGTGTGATAGGTGATCGGCGTGCCGTCGTAGCCGCTTTCCTTGACCAGGCGCTTGGCTTCTTCGATGTTGTATTCCATAGCCTTGCGGTTCGGATCGAAGCTTGCCCCATAGTGAGGGAAGTTGAACCCGTTCGGAATGGACGCGGTTTTCTTCCAGAGTGCTTCGACCATCAGGGGACGATTAACCGCGAGGCCAAGGGCCCGGCGCAACGCCTTGTTCTGGAAGATCGGCTGGTTCATGTTGAAGGTGAACATATGGACGTTCTCGATCAGCGTGCCCCGCGTTTCGAGGTCCGAGTATCCGTCAACCAGCGCCATGTCGTCCGGCGTCAAAGTGGTGATGATATCGTATTCGCCGCTGATGAGACCGGCGACGCGTGTCGCCGGTTCAGCGACGACCTGATACGTGATTTTGGAGGCCGTGGGTTTTTCACCCCAATAGGCGTCATTGGCTTCCAGCGTGACGTGATCGTTGGCGACCAGCTCCTGGAACTTGTACGGACCGGTACCAATGGGCTTGTTACCAAAGGCGACGGCGCCGAGGCTCTTGTAATATTCCTTCGGAACGATGGGGCCGAGCCAGGAACCGAGATACTTTTCGATGAGATAGGACGGCGTCTTGGTCCGCAGCACAACCGTGTACTTGTCCTCGACAACCGGTTCATCCCAGTTCGGCGAAAAATTACGGCCGTTCGGGACAGTCTTGATCGCCTCATCGCCCCAAAGACGCTCGGAAGAGAAGGTAAAGGCTACGTCCTCGGCCGTCATTTCAGCGCCGTTGTGGAATTTAACGCCCTGGCGCAGCTTGAAGCGTACCGACTTGTCATCGATGCGTTCAAAGCTTTCGGCGAGTGCCGGCACCAGCTTGATGCCATTTCCCTTTGCGCCGTCAGCGAAATAGTCGCGACGGATAAGGGTGTCGAAGATCTGGTTGATAATGCGGGGACCAGTGTTGCTGATACCGTTGATCGGCTCAAGCGAACTCGGCAGGCCGTTGACGCCGATCCGCAACGCGCGGCGATCTGCTGCAAAGGCGAATTTCAGGCTGGTGGTCGATGCGAGCGCGGCAACGCTTGCGCCAATAAGGAAATTTCTGCGATCAGTTTTTACCATCGGTCCTCTCCCGGACTTAACAAGTTTCTATTGACGGATTGGCGGGGACATCGAGCCCTAGTTCGCGATCACGAACTTCCTCCGCAATTTTTCTGGCACCGTGTCGATGATGGTCCTGGTGCCGACGTCGGTGATAATCACACCGACGTCCTCGATTTTTGCTGTGACCGACAAGCTGGATTTCGTGAACTTCGAGTGGTCGGCGACCACGATCACACGGCTCGAGACTTCGATCATGGCTTTCTGAACGCTGGCGTTCATCGGTGTCGATGTGCAGATCTGGCCGCGATCGAGATCGATCGAGCTGGCATTGAGGATCAGCTTGTCGGCGTTGAACTGGCGAATGAAGCTTTCCGCATGCGGTCCGCGATAGGAGCGGTTCGTATCGGTGAACTCACCACCGACGGAATAAATGGTGTTGCCTTCGCCCCGGGAGAGCTCGGCTACAATATCAAGACCGTTGGAGATCAGCGTCAGACCCTTGCGAGCCGACAGGATCTTGGCGACCTCAAGTGCGGTCGTCCCGGCATCGAGAAAGACTGCGTCACCGTCGGCGATCATCCCTGCGGCGACGGCAGCAATGGCTGCCTTCTCTGCTTGACGCGAAATCGCGCGCGCAGCATGCGTTGGGTCCTGGCCGACCTGATTGACGCTAACGGCACCACCATGCGTCCGGCGAAGTACGCCGGCCTGCTCGAGGTCGCCAAGATCGCGCCGGGCTGTTGCGAGCGAGATTTGGAAACGTTCAGTCAGCGTATTGATCGCGACAAACTGCTCCTCGCGCAGCAGGTCTGCGATTTTGGCTTGGCGGTCCTGGGCGGCTGTTAACACGGTGTCTCTCTTCGAATAGTGATCTAATTCGATCATTCGTATGATCGTTATCTATCTTTGTCAAATGACAGATTGATGACAAAAGATGCTGCTTTGCAGCATTATCGAAGATAAATCACTGTCTGAGTAGGATGGCCAAGAGCGGAAAAACTGAGAACTCTTGAATGAGTGAGCGATATCGATCATAATGACCGCTGCTCCTAGAGCTCCAAAGTCGCAGACGGCAATCGATCCCGTCTTGCTCAGCCGACACGCCGGACAACTCGAACTCGAACGGAGCTCAAAATTGAATTCCACTGTGGTCATGATAAATTTGCTCGGAGCGGTGGCGTTGCTTCTCTTCGGCCTTGCGCTGGTCAAGGATGGAGCAATCCGTGCGCTGGGCGCGAAGCTGCGTACGGGACTGGCAAGCGGCACCAAGGGAAGCCTTCGGTCATTCGTGTCGGGTTTTGTCGCGACAGTCGCGTTGCAAAGTTCGACTGCAACCGCGCTGATGGTTTCCTCCTTCGTCGAGCGCGAGCTGATCAAACCAAGGATGGCCCAGGTGGTGCTTCTTGGCGCCAACGTAGGAACAGCCGTAACGGCCTGGATCGTGGCGACAGGAATCGAATGGATTTCGCCAGTTCTGCTGTTCGTCGGCATCATCTTTTACAGAAGTAATTCCACGTCACGACAGGGCGCTGGCACCGCTTTAATCGGAATTGCCCTCATGTTGCTTTCGCTGCATCTCTTGAGCAGTGCGACCGAGCCCCTCCGTCATTCGCCTGCGCTTGCTGCCTTCATCGGCCTGCTCGACAACGCTTGGCCGATAGCAATGTGTTTTTCGGCTGTGATCGCCATACTGTCATCGTCAAGCCTCGCGGCGGTAATCCTGATTTTGTCACTATCGTCGACCGGAATGCTTTCCGGCGGTCTTGTCGTCGCACTGGTACTTGGTGCCAATCTCGGAGGCGCCGTCCCACCGGTGATTGCGTCTTTGTCAGGTTCCGGTGCGGCACGACGTGTGACACTTGGGAATCAGATCGTACGTGCCGCTGGTTGTCTGATCGCCCTCCCGGGTGCACAATTGGCGGCTGATCTACTTGCGATGCTTCCCCTCGCCGCGACAAAGCTGCCAGTCGATGTGCACCTCGCCTTCAACCTCTCCCTCGCGCTGATTGCCTGGCCGTTTTCAAGGCTATTGGCACGTTGGATGACGATCTTGATACCCGAGCAGATGCAAACTGGAGACGCGCCAAAATATCTTGATCCCGTAGAACTCTCGACGCCAGTCGTGGCACTTGCCAGCGCCGCAAGGGAGGTACTCGGTGTCGGTGACCTGATCGAGAAAATGCTGCTGAAAGCATCTGACGCCTTCGATCACAACAACGAAACCGGGCTTCGCGAGATCCCTGCCCTGGAAGCTCAGGTCGATCGCTTGCAGCAGGAGATCAAGGTCTATCTGTCGAAGCTCGGACGGACAGGCCTTTCAGAGGACGAAGGGCGCAAATCGATCGTCATCATCGATTATGCCATTAATCTCGAGCACATTGGTGACATCATCGAGAAAGGTCTTTTGCCGGCAGTGCGAAAGAAGGTTTCCCAAGGACTGAAGTTTTCCGACGATGGTTTCGCCGAGCTACAGCAGTTGTTCAAGCTGACGATCGACAACTTGCGAATTTCGCAAACGATCCTGATCACGCGTGACTTCAACCTCGCCCAGCAATTGATGGAGAGGAAGGTTGAAGTTCGAAACATGGAAAAACAATCTTCCGAGCGACACCTGGAGCGGCTGAGGAACGGTCGCGCAGATAGCCTTCAGACGAGCTCACTTCATCTCGACATTCTTCGGGATCTCAAGCGCATCAACGCCCACATTGTGTCGGTCGCCCACCCGATCATGGATGAGTAGGGGCTTCTCGGTGAAAGCCGCCTCATCGTCAGGGTTTCGGCAGATTAAGCTCTCCAGGGCTGGATGTCCTGATCGGGCACGAACGCGCAAGATCGAGCCATCCTTTGACGACTGTTCCAGCCGATGGTCAGCCTTTGAAGGCTCCCGGGAAAACAATGTCTTGATCGACAAGGACATTGAACTTGTAGCCCGGGCGAATTTCGAGGGTTGGCTGAACATCCATATTCCGTTGGATGGTACGATCAGCAACCCGCCCAAACGTCTCTGCGAAATTCCGCCGCGTCGCATCCGAGGCCGTGTCCTGGGTCGCGAGCGTCGAACTCTCCGGAACGGCCATGTCGATACCTGTTCCGATCAGGGCAATCAGCACGGCCGAGCCGAAGGTCTTCAAATAATGATTGTTCACCTTGTCGCTGAAACCACCATATCCTTGCGCATCTGTCCCCGACATGCCGCCGATCTGCAGTGTCGAGCCGTTCGGGAAAATGATGTCGGTCCACACGACGAGAACGCGTTTCTGTCCGAAGGACACCTTGCTGTCATAGCGGCCGAACAGCTTCGTTCCTTGCGGAATGAGCAGACGATGCCCTGTCGCGCTGTCATAGACGTTCTGGCTCACCTGGGCGGTGATCCGCCCCGGCAGATCTGAATTGACGCCAGTGATCAGTGTTGCCGGAATGACCGAACCGCGCTTTAGCTCGAAGGGTGATTGTTGGGGCACGACACGGTTCGGCAAGTAGCCAAGCTCTTTCAGGTCGGCATTGAAGAAATCCTCCTTGGCGCCTTGGGCATTGGGATCAACGTTTTGACCACCGAGCCCGGCGCGCAACGCGGCCGCATAGAGATCGGGACCACTTGCCGTGTTCGCTGAAGTCGTTGCGGCTCTTGCCGCCGTGTCTGCGGTCGCATCATGCGTTTCAGCACGCCCGTCCAATTTGCCGCGATCGATGGCAAGCGGCGCATCATAGGCAGCGTTGTTCGCCTGCAGGCGGGCCATCCGGTGGCGCTGCTGCTCACGGAGAAGCTGTTCCTGTTGTTCTCGCTGAAGACGAGCCCGCCAGACCGCTTCCGCTTCGAGGTCCTGACCGCGCTGCTGCACCTCGCGTTGCCCCGGCTGCGGCGTGAAGGGATTGTTCGTCTTTTCTTCTACCTGCTTGGTCTCGACCGGCGTCGGTTGGAAGGTGGTCTGCTCCTGCGGATCGCCGATAATACCGTCGGTAACGCCCCGTTTGATCTGGTCGGCGAACGTCGAAGCCGGATTGCCCGAACTTGTCTCCGGGCCGGTGTCCCTGCCGAAGTAGAGCCCGCGGGAGGCAAGGCCGTAAAAGATCACGCCAAGAAACGCGACAGCCAGGACGATAATGACGACGATCGGCAGGCGGTTGATCCGCCGGATAGTGGATGGCGCCTGGCTGTTTGGCGCGCCGCCGAGATTGAGAGATTGCACCATATGATCCTCCCTCACCCGCGCCGCATGAGCGACAAGGCGCTTGCTGGCGTCGCGCCGTTTGCCGTGACGGAATAAGCGCGGCCGAGCTCGACGCTATTTGTCGATAGACGGACCAGGACCTGACCATCGACGTCTAAGATCACATAGGCGAGCGGGATGACCGTCGCGCCGCTATCTGTCTTCTGATCGGTGACGACGGCATAACCCCATCCCTTCAGCGCCGCTTCCATCGCCTGTCCGAAGGGCGAGGTATCAGTCTTGAGCGCAATGGTCGCTGTTCCCGGCCCGATCTGTTCGGCAAGGCGGCTCACCATATCGCCGGCGATGGCGCTGGCGGCGGGACCGGATATTTCCGGTGGCGCGCTGCTGGCCACGACACTGTCAGTCCCTATCGACTGGCATCCGGAAAGAAGGGCGGCTAGGGCGCAGGCTGCGGCAAAATTGCGGAGGCGTTGCAAGGCGCGCGAATGGGAGAGAGGGATGTTCATTGCCGCCCTCCCCGCTTGATGGTGATCTTTTCCTGTTTCCAACCGACCCCCGACACGAGCACCGCGCGATCGACATGGTAATCGACGACCATCATGTCGCCCTTCATCCGATAGTTGACGATCCGGTTCTGCCCGCCTGAGGTGACGAAAAGAACAGGCGCATCCTGGCCGGAAATCGAGCGCGGAAACTGGATGTAGGTCTTGAGCCCATCAGAATAGACCCGCGTCGGTCGCCAACCGGCGCTGCCCGAAACAGAATAGGAGAAGTTCAGCTGCTCGGCGGGGACGCCTGCGCCTGGGATGGTGGTCGCCTCGATCCGGGCGTTGATGTCGGCCAGCTTCGCCGAAACATCCTCCGGATATTCGAACCCGACACGGGCCATATACTGGGTCGGATGGGATTTGAGCTGGATGTGATAGGTACGCCTGGACGTCGTCACCACCATCGAGGTTACGAGACCAGGCTCCGATGGTTTGACGATCAGATGGATGGCCTGACCGCCGGCAGCACCCGAAGTCGCGGGCTCTACCTTCCACCGCACCGTGTCGCCGACGAGCACGTCGCGGACCACCTCGCCGCCTTGCAGTTCGATATCGCAGACCTGTAGCGGTGAGCAGACGACGGAGGGCTGCACCTCGCCGTAGAGGAAGATCACCTTGCCGTCGGCTCCTTTGGTCACCAAGCCGCGAGACCCTCGCCACTGGGTGGAGATGCCCATGCCCTTCGCTTCGTTGGCCGTGACGCCATCGGCAGCATATGCATGCAGGGGAGCGACCACTGAAGACGCCAACATTGCCGAGGCGAGAGCGCCCGTCAGGGTGGCCCGTGTTCTTGTTCGCGGGATGATCATGTTCGGGGCCATGCCTTTCAAAGCTGTGCTGTCCAGTCGAAGTCGCGGAGATAGAGACCGATGGGGTTCAGGCGGATGACGCCCTCGTCCTGTGGTGGGGTAAGTGTCACCGTGGCGATGCCGCGGAAACGACGAACGGCAGTTTCCTTGCCGCGCCGGTCGCGCTCGAATTCGGTCCAGTCCAACTGGTAGCTCTGGTTCGAGAGCGCGACGATATTGTTGACCTCGATCGCGACAGTCGAGTTCTTCGCTTTCTCGAACGGTGAGTTCGAGCGAAACCAGGCATTGACCTTCTCGGTCGCCGGGTCGGATGTCCTCAGCAGCCCATAGGTTCTATCGATGTATTGCTTCTGCACGACCGCATCCGGCGTCACACTGCGAAAATTCGAGACGAAGCTGCCGAGAGTGGCGCGTACCACACGCGGATCGGCATATTCGATCTGTTGAGGAAAGCCGGCATTGACGGCCGTGCCGAGCTTGTCGACCTCGACGATATAGGGAACGAGTTTGACCTGGGTGCTCTGGTACAGCGCGTAGCCAAAGCCGATTACAGCCATGGTCATGCCGGCGATGCCGACGATGCGCCATGCGGCGGCGGATCTGACATAGGAGCCATAACGCTCGTTCCATTCGTTGCGGGCGGCGATATAGGGATTGGCAAGATCGGGATTATCGAGCGGATTGTGTCCGGCCATGGCGGGTCGGCCTCCAGTTATTTGGTCTCGTTAAGTGGCGGTGGTGGAGGCGATGCGGTCCGACCCGACTGCTGGTCGAGTTTGGCATTGGCAAGCCCGAGTAGGGATCCGGCATAGGCGCCGGGTGACCCGACCGCCTTTTCCTTCGCGGCCGAACCGACGGCACCTGCAGCACCGCCGATGCCAGCTTCCATGCCGCGCATCGCGGCACTGCTAAGGGATGCTCCCCCTGCCCGTGCCGCTCCTGCTGCCTGAAATCCTCTGCTGGCTGCTGCCGTCGCCAAAAATCCGGCACCCGCCGCAAAAGATGCGGCCTGTCCGCCGTGGCGGATCGACTCCATGCCGCCGGAAACGGAAGCGCCCTGAACGACACCCTGCAGGATTGGCGGCACATACATGGCGATGACGAAGACCACGACTGAGATGCCTGCGATCGCAAGCGTGGTGATGAACTGCTCTGATGTTGCTGTCGGTGCCTCGGCCAGGCCTAGCAGGATGTCCGAGCCGATCTTGGCAATCATCACCAGCGCCATAAGCTTCATGCCGACGGAAAAGGCGTAGACCAGATATTTGATGGCAAAATCCTTGGTATAGGAGGTGCCGCCCAATCCCAGCATGATCATTCCCGCCAGAAGGCCGACATACATCTCCACCATGACCGAGACGAAGATAGCGGCAACGAGCGAGAAGCAGACGACGACCACGACCATGGCAAAGACGGCGGCGATCGCCAGGGCATTATCCTCGAAGAGGCCAAACTTCGCCTGTTCCGACATCTTGGTCGCGACACGAATGCCGGCGTCAAAAATATTGGCGGGCGAGGCCGAGCCACCGCCGGCGCCAATCTGGTAGAGGCTGTCAACGACCGCCTTGGCGAAGGCCGGCCCCCGGTCGAGGATGAAGGCGAACAATCCGATAAACATGATGCGCTTCACCAGCTCGGCAAACCAGCTGTCGAGCGAGGCAGCATTGATCGCCAACCATACAGCGGCGATGCCGACCTCGATTCCAGCAAGGATCCAGAACAACGACCGCGCCGCATCCATCACCGTCGTCTCCCAGCCTTTGGCTGCGGCAACGACGGAGTTCTCCAGGGTCGTCAGAACTTGACCCTGCTGCGCCAGAGCCGGCGTGCTCGCGATTAGGATGAGGCCGATCGAAACGAAGGCGAGCTCCACGCGCCGGGAGGGATGAACGATCACCATCTCGGCTTCATCTCCTGGCCACCGCGAATGTCGCGGTTGGCATCACCACCAAAGAACTTTTCCCGGTGAGCCCGGCGGTCTGCGTCTGATGCAGCGTGCGGTGACGCTTCGCCCGCTCCGGGCAGGTGTGCCGCAGGCGGCTGGACGATCCACCTAACGACGCCGATTCCGGACGCGATGATCCCCACGACAGCAAGGATGATGACAAGACGCGGGCTCACCAGCGCGGCTCCATCGTCTGTCCGCCGCGGATGTCATGCTCGCTTCCGCTGAAGAATTGTTCGCGGCGCGCCTGGGCCAAATCCTTTTGCGCCTGTTCAGACTGGAACCAGGTGCCCATCATCGTCATCTGCTGGGAGACGAGGCCCCGCAGCTTTTGCATTTGTGCGACTTGCTGGGCGGCGATCTGGTGCCCGACCTGCAGCGCCTTCATCTGCCCGTCGGCCGATTCCGACATCGATCGCAGCGACGACATCGTGCTTTCCTCGCTCGAAAACTGGTCGGCCGTCAGGTTTGCGGCCTTCAGTGAACCGGCGATCGTATCGCGGTTGGTGTCGGACCAGTTCTGGTATGTCGATGAGAAACTTGCTGCATCAGGCAGGTTGCTCTTCATCTCGGCAAAGCTCTGGAAGCGCTGTTTGAGCACGTCGTCGATATTGCCCATAGAGAAGGCGACGCCCTGCCCTTGCGCGACAACGTTCTGCAGGTTCTTCAGGTCATTTTCGACCTGACCCCAGATATGGCTCGGCAATTGAGCCGTGTTCTGCAGCATGTTGTTGTAGATGTTGATCTGGTTCTGGATCTGCTCGGCAAGCTGCGAGATCTGGGTAATCTGATTGTTGACCTGCTCGGCCGACTTGCCGACCAGCGAAATCAGTTCGGTATTGTTGGCGATCTGGGTCCATTCGGTCGCCTGGCCCGTCACGCCGCCGGCCTCAGCTGAGGCCGGAAGTACGGCGGGGAGAATAATGGCAGCCATGGCCATGGCGTGCGCGATGTTATTCGGCAGAAAAAAGTGTCTCGGCATGGGCGATCCCTCTTTGCTGGAGCCAGTGGAGAGGCCATGCGGCCCCGTGTTCGGAATGAAGGGTTCGAATGCGCTTGAGGTCTTCCTTGCCCGTCGCCCCGACAAACGAGAGCGCGACCGGACCGAGCGCCATGTTGAAGAGCCTCCGGCCCTCCGGTGAGACGACGTAATATTCGCGCTTTGGAATGGCGGTTGCGACGATCTCGATCTGCCGTTCGTTGAAGCCAATGCGCTCATAGAACTCGCGCGTGCCCGGTTCCCGTGCCGCGCCGTTCGGCAGGCAGATTTTCGTCGGGCAGCTTTCCTTCAGTACATCGATGATGCCGGAGCGCTCCGCATCCGAGATCGACTGGGTGGCGAGCACAACGGCGCAGTTGGCCTTTCGCAGCACCTTCAGCCATTCGCGGATTTTGTCGCGGAAGACCGGATGACCGAGCATCAACCAGGCCTCGTCGAGGATGATCAGGCTGGGCGCACCGGTGAGGCGTTTCTCGATGCGACGAAACAGGTAGGTGAGAACGGGGACGAGATTGCGCTCGCCCATGTTCATCAGTTCCTCGATCTCGAAGCACTGGAACGCGCCAAGCGCCAGGCCGTCGTGCTCGGCATCGAGCAACTGGCCCATCGGGCCATCGACGGAGTAGTGATGCAGTGCGTCCTTGATCTCGCGCATCTGCACGCCGGAAACGAAGTCCGACAGCGAGCGGCCACGGGATTCCGCCATCAGTGCGATCTGCCTGGAGATGGCGTTGCGATAGTCCGGGGTGATGGTCACACCTTGCAGTGCCACCAGCATCTCTATCCACTCGGAGGCCCAGGCGCGGTCACCATCGGTCGACAGTTCTGCGAGCGGGCAGAAGGCAAGCGCCTTCACCTCGCCACCAACCAAAGGGCCGATATCGCCGCCGATCTGGTAGTGATCGCCGTCGAGGCCCAGCGTCAGGGGCAGCATCGATCCACCCTTGTCGAAGGCGAACACCTGGGCATCCGCATAACGCCGGAACTGCGCGGCAATCAGCGCCAGCAGCGTCGACTTGCCGGAGCCGGTCGGGCCGAAGATCAGTGTGTGCCCGACATCGTCGACATGCAGGTTCAGCCGGAACGGCGTCGAACCGGACGCCACCTGCATCAAGGGCGGCGAGGCCGGCGGGTAGAAGGGGCAAGGCGCGGTCGGACTGCCCGACCAGACGGAGTTCAGCGGAATAAGATCGGCGAGATTGCGGGTGTTGATCAGCGGCTCGCGGATGTTGGCATAGGAGACGCCGGGTAGGCTGCCCAGAAAGGCATCCGTGGCGTTCAACGTTTCGATGCGCGCGCCAAAACCGTCGGCCTGGATCAGGCGGCGGATAGCCTCGCACTTTTCCTGGAGGCGGGTGGGGTCTTCTTCAAATATCACGATGACCGGTGTGTAATAGCCATAGGCGACGAGCTGCGAGGAGGCTTCGGCAATGGCATCTTCAGTCTCAGCCACCATCAGCATCGCGTCCTGATCGACCGAGCGGCTCTGGGTTTGGAAAAGCTGGTCGAAGAATGGACGTACTTTCTGCTGCCACTTCTTGCGGGTGCGTTCGAGCTTTGCCCGTGCTTCCTCGGCGTCGAGGAAGACGAAGCGGGACGACCAGCGATAGGTGAGCGGCATCCGGTCGAGCGTGTTAAGAATGCCCGGCCAGCTCTCGCCTGGCAGGCCGTCGATCGCCACCACGCCGAGAAAGCGGTTCTCGACCATTGGGGTCAACCCATGCTGAAACTCGGCCGTCACCAGCCAGTCAAGATACATGGGAATATCAGGCAGGCGCACAGGGTGGTTCTCTGCGGTGACGCAGAAGCGAATGAACTGGAAAAGTTCGTCGTATCGGGCGACACGGAACCCACCGCGCTCCGAAGTCTCTCGCGTCATCATCCGACGGATCGACACGACATTGGCAAGATATTGCTCGACTTCACGGATCGAGGTGAGGAAGCTTTGCAACATCGTATCGGCATAGGTCGCGGAGCGGCTCGCCGCATCCGAATAGACATACCGCGTCAGGCCGGAGCGCCTTGGTTCCGGCGGCCGCCAAGTCAAAATCAGAGCGTGCCGGCTCTCGAAATGACCCCTTTCCGTCTGAAAGTGCACTCGTCGCTCGTCGTCGATGGCGCGCGTGACCGGATCGGGAAAGTGGGATTCGGCCTTGGTCGGATAATCGCCCGTTGGCACCCTGATAGCCTCGACCTGGATCATCCATCCCGAACCCAGACGCGACAGGATGGCGTTGATCTGTCGCGACACCTCGTTGCGCTCGGCGTCGGTCGAGCTCTCGCTATCCGGCCCCGCGAAATACCAGCCGGCCATCAGGGAGCCGTCTTTCAGCAGGATGACCCCATTATCGACGAGGCCGGCATAAGGTACCAGATCGGCGAATGACGGTCCGGAATGGCGGAATGATTTGAGCGCTACCATCTCTCAGAACTTGCGCCACGGCGACGACGTCGCGCGATACGACGTCTTGTAGGAGATGTGGCGGAGATAGACCCGCCGCATCAGTGGATCGGATTTGGCCATCATGCGCAGCGCCGCGACTGCGACCAGCCAGATCGCGATGCCGAATAGTGCCGCATACCAGGTCAGGACAACGAAAATGAGGATGATGGCGGCCAGCGCCGTCAGAAGCACGAGTTCGCGGTCGGCACCCATAAGGAGATTTGGACGCGATAATGCTCTGTGCACACGCGAGCGCGCCAGGGAAGATCCGGCCTCAGCCATGAGCCCCCTCCCCCGCTATGGTCGGCCTCATCCTCGGTTCGGGGGTGTATTGCTCGGCCTGTGCGTGGGTCTCGCCGATCGAGGCACCGGTGGCGCCGAAGAGAGCAACGATCTGGGTAGCACCGAGGAGTACCCCGCCCACCAGCGCGACATAGCAAAGCCGTCTCGCGAAATCATTCAGCTCGCCGCCGAAGATCAGCATAGCGCCGGCAATGGCGACGGCGGCCAGCGCGATGAACCCGGCGACTGGCCCCGTGATCGATTGCTGGATCTGTTGCAGCGGCGATTCCCATGGAAGACCGCCGCCTCCCGAGGATGCGAGTGCGGAATCGGTAAAGCCGATAGAAATGGCGACAAGCGTCGCGCCGGTGAGAAGAATAGAGATTTTACGCGACATGGCTGTCCTCATCGATCTGGGCATAATGTTCGGTCTGGTAGCGGCCGTTGCGGTATCCTTCGATGTGGATCACCTCACGGACCCGCCTCCCCTTTCCCGTTCGCTCAATAGAGACGACGAGATCGACGGCCTCGCCGATGACCTCCTGCATCGGCTGCTGGCTGGCTTCCGCCGTCAGTTGCTCGAGCCGGCGCAAAGCTGACATCGCCGTGTTGGAATGGATCGTGGTGACGCCGCCGGGGTGGCCGGTATTCCAGGCCTTGAGCAGCGTCAGTGCCGCGCCGTCGCGGACCTCGCCGACGATGATGCGATCAGGACGCAGGCGCATCGTGCTTTTCAGCAGACGAGCCATGTCGATGGTATCGCTGGTGTGTAGGGACACGGCGTTCTCGGCCGCGCACTGGATTTCGGCGGTGTCTTCGAGGATGACCATTCGATCATCCGGGGCTCCCGCCACGATCTCGGCGATGATGGCATTGGCGAGCGTCGTTTTGCCCGATCCCGTGCCACCCGAGATGACGATGTTCATCCGAGCGTCGATCGCGCTTCGAATGGCCGATGCCTGGGCTTCGGTCATCACCTTCGAATTCATATACTCTGTCAGTGGAATGAGACGCGAGGCACGACGGCGAATGGTGAATGCCGGTCCGGAGACCACCGGCGGCAACAGCCCCTCGAAGCGGTGTCGACCAATCGGAAGTTCGCCAGAGATGATCGGCCGCTCGTCGTCGGCCTCCGACTGCAGGGCATGCGCAACACAGCCGATGACAACTTCGGCTGCGGCGGTGCTCATTATGCCAGCCGGTGCCACGCCGTGCCCCAGCCGTTCGATGAACAGCCTGCCGTTCGGATTGAGCATGATCTCGACAACGGTGGCGTCATCGAGGGCGATGCACAGTTGGTCGCCGAGTGCGTCCTGCAGTTTGCGGACGAGGCGGGGATGAGAGCGGAGCTGGGTCACGCAGCGCTCCTGAGCAATGACCCATCGATCTGCGGGGTCGAATGATAACCCTGCGGGCAAACCTGCTCAAAGCTGCTAAGGTCGGCCGGCAGGCTTCCAGCGATAGCGATGGTGTTACCAATCGTGGCCGGTTCACCGAGACGCTGCATCGGCCATCCCGCTCGCTTCAGGATGCGCTCGAAGCGGAGATCGGTGGCCGTGACGATCTCGCTGTAGCCGCTCGCCATCGACCATTCGATGATACCGGCGAACAAGGTGAGCGTCGCAAGATGCAGTTGGCTTGCCCCCCTCTGCGAGGCAGGTGAGGTATCGACGCAGAAGCGTGAACTCTCGACCATCCCAGAATGCGGGCGAAGTGAACTTGCATCGAGAAGCTGGGGGAAGGTCTGCTCCAGCATTGTGGGACCGGAAGCTGGAAGGAGACGAACGCAACCTGCGACCTTTCCGCCGTCGGCAATTGCCAGAAGATAAGTCGGCTTGCAATCATCGTACTGGTCGCGCTCTTCTCCCGCGGTGATGGAGACGTCCCAGGCGAGACGTCCGCCGAATACCGTGGCGCGAAGACGGTGCATCTGTCTCAGGTCGTTGCGATGGCGCTCGTATTGGTCGGGTGCAACGGTCAATATCCGCATGATGATCTCCGCTTGAACAAGGTCATGCGGACAGAAATCATCTCCTTGAGCGTGTGCCTATGTGCAGATCTGCACCTCAGGTGATTCTAGCGAGTCGCTGCTCCGGCTCTTAGAATGTGAGCGTGTGGTGAGCTAGGCGATGGAGTTTCATGTGCAAATCTGCATTTTGCGATGACTAGGCGAAAGGGAGTAAATCTGACTAACTCACGGTAAATGATTGCAGATTCGCCTTGGGCGATGGAAGCGGGAAATATCCGTTAACTCCCTGTTAACCTTAAATCCCTTGCCCAGAGTTGGGAATCGGGCAATTGTCACGATAATTGGATCAGTTCCTTAAAATTATCGTGACTAGAGGCGAATAGCTGA